>JAZLGK010000111.1:0-5477 GCA_045616265.1 Candidatus Limivicinus sp. | reverse complement strand
TGCGGCAGCTGACGGATAAAATGTGCTCAGATTTTGTCATTTTTTCTTGCAATACACAAAGTATTCCTGCGAAAAAATGCCTTCATCAGAACCCATTTTCTCTCGCCATCTGCTCTTGCCGCATTATGCGGTATTGCCCTATGATACTGAAAATCTCCTGCTGCTTAAAAACAGCGGGAGATTCTGTTATCTGCTCAGTTTATAGCTTATTGCGTTTTCTGTCACCGTAAAGCCGTATTGCGCCGCGTCTGCCGTGATCTGCTCTGCGGGAATGTTCAGCTCCCCGAAGGCGGAGGTTTTGGGGATATAGATGTGATCGGGCGTGTTGTCGGGGTTCATATCGTAATAAAGCGCAAGGCGCTCGTCCGTCTTTTCGTCAAGTCCGGAAAGCCATGCGGAGAAGGAGGCATAGGGCATTTCCGGAATGAGATATTCCCAGCACTGCTGGGAGTATATGAGAATATTCCCGCTTTTACCTTTATATTCCGACATATCCTCATAGATTTTATCATAAGAGGCTTTGAAGTATCCGTTCGTGACGATGCCCTTCGCGGGCCCCTGTTCAAGTCTTGCGTCCAGCACTGCGGGAGCTGCGTCCCAGAAGCAGTGACTTATTTTCACCTGCGGTATGAGCCACCCCGAAAGAGCGAGAGGGATAATGCAGACGGCGAAAACAGCCTTTTTTTTCTCTGAGCCGACGTTTTCACGGATAAACAAGCCAATAAAGATAATCCCGGCGATATTGGCCACAGAATAGCCGATGGCAAGAATATCAAAGCCCATGTTGGAGGTGGAGCAAACGCAGACGGAATAGATGAGCGGCAAAAGAAACATGAAATCGAACAGCGCCCGGGGCTTTTTTTCGAGCAGAATATACGCGGTAAGTCCCAGCGGGAAAAGCGGCACCGTGATGGCGTTGAAGTTTTTCGGAATAAGCTCCGGAATAAAAAGAGCAAGCCATAAAACGCTCACAGCAGCGGAAAGAGAAATGTACGCAAGAGCACGCTTTTTCCTGTTTTTGTCAAAGAGCATTGCTGCAAGCGTCAGCGTATACGCGCCCACAGGGATAAAGGCATAAGGGTGACTCGTTATCACGCAGTAGACATAGTGTTCGAGCTTGAATAAAAGAGAATCGGCAGGATGCTCGGGATCTGAAAACAGCCCCGGCAGACTTTTCACGATTTCCCGAATACCGGTGTGCGTAAGTAAAAACAAAAGAAACAGCACAAAGACCGCTCCCGCACCTGCGGTAACAAGTCCGAGGGCTTTTGGCGAAAAAGGTCTGAAATCAAAAAACTCTCTTCCGTTTTTCCTGTAAATGAGTCTGTATGCCAAAACAAGGAGAGCATAGACGAAAAATGCCGCGGCAAGATAGGGACAGCATACGACGGCGCAGGCGAGGAATACACCGGCGAGTATCATGTCGCTGTCCTTTTCGCAGGATGCGGCAAAGGCTCCGCAAAGCGCCAGAGAATCGAGGGCGACGGTGTTGTAGCTGCACGTCATCATGTCAAAGGGCGTGAACAGAAGGAAAAAGATGCTTCCGATCACCGACAGAGCGCCGTAGTTCCGGAGCCGCCGATAAACAACGGCCGATGCCGCCGTGTGGCAGAAAAGATACAGCCACCGGGAGGCGAAGAGAATCCCCTCCGTACTGCCGACGATGCTTTTGTAAAGAAAAACAAAAGGAAAAAGGAAAAAGGAGGAGAGCTGTGAAAGGTGCCATTCATCGGTGAAGAGTCTTTCTCCCAACGTCAAACGGTTAGCGACCGTGAGGTAAAAGCCTTCGTCATCCCCGCCGAAGCCGTAGGGCAGCTTCCAGAGCATCAGCGCCAGCGACAGGGCAAAGAGCAGGAGCCACAAAATATTCTGTTTTTTGAGATTTTTACTCTTCACTCTCCACTCTCCACTCTCCACTTTGCCCCTTGCGCGGCATATCAAAAATCTCTGGTCCCGCTTCAGACAGGACGACCGCGATGAAGATCATCGCAAAGCCGATGAGAAGCCGAAGCGTGACCTGCTCGTGGTAGATAAGTACCGAGAAGAGCGTTCCGAAAACCGCCTCGAGCGTCATCAGCATCGCCGCGGTGGATGACGGAGTGTATTTCATGCCCCAGGCCTGCAGGAAGAAGCAGAGCGCGGTACACATGACGGCGAGATACAGTATGCTGAAGATCTGCCCGCCCTGCGGAAGTATAGGCTTCCCCTCAAAGAGAACAGCTCCCGCGAGGCAGATGAGCGCCGCCGTGGAGAATTCTACTGCGGAAACGCTCAGCGAGTCGCAGCCGGAGATATACTGCTCCATCAGAATGATCTGCATGGCATAAAAAATGCCGCAGAGAAGCGTGAGGATGTCGCCGATATTGACTCGGTCAAAGCCGGAGTCCAGAGCCACCAGCCCGATACCGGCAACGCACAGAAACGCCGCAATAATATTGTGCGCGCCCGGTTTTCTCTTATAGAAAAGCCACGCGAAAAAGGGAACCATCACGCAGTAGACGGAGGTGAGAAACGCGTTTTTGCCCGGGGTCGTGTATTTCAGCCCGTAGGTCTGAACGATATAGGCAGTGGCAAGGCAGACGCCGATGAGAATACTGCCCTTTACGCTCTCCCGGCTCATTTTCTTAAGCCGCTTGCCTGCCAGAGCAAGCAGAAGCACCGCCGAAATGATAAAACGCATGGCGAGCACCCACAGCACGCCCAGCCCGTCAATGGCGTTTTTGAGAATTACAAACGAAGTACCCCAGATCACTGCAGTGGAGAAGATGGCAAGTCTTCCCCAGAGTCCCATTCTTTTATTCATAGATATATCCTTTGTTAGCTGAAAATATATACTATTCTGATATTCTGCCTGCCAAAAGAAACGGATTGCCACACCAGTGTGCGCACTGGCTCGCAATGACGGTTCTATTTTGCTTTAGATCAAACAGTATATTAATTCTTTGTCATATGTAAGGCGGCGGCACGGAGCATGAGCTTTTTTGTACCCTGTGCGGAGAAGTTTATTTCCACAAAATGATCCCCGCCCATAGGCGTTATTTTGGTTATGACTCCATCGCCGAAGAACGTGTGTTTCACATGATCGCCCACTGCGTACTCGACCTTTTTCGTTTCCTGCGCTGCAGCGGACGCGGCACGAGTATAGCCGGAGCTGTATGTTCTTTTTGCCGCAAATTCCTCCTGCAGGGAGTTGTCCCGATATCCGTAGCCCTTCGGGATGTTTTTTTCAATATTCTCGTCTGCGATTTCATTGACAAAGCGGGAAACCTTATTGACATTGGTTTTGCCGAAGATCATCCTCTGACGGGTGCAGAGAAGTTCCAGCTTTTTCTTCGCTCTTGTGATAGCCACATAGCAAAGCCGCCGCTCCTCCTCCATTTCCTCGCTGTCGCCGATGGCGCGAATACCGGGGAAGATCGTCTCCTCCATGCCGGCAAGATAGACAGTGGGAAACTCCAGTCCTTTTGCCGTGTGCATAGTCATAAGAACAACGCTGTCAGCGTCGGGATCATAGGTATCCATGTCGGTATAGAGCGCGACATTGGCAAGATATCCGTCCAGCGTCGTGTCCCCGGACTCCTTCATAAAGGTGACTATGCTGGTTTTGAGCTCCCGGACGTTTTCGATACGGGCAGCATCCTCCAGCGTATTCTTCTCTTCCAGAGCACGGATATAGCCGGTTTTGTCAATGAGCTCATCCAGCAGAAGATCGGGAGGATTATTCTCCGAAAAGCTTCTGAGCTCATCGATCAGTGCGGCAAACTGCCTCATGCGGATCGCCGGACGCGAAAGCTCCGGGTGCATATCGGCATTTTTTATGACCGAAAAGAGACTGCAGCCCTTTTCCGCAGCGATTTCCCGAGCAATCTCCACGCTCCTCTCGCCGATGCCGCGCACCGGAACGTTGATGATCCTTCCAAGGCGCAGATCGTCGTTCGGAGAGGCGATCACGCAGAGATATGCGAGTATATCTTTTATCTCAGCCCGTTCAAAGAATCTTGTACCGCCGATGATGCGGTAGGGGATACCGCTTCTTTTAAAAGCGTATTCAAACTGGTTGGACTGAGCGTTCATGCGGTAAAGCACCGCACTGTCCCGCCAATTGGCTCCTTTGCCGTACTCCGCCATAATGGCCGCGGCGACATACTGCGCCTCTTCCGTCTCATTGTCGGCCACGGTGAGCTTTATTCTATCACCCATATCGGCGTTTGTCCAAAGCTCTTTCCCTTTTCTGCCTCTGTTATGCCGGATCACCGAGTTTGCGGCGGCGAGGATGTGCCCGGTGGAGCGGTAGTTGCGCTCGAGCCGTATCGTGCGGCAGCCTTTATACTGATCCTCGAAGGAGAGAATGTTCTCAATGGTAGCGCCGCGGAACTTATAGATGCTCTGGTCGTCATCCCCTACGACGCAGAGATTCTTCCTTTCTCCCGCGAGCAGGGACGCCAGCAGATACTGGAGGTGATTTGTGTCCTGATATTCGTCTATGAGGATATATTTAAATCTTCTCTGCCAGTAATCGCGTACATCGTCGTTCCCCTCTAAAAGAAGGACGGTATTGTATATAAGGTCGTCAAAATCCATCGCCCCGGCAGCAAAAAGTCTTCTCGAATACTCAAGATAGAATTCACCGAGCTTTTTGGCGCGGATATCGCCGGAGAGCGCCGCCTTTTGGAGATATTCCGCCGCGCCGATCTTTTCATCCTTTGCACGGCTCACCGCCGAGAGCGCCGCCTTGTGCGGCAGAAGCTTTTCGTCGATATCCATATCCCTGAGGATGCGCTTGGCAAGCGTCTGACTGTCCGAGGTATCATAGACGGTAAAGCTCGAAGGATAGCCGAGCTTCTCCGCGTCGCGGCGGAGGATGCGCACACAGGCGGCGTGAAAGGTGCAGGCCCATATACCATTTGCCATATCGCCGAGTCTCATCTCCAGACGGCTTTTCAGCTCGCCGGCCGCCTTGTTCGTAAAGGTGATGGCAAGGATGCGCCACGGTTCGACCGGTTCCAGAGCGGCATAGGGGATCGCCTCGTCCCCACCGCACCGGAGTATTTCGAGCCCCTTTTCGTCGGCGTGGAAAGGAAGTTCTCCTGTGTCGGATGCTCTTCCGAAGGTCAGCAGATTCTCAATGCGGTTTATAAGCACCGTCGTCTTTCCGCTTCCCGCTCCCGCCAGTATAAGCAAAGGTCCCTCCGTGACCATAGCTGCTTTTAACTGCATATCGTTGAGATCGGGAAAACGGCTTTCAATAAAGTGTCTGCGCTGTCTGATATACTCTTTTTCAAATTTGTCTGTCATGAATGTAATTTTATCACACGCTACGGATTTGCACAAGAATGTTTTTCCTTGAGTTTCGGTGAAAAGTTATCCGCAGGAAAACGCCAAGTAAAAAAGTAGGTAAACAAGAAAAAAAGAATAAAAAAAGGGAAGAAATTCACTCGATTTTGTGGTATAATTGAATCATCACAAACAAAGAGACC
>JAZLGK010000110.1:0-5755 GCA_045616265.1 Candidatus Limivicinus sp. | reverse complement strand
GAGCATTTTAATCTTTTTTCGTTTTCCCCGTTCCGCCTTCGACAACGCCGTCGCTTTTCAGGACTTTTCCTACGGTACCGAAAAAGCATCTGCAGTCAAAGAGAAACGACTCTTTTTCCACATACTCCCCGTCAAGCCTTGCCTTTTCCGGGATCTCCAGCTCATCCCGGCCGTTGATCTGCGCCCAGCCGGTAAGACCCGGCTTTACATCGTTTGCGCCGTATTTATCTCTCTCTGCGATCAGATCGTCCTGATTCCACAAAGCCGGTCTCGGGCCGATCACCGACATATCTCCGATAAAAATGTTAAGAAGCTGAGGAAGCTCATCTATACTGAATCTTCTCATCGTTCTGCCGCAGCGGAGGAGATAGCGCTCGGGAGCTTTCAGAAGATGCGTGGGCACCTCCGACGGTGTGGACATTTTCATTGAGCGGAATTTATACAGTTTGAAATATTCCTTATGAAGCCCTACCCTCTTCTGCGTAAAAAAAACGGGCCCCGGATCTTCTGCTTTTATTATCAGCGAAATGATCAGCGTGGGGATAAGCATAAAAATCATTCCCACAGCAGACAGAACGATATCCAGAATTCTTTTTATATACCTTTTATACATGAATACTCCTGCGCAATTCGTCTTTTGATTATTTTACCACAGGTCTATTCTCTTTACAAGTACGGGAAACACGATCTTTTCATAAAATCAGGCAGGACACTGTTTTCCGGTATGGTCGATCACATAGTCGCCGCTCAGCAGGATCTGCGATACGGGTACGATAGTATACCCGTCGCGCTGCATCGCTTCAATGATTCCGGGCAGGGCTTCCGGCGTATGCTTTGCAGCGTTGTGAAAGAGGACGATGCTCCCCGGCTGAATTTTTTTGAGTACCCGGCTTTGGATCTCTCCGGCCGGAATCTCCTTCCAGTCCAGACTGTCCACATCCCACTGCACCGGCGTCATCCCGATGGAGCGGACAGCTTCTATGACGTGGTCATCGTATTCCCCGTAGGGGCACCGGAACAGGGTCGGCTTTACCCCTGTCTCCGCCTCGACCAGCTCATTGCATTTCTCAATATCGCTTATGATATCGTTTTCACTGAGCTTTGAAAAATGAGCGTGGCTGAGAGAGTGATTCATCACCTCATGCCCCGCTTCCGCAAGCTGACGGACGGACTCGGGATACTTTTTCACCCAGTCGCCGACGACAAAAAAAGTTGTCTTCACGCCGTATTTTTCCATAATATCGATGATCGTCTTCGTATCCTCGTTTCCCCATGCCGCATCAAAGCTGAGAGCGACCGTTTTATCCTCTCTCTGCACGCAGTAAACCGGCAGACTCCTTTTTACCGCCGTAACCCCCACGATCACCGGGTCGTTCACCAGACCGAAAACGACCGCGATTATCAGTGCCGTACCCAGAACCGAAAAGATTTTTCCGTTGCGTCTGACCCATCCTCTGAGATCTATCAAACCGATCACTCCTTTTGATAGATTCTATGACGCACATAATAAACAAAATACCCCGGACACATCGATCCGAGGTATTTTCGGTATTTATACTATCTTCCCGCTATTTCGTGAACGATCGTATTCATTTCGTCAAAATGCTCCCGCATACTCCGGAAGAGGCTGAGCTGGGAACGGGCTCTGTCGAGATTCTGCGTGGGCCAGTCGATCCGGAAATACTTATCGCCGGTTATGTAGTCGTCGAGGAAGCGGCTGGCAAGCTCCAGAGTAATGATGCAGGAGCCGAGAGCCAGAGAATCGAGCTCGTTATCGGTCAGGATATCCGACGTTTCCCGGATATACCCCTCCGCATAGGCTCGGAAAAGATCCAGATCCAGATAATTTTCCGGCTCATCCTCCGCTCCGGTGCAGGCGGCAAAACGGATCGTATCGCCGAAGTCATAGCATGCCAGACCCGGCATACAGGTATCAAGGTCAATGATCACGAGCGGATCGAGAGTATCTATGTCGAAGAGGATATTATTTGTTTTGGTATCGTTATGGGTCACGCGAAGCGGCAGCTCTCCCCTGTCGATCATCTCGCAGAGCGTACAGGCAAACGCCCGGTTTCTGCGGATCTCTTCGATCTCTTCCCGTACTTCCTCTACCCTGCCGACCTCGTCTCTCTCTACGTCCTCAAAAAATGTATTCAGTCTGAATCGGGTATCATGGAAATGCGGGATACTCTCCACAAGCTGGCTCGCGTCAAAATCCTGAAGCTGGGTCACGAATTTTCCGAAAGCCTGACCGGAACGGGAAAGGACTTCTGGATTGCCCGCCGCAGTTTCAAAGGAAACGGAACGCTCCACAAAATTATAAAGTCTCCAGAATTCTCTGTTGTCGCCTTCCCCTAAGATCAGGAAATTATCGCCGTTTTCGGTATGATGGAAGTGCAGTCTGCGCCGGCGTTCGAGAGTGCGTTCCTTTTCCATCACGTGCTTGGTAATGAGGTCGATATTGTTCATCATGGAAACAGGGTCTTTGAAAACATACCAGTTGACCATCTGGACAAGGAACTGCTTCACCTCGCGTCCGTCATACAGCGCGACGTAATAAGCGGTATTGATGTGCCCGGACGGTATAAGACGGTAGATTATCAGATCTCCTTCAAGGCGAAACTGTTTGCAGATATAGCTGAGCTTATGATACAGCGGATCGTTTTTATCGGCAAAAACCGGTGTTTTACTGTTCGTTTTGGTTTTTTTAACGCTCTGCATATTTTTCTCCCGGAAAAAAAGAATATCGGTATGTTAAAGCTTTTTTATTATAGCACATTTTTTCCATTTGAAAAGAGAAAAATTAAAATACCGCCTCCGGAGAGGCGGTATGAACAGATCAGTTGATATTCAGGCTTTTTTTCAACGGAAGGATCGTCGGGATATAGTAAAGGGCGGATACGATGAGAAAATACAGACCGGATGCAAGAAACAGAGCATGGGGAATTACCGCATAATTCAGTTCTTCCTTTATGCCGTCCATCCAGACATCCATTATCTCTGCAATATATCCCATGACACCGTCTCCGACAAGTCTGAACGCCATGAACATAAGCCAGGTCATCACGATGCTCAGCAGCACATAAAAACACACGCTGAGCAGTGTTTTATGGTCGGCAAAGCTGTAGCCCAGAGCGATCGCGGCATAGAAATGCAGGCATATCGAGCACGAAAGCAGGAAAAGGCAGATAATGCCTTCCAGAGTATACGCCGCCATGTTCCAGCCACCCACAAGACGCGTCAGCTCCCTTAAAAAGCTTATTGCGCCGGAAAAGTCCGCCCCGGCATAGCTTACCGCAACGACGACGGCAATAAAGATCACGCTTGAAACAACCGAAACAACAAACCACACGAAGGATACGATCAGCTTTGACCAGATCAGCGAATGCGTGCTGACTGGGAGCGTGAACATGAGATAACCCTCATCCTGCAGTAAATTACTGTAAAACCTGCGTACCATCAAAGCAAGAGAGATTACGAAGACTGCCGCAACAGCCATAAAGAAAAGTCCAACCACTGCCCCTCCCAGAAAACGGAAGAGATTTTTCAGCTGTCCTCTGTCCAGGGCTCTCATAATAAGCCCCGCTATCGGTGAAAGAACAAGCAGAGCGCCAAGCAGGGGAAGCATGATCCTTCCCGTTGCGCGAAACTCATGCTTTATCAGTTTTCCCAGCATCTGAACACCTCCCGGAAATACTCGTCCACACTCTTGCTGTGCATCTCCCTGATCTCGTCAACCGAGGAAGACAGCACCTTTTTGCCGTTATTGATAAAGATCACATCATCCAGAATCTTTTCGACATCACTTATCAGATGGGTTGAAATGAGGATGGACGCCTCACTTTCATAATTTCGGATAATGGTTTCAAGGATATAATCCCTCGCGGCGGGATCGACGCCGCCGATGGGTTCATCCAGCAGATAGAGCTTCGCCCTGCGGCTCATGATCATAATAAGCTGCACCTTTTCCCGGGTACCCTTGGACATCTGGCGGATCGTGATTTTCCGGTCAAGCTCCAGTCTTGCGATCATATCCTCCGCTCTCTCCCGGTCAAAATCCGCATAGAAGTCCTCAAAAAAGTCCATGAGCTTTTCGCAGTTCATCCAGTCCGGAAGATAGTTTCTGTCCGGCAGATAGCTGATAAGCGTTTTGCTTTTCTTTCCCGGTTGTTCGCCGTCGATGAGGATCTGCCCGTCTGTGGGGGTCAGAAGACTGTTTGCGAGCTTCAGGAGCGTTGTTTTTCCGCTTCCGTTCGGTCCCAGAAGTCCGACGATCCTGCCCGGTTCGACCGTAACGCTGAAATCATCCAGCGCCGTCTTGGAGCCGAATTTTTTCGTAAGACCGCTGCATTCAAGTATTGCCATTCAAATTCTCCTTTTCGTTTTTTATCATGTCAATGATCTGCCCTCTGTCAAGTCCCAGCGCGGACATGGATCGCAGAAACCGGCGCACGGTATCCTCCGCCAGCTTATTTCCGGTATCGGATATGATCTCCGGATCCTCGGTGACAAAGCGGCCGCTGCTGCGCTGGGTATAGACAAGTCCCATACGTTCCAGCTCCTGAAGGGCACGCTGCATGGTGTTTGGATTTACGCCCGCCTGAAACGCCGCATCCCGGACCGCGACAAGCTTTTCGCCCGGTTTCAGCTCACCCGAAGCAATGGCAAGCCTGTATTTATATACGATCTGTGTATATATAGGGAGATTATTGTCAAATTGCCAATCCATTTGTTTCTCCTTTTGTACCGCCGTATTAATCGATTAATACATTAGCACATCCTGTTTCTTTTGTCAACGCTTTTTTTCGGGAGTTTTGCCGCCGCTTTGAAAAAACGGGGCATTCCTGCGCAGCGTTTCCAGCTCCGCCGCCTCCATATGTCCCGGAAAAACCGTGTAATTGCCTTCAAGGGCAAGCAGTCTTGCCAGCGAGCGCCGCATCTGCTCTTCGTCTCCGCCGAAAAAATCGGTTCGGCCGACAGCGGAAGCAAAGAGAGTATCGCCGCTGAAAATGCAGTTCTCCGCAATATAGCATACGCTCCCCTTCGAGTGTCCCGGTGTCTCCATGACCCGTATTTCCGTTTCTCCGAGGCGGATCACCGCGCCCTCACAGGCGTTCAGGGTATTCTCCACAGGCGGAAACAGCCGTTTGATCCTCTTGTCCTCCGAAACGATCCTGTCCGCGCCGTTCAGATATACCGCACATTCCGGATGTTTTTCCCGCAGAGCGGAAACCGCGCCGGTATGGTCATAATGTCCGTGTGTGAGAAGTATGTTTTCAAGGGTGAGGCTGTGATCAGCCATAAGCTTCTCTGTTTTCTCCGGGTTTCCGCCCGGGTCTATTACAGCGCATCCGCCGCTGCGTTCATCGATGATGACATAACAGTTTGTAAAGCCGAAAAGCACCCTGATAAGCTCTGTTTTCACTGAGAGACCTCCTTTGGTTACCGTAATAGTCACTTGTAAAACTCAAAAAAACTTGAAAAATCAAGGATTTTTAAGTGTCTGATTATTGATTTTTCTCCGCCGCACCGTAAGGAACTCCGCCGCACCGTAGGGAACTCCGCCGTACCGTAGGGAACTCCGCCGTACCGTAGGGAACTCCGCCGCACCGTAGGGAACTCCGCCGCACCGTAGGGAACGCCCTTGAGCGTACCGCAGACAAGCCGCAGCCCCGGAGTTTTCGGAACGGTCAAGACCGTTCCCTACCGTGATTGGGACATAACGCCGTGGTTAATTGCCCGACTTTTACAATCG
>JAZLGK010000109.1:0-18110 GCA_045616265.1 Candidatus Limivicinus sp. | reverse complement strand
GTCTGCGGCAGCTGACGGATAAAATGTGCTCAGATTTTGTCATTTTTTCTTGCAATACACAAAGTATTCCTGCGAAAAAATGCCTTCATCAGAACCCATTTTCTCTCGCCATCTGCTCTTGCCGCATTATGCGGTATTGCCTTATATAAATCAGGGAATAAGGTTTACGGCGATTTTTTCATTGTACTCTGCCTTGCCGCAAGTCTCACAGTATGCCCAAACCGGGCTGATTATCCATTTGTGAACATGCTCGCACACACCCACACCGTGCATCCCGGAACACAGAGGTTCCTGACAATTGGTGCACAGGTCATGGCAGTTGCCGTCACAGTTCATATGACCGGGAGTGCCGCACTCCCCTGCTTTGTGACCGACATCACCCGCTTCGCATGAATAGTGCCCGCAGATCATCATATGGAGGTTATCGTCCTGGTTCTCTTCACAGTTTATGCACAGGCAGTTAAAAACACGTCTTCCGCAGTCATCAAATTCCGTCGTTGCGTCTGCAGAACCAATCTCCGTTCCGTCAAAGTCGACAACCGCAAATGTAACCTCTCCGTCGCCGCTGGCCTGATATCTGTCGGGTTTCACAAACAAGCCGACTTCGGCATCGCTGCTGGTGCGGAAAGTACCGTCCAGCAGAGAAAGAGTCTGCTTGCCGAGAGCAACATTGCCGCTGTCGTCAACCTTAACTTCAAATTCATCATAATTGAAGTCCATCCAGTTAATGTTAACGCCATTCATCAGACTGTAAAACTCTGCAACGGCTTTGTCTTTGACAGCTCCGCTGACAGCATTTCCGTCAGCATCCAGCAAAGTTTTTCCGTTTCTGTCCATATGCAGGGTATACTGCGCTTCCGCGGCAAATGCGCAGACGGAAAGAGCAAAAAGCATAACCGCAGTCAATAAAAAAGCAATAAAACGTTTCATATCCTACCTCCCAAAATATATGTGGAAACTCACCAGTACTGATGGATATAGTAAACTCCGCAGACAGGGCAATATACTACCCTGAACATTCCCCTCTGGCTTGCCGAATACAAAAGATTTGAATGCTCGACCGTGTGAATATGTTTACAGACGCCCGCACCGTGTTCTCCCTCGCAAAGAGGTTCAAGGCAGTTGGGGCAGAGGCCGTGATCTTTACCGTCGCACTTGAAATGAGCTTCTTTTCCGCAGGACGCAGAACCATGATCGACTTCGCCCTCTTCGCAGCTGAAATGACCGCAGCTCATAGCATGGAGTCTGTCATACTGGTTGTCTCCGCATTTCGGGCAGGGATTGACAACGAGATTTCTGCCGGATGTCATAGCTGTCACATTCACGGTCGAACTGCTGATCTCCTGACCGGCGGCATCGATCACTGTCAGCACAGATTCACCCGTACCGCAGCCCGTAAATCTGTTGGAGCTGTCAAAAACAACAGCCTCGGCATTGCTGCTTTCATAAACGGTCCCATCCTTTGCGGTCAAAACCTGTTTGCCGAAGGAAATATTCCCGTCCTCATCCAAAAAAACCTCGATCTCAGAGCTTTCGACCGCACCATGGTCAAACTTGCTGTTCTGTGTAAGCGAATAGAGTCTGCTGAAAATTTTGTCGGAAAGCGCTCCGTTTACCTTGTTTCCGCTGAGATCCTTTACCACTCTTCCCTCCGCAGTGAACACCAATCTAAGCTCGGTGCTGCTGTCGGCTGATGAAAAAGCGGCAATGGCAAACAGCATTGAAAAAACAAGCATAAATGCTGCAAAACGTTTCATGGCATACCTCAAAAATATTTTTTGGATATTATAACATACACCGCCTGTTTTATCCATAGTTTTTTTCAAAAAATCAAAATTTTTCGTCCAGTTTATAGCTGATGTCCTCTTCAAAACTGAGGCGCTCCTCGCGTCCCGAGAGCAGTCTTATAAGCGCCGGAATATGCCGGAAAAGCACGAGACCCGCCGAGATGAAAATCAGGTTCCGGATCAGCGCATCGTCCACCACAAGAAGAGAGACAAACGCCGCAAGTCCGGCCGCCGCGACCGCGCCCAGCGAGATATAGCGAGTCAGTAAAGTTACGGCCAATCCGACGACCGATGCCGCAATTCCCGCTGCAGGGTCGGCAAAAAAGCTCAGCAAAGCTATGGCGACCGTCGCGTGGCAGCCCTTGAAATCGTAGAACAGCGGATATAGTCTTCCCAAAACAACACACAGTCCCGCAAACATCCTGCCGACATCCGCATGACCGCGAAATCCCAGCACCAGTCCGCCGATCAGAATGGGGATAACGTCCTTTATAAGCTCGGTCAGAAGAAGCTTTATAAAGCCGCCGACACCGTAAATACGCCGGAAATTGGAAAACCATTTGTTTCCTTTCCCCAAGGCGCTCAGTCTTGCTTTGAAAACATATTTTGAAGCTAAGATCCTCGTGCTCAGGCTGCCGATTCCGTAGGAAAGGATGGCTATGAAAAGCAGCAGAAACCAGTACAGTATCATTCCTTATCACCTTTCTGGCGGATCACGAGCCGAACCGGTGTTCCCTCAAGGCCGAAAACAGAGCGTATCTGATTTTCAAGGTAGCGCTGATACGAGAAATGGAACAGCTCCGCGCTGTTGCAGAAAACAACAAAGTTAGGCGGACGGATACCGGTCTGTGTCATGTAATAGATCTTGAGTCGGCGTCCCTTGTCCGTGGGCGGCTGGACTCTCGCCTGAGCATCGGCAAGGACATTGTTGAGCATACCGGTGGTGATGCGCATACTCGACTGGTCGTTGACATAGTTGATAAGCTCAAAAATGCGTTCTGTCCGCTGACCGGTGAGGGCAGAGATGAAAAGCACGGGGGCATAGCTCATGAAGTTCAGATCGCGCAGGATGTCCTTGCGCATTTTTTCCATGGTACCGGTCTCTTTTTCGACCAGATCCCACTTGTTGACAACGATGATACTCGCCTTCCCCGCTTCGTGGGCAAGTCCGGCGATCTTGGTATCCTGCTCGGTCACGCCGTCTCTCGCGTCTATGAGAATGAGGCAGACGTCTGCCCGTTCAATAGCCATCTGCGCGCGCATGACGGAGAATTTCTCCACGCGCTCCTCAACTTTGGATTTGCGGCGTATTCCCGCCGTGTCAATGAAGGTGTATTTCCCGAAGCTGTTTTCAAAGAAGCTGTCCACAGCGTCGCGGGTCGTACCGGCAACATCGCTGACGATCGTGCGTTTTTCGCCTAAAACGCAGTTGACCAGAGAGGATTTGCCCACATTCGGCTTGCCGATAACGGCGACCTTGACAGTCTCGTCCTCTTCTTCGTCCTCATTCGCCTCGGGGAAATATTTCAGACATTCATCCAGCAGATCGCCCGTTCCGTGACCGTGGACCGCAGAGACGGGGATAGGGTCTCCCAAACCGAGAGAATAGAATTCATAGATATTGGGATCGACCGCGCCGGTGGAGTCGGCCTTGTTGACCGCCAGCACAACAGGCTTCTTCGAGCGCAGCAGCATATTGGCAACGTCCTTGTCCGCTGCCGTCACACCCGTGCGAAGATCGGTGACAAGCACGATGACCGTGGATGTGTCAATGGCGATCTGCGCCTGCTCGCGCATGAAAAGAAGGATCTCACTGTCGGTTCTCGGCTCAATACCGCCGGTATCGACCATATCAAAGGTTCTGCCGCACCACTCGCAGGGGGCGTAAAGCCTGTCGCGGGTAACGCCCGGGGTGTCTTCCACAATGGAAAGGCGCTGTCCTGCCAGACGGTTGAACAGCATGGACTTTCCGACATTTGGTCTGCCTACTATTGCAACAAGAGGTCTTGCCATGTATTTACCTCCTAATTCTATTCGATTATAAAACATTCGATTATAAAACAAATGTTTTATAATCGAGGGACTCATGCTTATCGCAGCAGCTAAAGCCGCTTTGGTCGGCATGAGGGCTCGCTTTGCTCGCCTCTAGGTGTGTTTGAGGCGGCAAAGCTGCCTCAAAAAAATATTGAAAATTGGTCTGGATAATCCTGCCAATTTATCTGATTATCGGTTCTGATTATAATTATAATACTCCGTCTGTTCGCCGTCACATTCCGGAAGCTTTACCTCCGGTAATATACCGGAGATCGCGTCCCAGAGAGCAAAGCCGTCCTGCTCTGTGGGGTATATGGGAACCTTCAGCGCCTCGGAAGCCTCCGTGAGCGTCACATCGTCCAGAAAATCCATCTCCGCACGGCGGAGCATATTCTGCGATATGAAAAGGCGCCGCCCGAGGTCTTTGCCTTTAAGCTGATTTATCAGGTCGCCGCCGGTAATGAGTCCTGCAACATTGATGCTGCGACCGAAGAAGTCATTGACGATCCCGTAAACTTTCCCGTTGAGCATCGGGTATTTTTCTTTGGCTTTTTCAAGCAGTTTCTCAAAAAACGGCGCTGCCGAAACGCCGGTGGCTATGGAAAAGGGCACGCCGTCCGGCTCGTCGGAAAGTCGGAGAGCGGAAGTAAACTCCGTTTCCATCAGCCGGAACATACCCACACCGTTTTCGAGCTGGGTATATTCCTCGTAAAACTCATCTTCGGGAATATCCCGCTCCGCCTTAATGTAAAGCTCGTCCCCGCAGAAGAAAATGCGGGTGCCGAAACGCTTCACACATTCATCCCCGAATGCCGTGACCTGATCGAGTACTTCTTCGGCGCGCTCCTTTGTAAAGGGAGTAAGCGGATAAAGACCTTCCCGGAACTTCGTAAGTCCCAGAGGAACAACGGAAACACTGTGAACTCCCGGAACCATATCCGCAAGGTCGCGCATAGTCCTTGCAAGCTCCGCGCCGTCATTGATATCCGGGCAGCAGACGATCTGACAGTTCATGGTAATGCCGTTTTCCGCAAAACGGCGCATGATGTCAATGCTTTTCCCGGCGTTGGGATTTCGAAGCATTTTGCAGCGAAGCTCCGGATTCGTCGTATGCACCGAAACATTGATCGGGCTTATGTGCAGGTCGATGACGCGCTGAATCTCCCGCGGTGAGAGATTTGTAAGGGTGATGTAGTTGCCCATGAGAAAGCTCAGACGGGCGTCATCATCCTTGAAATACATGGTCGGACGCATCCCTTTGGGGAGCTGGTCAATAAAGCAGAAAATGCAGTTATTGGCACAGGAACGGGGCTTATCCATAAGGTAATCCTCGAAATCAAGACCCAGATCACCGCCCTCGCGCTTGTGGATGCCGATCTTCTTTTCTTCGTCTGCCGCTGTACGCAGAACGATCTCAAGACGCTCATCATAGGCGTAAAACTTGTAATCCAGCACGTCTATGATCTTATGGCCGTTGATGGAGACAAGAATGTCTCCCGGGTGAGCTCTGCCGTGGAGCGGACTTGTGCGGTCTATTGATTTTATGATGTTTTCCACGGCTGTTCTCCTTTGAAAAGCTTTCTGCTTTCCCTCTGCGGCAATGCGGGATTGATAATTATATTTCAATAAGTCGGCAAAGCCGACGCATCAATTCTGCATTCTGCATTCTGCATTCTGCATTATGAATTATGAATTTTCTTACGCTTCAGCGTAAGAAAAGCAAAAGGAGGAAAGGACGTTTCCTCTCCTCCCAAAGCTTTTTTACTTGCTCTCTTCAACGTTTATGACCTGGCGGCCATTGTACTTACCGCAGGACTTGCAAGCACGATGGGGCATGCAGAATGCGCCGCAGCTGGGGCACTTTACGATGCCGGGGACAGCGAGCTTCCATGTGGAAGAACGTCTCTTATCACGTCTCTGTCTTGATACTTTTCCTTTTGGGACTGCCATGTTGACACCTCCTGATATCGGCTGTTCTGAGCAGCTCTAATATTTATTCGCGTTCCTGAGTTTTATCCAAAAGCTGCTCAAGCACAGCAAATCTTGGATCAAGTTGTTTCCTGCATCCGCAGGGACCGAGGTTGAGATTTTTACCGCAGCGGGAACAAAGACCTTTACAGTCCTCCCGACACAGGAACTTTGTCTCCATATCCAGAATAAACAGAGTGGACACGATCTCGTCTATGTCTATTCCGTCCCCCTCGAGGACAAAAAGCTCCGGATCGGCATCCGTGTCCTCCTCGACGATGGTGGCGTTAAGCTCAGTCTCCTTGAGGCTTAAAAACTCTTCTCCGCATCGGTCGCAGATACAGCGCATCTCAGCCGTCACGGTTCCGGTAAGCCGCAGTATGCCGGCCTCATTGAAAACCGTGCCTTCGGCATGGGGCAGAGATTTGTAACCCGCGACAGACGGAAAATCCAGATCATCCCCGGCAAGGTCGCACACAAACGGAAGGGACGCACCGGGAACCTCTATGATTTCTCTCAGATCAAGCAGCATACAAATACTCCTCCGCTGACATCAGCCTTAGTATTATAGTTTGTTTGTCAAGCCTTGTCAACAGTATTTTTCGCTATCCTGCCGATTTTTTACGTATTTTTCATGCAAAATTATTATGTAAAGCTATTGTATCAGTATTTGAAGCTCGGGTCATAGTGCGCATAGAATTCTTCGAGACATATTCCCTGTTCCATAATGAACTTTGCCGCTACCTTGCCGACATAGCGGTAATGCCACGGCTCATCCCAGCCGGTGAGAAGAAGCTTCTTTGTGGGATAGCGTTTAATGAAACCGTATTCCCAGCAATGCTCGTCAAGCCACGCGAAAAATTCCTGATCCATGTCCGCATAGACCATTCTCGTGCGCTCTCTGTCCAGAATATCGACCGCAAGCCCCAGCTGATGCTCACTGGAGCCGGGCTTCATAACGATGCTCTCTGCTTCTTTTGCCGCTTCCTGATAGATCGGGTCGGTATAGTCAACGGTTTTGCCACCCGCCTTTTCGTAGGCGATCTGGCTGGCCTTCTGGTTAAAAAGCTGGCTCTGGAAGGAATATGTTCTGTATGCGCCAGCGATGTAGGGCTTGAATCCGGCGTCGATCATGGCGTAGATCATGGCGTTGAGCTCATCCACATGATCCTTGCGGAACTGCATCCATGTGGTCGTTGCGATCGTCTCGACCTCCGGCACGGAGACGGAGGAGAGCAGATTGTCGTTATTGATGACCGAATAAATATCCATTGTGATGTCAATATCCGGCCAGATATTTTCGGTGGGCTCCGGTGCCGGCGTCGGTGTGGGCGCCGACATACTCGCGCTGTCCGCGCTGATATACGCCCCGTCTACACCGCCGAAAATGATATTTGTCTGCCTGTCCATGCGGGAAATGACGATCGTATATAAGATCAGACAGAGAATCGCCATGGTGAATATCCACAGTGTTTTCTTCTTCATCGTTCAGATCACCTGTCCTTTGAATGCTTTTATAGCATACTTTCGCATTTTTTGCAAGCGGTCAGAGCGAAGCCCCCCACCTTAGCTCCACTTTACATTCAAATTCGCATCGTTTTTTTCCTTTGGCATCCACATATCGGTTTTTCCTTATTGGCTGCTCAACAGAGCTTTGTGAGAATATTTGTCAGAGTTTCCGCCGAAGAGAGCAGTTCTTCTTTTTCCGCTGCGGAAAGGGAGGACTCCACCTTCGCCCGGATGTTCTCTCGCATTTCCCGCCGCAGCGTCACCACAAGCGCCCTTCCGTCCTCCGTAAGCTCCAGATAGACGTGCTTGCGGTTGTCCGAATGCTCGACGCGGCTGATGAGTCCCCTGTCCGCCAGCGGCGAGACCGCCCTTGTCGCCTGTTCCTTGGAAGAGGAAATATATTCGGAAATTTTTGTCATGTTCAATGTGCCGCTGTGATAGAGCGCCGCCAGTATGAGAAACTGCGTCTTTGTCAGATCATGCAGCTTTTTCAGTGAATGAAAATCCGCCGCCTTATAAATCAGCGCCACCAACTCGAAAAGCGGGACCTCGCCCTCTTCAGAATACTCCCTGCCCATTTTCCCTCCGATATGCCGTCTTATTTTTTTCAGAATTCTGCCGATACGGCAAAGCCACTATACTATACTTCCGACAGCGGGTAAAGTCAAGTGTATTATGCAATATATCAATAATTGACAAACATCAATTATTGATATATAATAACCTATATTTTTTGAAAGGAGAAAAGCATGATACACGACGAAATCAACTCGATCGACCTCATCATTATCGCCGTCTATCTCATCGCCATGGTTTATATCGGCGTGAGATGCGTAAAGAAGGTCAAGAACGCCGGTGACTTTTACGTAGCCGGACATTCTTTCGGTCCGCTCGTCCTGATGGCGACAGTCTGCGCCACCATCATCGGCGGCAGCGGGCTTATGGGCAGAGCCGGAGTTGCCTACTCCTCCGGCTTCAAAGCCATTCTCACCGCCATTCCCTATCTGCTGGGAATGTTTATTTTTTCCGGTATATCGGGGAGAATATCGGACATCGGCTTCCGGTATAACATCACATCCATCCCGGAGCTTTTTGAAAAGCGTTTCGGTAAAACCGCCAAGATCCTTCTGGGTGCCATGATCGCCTTCACCATGATGGGCACCGTGGCTTCTCAGGTGACCGCCACCGCCACGATCATCAAAATGCTGGGCGGAGAAGTCGGCATTTCCTATGAGGCGGGCGCAGTGATCGCCTGTGTTGTTTTTATGGTCTATACCGCCACCTCGGGGCTTTTCGGCGTAGTTTACACGGATGTTCTGCAGTTTGTCATGCTGATCGTTTTTGTGTACATTCTCATTCCCACCGCGTCTCTTATCAAGGTGGGCGGACTTTCCGGCTATCTTGCCAACCTGCCGTCCGAGCTTTCCAAGCCGTACATAAACGGCGATATCATCGGCGACATCATTACCTATCTGGTCTTCACCATGGCGGGCGCGGAGATGTGGCAGAGAGCCTTTGCCGCAAAGGACAGGCACAGTGCCAAGGAGGGTATGTTCCTCGGCACGGCTGTCTACGGTCTGACAATCATCCTCGTCTACTTCATGGGCACGGTCGCCCACCAGATCGTCGGCGGCGACGTGCTCGCGCAGTTCGGCTCCACCGACGCCGTTGTTCCGGCTCTGGCGATCAAGGTGCTCCCGGCGGGACTTACGGGACTGGCTCTCGCGGGCATTCTGTCCGTTATCATGTCAACCGCTGACAGTTATCTCCTCGTCTCCGTGCAGACCTGCGTACACGATATCTGGAAAACGGTCGATCCCGACATGAGTGAGAAAAAAGAGATCACCCTCTCCCGGGTGTTTTCGATCATTCTTCCCATCGGGGCGCTCATCATCGCTCTGTATATCAAAAACGCCTACAACATCCTGATGTTTGCATGGAGCTTCTATGCCGCCGCCGCAGGACTCCCGGCGTTCGCGGCGCTCTACTGGAAGAAAGCCACCAGGCAGGGCGTCATCTCTGCCATGCTCGCCGGTTTTGTCGTCTGTGTCGGATGGAAGCTCTGCGGAAGTCCCCTCGGTCTCGGTCCCACCGTCCCCGGCGCGATCGCCTGCGCCATCGCCCTCGTATCCGTCAGTCTTGCAACGTATGAGAAATCTCCGTCGGTAGTGTTGGAGGTGTGAAAAAGATATACATCGTTAAGCAGCAGCCCCGAAAAAATCGGGACTGCTGTTTTTTTAGCTGCGTTGTACACACATAAAAATTCACTGATATCTCCCTCCGCCGGAGGGAAATATCAGCCCAAAGCTGACAGAGGGAGGGGTGATAGAAGCCCCCGCCCTGCAAAAAGCGTTGATTATCGGTGTCGAGAACCGTTTCTTTTTGGTTTTTATTCCTTTTTGTATTCCGCAATATCTTCCAGTTTGCAGCCAAGGATCTCACACAGCTGATTCAATGTATAAGTGCTTATATTTCCGTTTTTTCTGAGTCTGTCAAGCTGTCCTGTACTCATTTTATAGTCCCGGATCAGCTTGTACTGCGAAATGTTCTTTTCCCGCATAGTCTCCCATAGTCTGTCAAAAACAATAATGTGAAACCCCACCTTTAAGATAGTTTCTGCATTAAAGTTACAATCATGCTCTTTTGTTGACAATTGCCCGTATACGGGCTATAATTTCAGCAAAAAAGGAAAAGGACACTGCACGATGAGACAAAATTCAAATTATTTCTCCGGAGTTGAAACAGCAAAGCCGGATACCGTAAAGCGGACAGATTTACGGTACAGACTTATTATATTGTTTATTTTTACAGCAGTGTTCTCTGTCATGTTTATTCTAAACAGTTATACACCGCTGCTGTCTGATGACTTTGTCTATGCGTTCAGCTTCCGAGACAATTCACGCATTGAAAAGATATCTGATATTTTCCCGTCCATGGCCGCCCATAGAATTTATACAAACGGGCGCGTTTTTTCCCATTTTTTTGTGCAGCTGCTCATGCTGATGCCGAAAACACTGTTCAATGTGATCAACGCTGGGATCACCGCCGGAATTTTTGCACTTATTTTCTTCTTCATAAAATCAGATGACAGAAAACTGAATATTATCTGTCTGCTGTCGGCTGTTTTTCTGATATGGTGTTTTACGCCCGATTTCGGTCAGGTATTTCTGTGGTTATCCGGCTCCTGCAATTACTCCTGGGCTATATTTTTTACTCTGCTGTTTCTTTATCCGTATTATTCCCGTATAACCTCCCGGGATAATTTTTCATCTGAACGAAACATTGTACTCAATGTTCTGTTCATCCCTCTTGCCGTTCTTGCGGGAGGGTATTCCGAGAGCATTTCGCTATCCGCCATATTCGCAGCGGTTTGTTTTACGCTGTATAGATTCTATCTGACCCGAAAAGTTGATTATCTGCTTGTATCCGGTATCGTGCTTTCATGCTGCGGATATATTTTCCTTATGTCCGCTCCTGTTGAATCAGGGGAGCTCGGGGTTTTCTCGTACAGCGCGATCCTGTACAATCTTGTTTATAATCTTTCCGGCATAGCAGGGTATCAAATCGCTTTATACTGTATTTTTGCCTTTGTGTTTGTACTCAGCCTGATGAGCCATGTGAACAGAACCTCTCTGGTTATCTCCGGTATTCTGATGCTCGGCGGAATCGGCACGGTAGTTGCCTTTTCTTTTGCAAAATACTGTCCGCCGAGAGCCCTGATCACAATTACCGTATATACCGTGCTTGCTGTTCTGCTCCTTCTGAGGCAGCTGTGGTCAAAATTCGATAAACGAATAATCTGTGCCTGTTTAGCCGCTCTCGGCATTTTCTTCTTTGGAGAAGCGGCAAAAGGGACCAACGATATAATCATAAATAATTCCATTGCGGACAAGTACGAAGAAATAATCGCGGCCGCAAACGAAAGCGGCGACCGAACGGCCGTTCTTCCGAAATACATGCCGCTGACAAAGTATTCTGCCATGTGGAACGGGGAAAAGATATCGACCTATCACGGATATTGGGTAAATGTCGCCATGGCCAGATATTACGGTCTGGACCATATAACAGCCGAGGAGAGGCAGCAATAATCAGTTGATATTACTACAGGGCTTCAGTAAAATGTTCCCTTTTACTGAAGCCCTGTAATTTTTAATTTCCGCCCATATACTCTCTGAGCTTTGCAAGCGCTTTTTTCTCTATTCTCGACACATAGGAGCGGCTGATGCCGCAGAGGGCGGCCGTCTCCTGCTGGGTCTTCGGCTCGTTTCCGTTCAGGCCGTAGCGCAGGCGAATGATCTCCGCCTCACGGGGCGTGAGAACTTTGTCTATGCTCTTTCGGAGATTTCGGCACAGCTCCTCACTGCCGATCTTTTCATCCAGATCATCCTCATAGCAGATGACATCCATCACCGAAAGGGCGTTTCCCTCGCCGTCCACATCAATGGTGTCGCTGAGACTGACATCCCCCGCCGTCTTCTTCTGCGAACGGAAATGCATCAGGATCTCATTTTCAATACATCGGCTGGCGTAGGTGGCGAGACGCACGCCTTTGTCGGAGTGATAGGTGTTGATGCCCTTGATCAGCCCGATCGTACCGATGGAGATAAGGTCTTCCCCGTCCTCCTGCGTGTAATACTTTTTGATGATATGCGCGACCAGCCGCAGATTGTGTTCTACCAGCTTATTGCGCGCCTCGATGTTGCCGTCCTCCTCCCAGGCTGTGAGATACTCCCGCTCCTCCGAGGCGCTCAGCGGCTTCGGAAAAGAATCCCCCGGTGAAAGCCGCAGCATCAGAAGAAGCCCGTTCATGAGTATAAGCAATGCACTGTCCAGCATACTGACCTCCGAAATAGGATGTATTAAATCATATTTCGACAGGGCAGGTACTTATTCATAAAAATCCCGCTCAGAGTCGGATCAATATTTCCGATTCCGAGCGGGACAGAGTTTATTGGAAAACGGCATCAAAATAAAGCTCTGCCGATCGCCACCCGCTGCTGCTGACCGCCCGAAAGCTGCGACGGCAAATGATTTCTGCGCCGAAAAACTGTCAAGGCGTTATCATCCATGGAAAGGATATCTTTTCCGTCGATATATATTTCCCCCTCTGTCGGAGTATCCAGCGCGCCGATCATATTGAGCAGGGTGCTTTTCCCGGAGCCGGATTCACCGACGATGGCAACAAATTCGCCTTTGGGAATCGAAAAGCTCACATTTTTCAAAGCGTGAACTGCCGTATTTCCGCTTCCGTAGGTTTTGGAAAGGGATTGTACTTCTAATAGATGCATAATAGTCTCCTGTGTTCTGCGGGTTTAACAGTCCCTGTGCGTTTCAGGACGGATCGTGATCCTGCGGGCAAAAAGCGGCCCTTCTTCGCCTGTTTTCCCTGTCGGCATAAACCCTGCTTTATCGAGGACTCTTTGGGAGGCGGTATTCCTCTCTTCCGTCTCCGCCGTAACACACGTTACACCGGGCTGCTTAAATGCCCAGTCCGTTAGTGCGGAAACCGCCTCCGTCGCATAGCCGCAGCGCTGATAGTCCTCTTCAATACCGTATCCTATTTCCGTAATTCCTTCTTCGGAAAGCCCTTTGAAGCACAGGTCTCCGATGTGCGTTCCATCCTTTAGCTCGATCATCCAGATGGCATACCACTCCCACTGCTCCGGGTGCGTAAGGCATCCGTCCAGCATTTCCGTGTAAGCAGTTTTCAGGATCTCGTCCGACTGCACGGCAATAAACGCTTCCATCTGTTCTCTGGAAGCCGCATATATTTTCAAACGATTCGTTTCGATCATGTTTTACTCACTCCGTTTTGATTTATTCAGCTCGACGAACTTAAATTTATCTATCCTATTGAACTTCAAATTCTTCTTTTTGCTTACTCTGACTATTTTTGTCACGTCTATCGTCTTGAAGAAAGTCACCATCGGATTCGGCGCGTTCATCCACAATTCATAGGCTGCTGCTCTGGTCGTTTCTTTCGGGCTAATCTCTTGTGCCATTTCTGCCCTCCTTCAAATTCTAATCTTGTAAAACTCAAAAAATTCCGAAAAATCAAATATCGTTTTAGCATTATGCTTTGTATTTTCTCCGCAAACTGTAGGGAACGGTCTTGACCGTTCCGGCGTTTCATTCTGCAAAAACATACTTTTCGGAACGGTCCCTAAAGGACTAGCTTCGCGTCGCAAGACCGTTCCCTACATTGATGGGTTTGCATAATATCATTGCTGAGTGTTTGACTTTTACAATTGCCTAATTCTAATTCATTACTCCATTTTATTCATTTCCGCAAAGAATTCTTCACACAACCCCCTGAATTCTTCTATTTATTCGAGAAGACATGGGGCATTATCTGCCCCTGCGCTTCTCTTTTTTCTTTTGCTGTCTAAGTTCAAACAGGCGCTCTGCCTCTGCCAGCTTCTGTTCGCGGCTTTTGGCCTTGCGTTCCTGCCTGTTCTGTTCCTGGTGTAATTTCAAAGCCTGCTGCGATTTCGTCCCGATCCCGTTTTTTGCAAGTGATTTCTTGATATCACGCTGTATCCGTTTCGGGTTCTGCTTTGCTTCCTTTACATCAGCTGCCACGGCGGGGCTGAATCGCAAATCGTAATAGTGCTTTAAGATGAACTCATATACCTCATAATCCTTCGGCTCTGCGCCGAAGGTCACTTTGGCAGCGGATAGTTTCCCGTTTTCGGTTCTTTCAAAAACGCCTATCCAAAAGGGTCCCTCAAAGAAAACTGTCAGTTTGCATTGTTCTTCACCCATGACGATCCCTCCTTGCTGATTGAAACAAGCAAAGAACGGACAACCCGGAGGGGCAGGTTACTTACCACAAATACTCGTGACGGCCGGGCTACCTACCGGCTCTGGCATGCAAAAGCATACGTTGCGTTTTTATCTTTGCTTTTATAATTTACAATCGATACCCACGACCGCATAGTCATTTTTATTCATTGATTTTTCCTCCTGATGATTGTTGACTGCAATACTGGGAGGTTGTGTTTGATTGTTTTCGCAACCTCCCGGTTACGCTGCAATCTCCATTGTGTTGCAACGGCGCGCTGCGCCTAGTCCTTTAGAATACTTGATCAAAAAGCACTCTCCTGTTAAAAAATATTTATTCAAACAGCGTTTGCCGCTTAAACCACCCTCAGCCGGTCAAACACTTTTATCAAGGTTCCGGCCAACGATTGTCTTTTTCCTGTTGGATATAGTACTCGTACACATTTTACTGATCCCACCTCTTACATCGGCGCTCCGACTTCGATCAGATTCCCGTCCGGGTCGTAAAAGCGCATGACACGCTGACCCCAGCTGTGCGTCATGGGCAGGTTGACAAACTCCGTTTCCGGGTAAAGCGTTTTCAGCTTTTCATAAAAAGCATCCACGTTTTCTTCCTCAAAATACAGCTCGCAGGCGTTGCTTCGCGGGGAAACGTCCCTGCCTAAAAATGCGCGCCAGTATTTTTCTTCCTGCAAAACAAGGCCGCCCGATAGGATCATGTTGCCGTCATTATCCACGAGCATTTCAAGGCCGAACAGGTCGTGATAATACTTCTCTGCTTTTTTGATATCTTTTACAACGATCAAAAATCCACTTAGTTTCATAATGTTTGACCTTCTTTCTGATCAGCCATTTCTTTGATTACAGTTCCCGTCGCAACCACACATACAAGTATCGCACCGTATTTCACATCTGCAACGCAAGCCGTCAGCGGTAGAAGAAACAGCAAAAATCCCGTGAGCTTATTCCCGAATGAATGTTCAATCAACAATCTGTGTGCCTTCGTGCTTGCTATCAGAATGCTTGTGATCTTGACCGTCCCGATGCTCGCCACCCATATCCATATCCAAAGCGGAATATTCAGAAGCGGCAGTATTTTCACGGCATAAACGACCGTGAAAAACAAATCCGCCGTGCTGTCGAGCATCGCGCCCTTTTTGCTTTCCGTGTACAATTTTCGTGCGACAAATCCGTCCAGCACGTCGGTCACGCCGCACAGCAAATATAGTACCGTAAAAGGAACAGAAGACGGGGAAAGTAGAAATAGGCAGAGTGAAAACAGTATTCTGCTGACGGTGATACAGTTGGCGAACACGGCGTTATTTTTTCCAGCGTTTCAGTGTCGGGAACAGCTTTTCGCAGTACGCTTTCATTTCTTCGTTCGTCATGCCTGCCTGTGCGCCGAACTGACTGCACATTTCGATATATTCCTCCATCGAAACCTTGTGGGTAAATTCGCCGTTCGCGTAGCAGTATTTGCAGTAATCCTCATTGATACTGCCGTCGGCGTTCGTACCGAAAGCATCCTCCGATTCCATCGGCATTCCGCAGCTCTGACAGATTTTCAGATCGGCCTTTTTCCTGATCGGCACCCAGATGCCGCATTCGTAATCCGGTGACTGCGGTTTTCCGGCGGAATAGATCTCAAGGGAGGACGAGCCGATTTCGTACATCGTTTTAATATTCGGCGCCCATTCGTTCCACACCTGCGTGTTGAGCGTCTGCAAAGACTGCGGGATCGGGCCTTTTGCGGTGAAGAGCGCCCAGTCGCTTTCGGGGAAGGTGAAAAGCTCCAGTCCCTCCGGCACGTCGCCGCCCTTGTAAAGCCCGGCGATCCAATAGGCAAAACCTTTTACTCCCTCGGCGCAGATGGCAAACATCCCGATACCATTTTCAAGAATCGCCGCTTCCACCGGCGTTTCCGGCTTCATCGTCTGCCAGAGGCGGGCGTATTTCGCCGCATATTCCTCGTCCCAGAATTTTGGGCATTTCCCGTACCCCTCATCGGGTGCGATTTCGGTATGAAAGCCGATAAAGGTCAGCTCACTTTTATGTTCATAAATTACGTTCATTCTTTTATCTCCTTTTCATCTTTAATTAGGCGATTGTAAAAGTCACGAATGGGCAGCCATTCTTTCAGGGCGGGAATGTCGGAGGCTGTCATGAGGCACAGTTCAGGCCGATCCGTTTCAATGGCAGGTTTGCTGTTAATGCAGCCTGCCGGTGCATTATTCTTCCTTCCTTTTGACCGGATGACGGATAACGGTTTTCCATTTCTCCGGCGCGACCTTTCTCGCATCGGAAAGATAGATCTCATGATGAATGCGCTTGTCGGAAAAATCGTTTTCATAGCCGTTTTCGGCTATGTAGCGATTCATGATTTCAACTGTTTCCGGCTCGCTGTCAAAGGGACCGTGGTGCATGATCTGAACGCAAAGACCCTCGTCCATTGTCAGAAACTCGGTTTTGGAGCAGTCGAGCTTTTTCTTTTTCGCCGCCGTTTCCACCGCCCAATCAAAGTCTTTCTTTGTTATAAAATCGGGGAGACGGATCAGGGAGATCCAGCAAAAAGTTGATTTATCGCTGTAATCGATCCCCTCCACGCCCTCCTGCCACCAGAAGCCCTCAAGCGGCGGAACAACATAGTCGAAAAAACCTTCGATCCGGTAATCTGTCTTGTAGCTCATTTTTAACGTATAAGCAACAGCATACAGCACGCTAATGGCTTGCTGATACGCCCCGCCTTCTTCGTTTGGATCGCCCTTGCCGCGGACGGCGATATAATTGGCTTTCGGGACGGTCACGATCTCCGGCTTATTCTTCGGCATATAAAATTCTTTGTATTCTTTTTTGAAATCAAACGGCATTTTCTGTTCCTCCGCAATTCTGTGTTTTTTTGATCCACTGACCGAGAAAGACCATCTGCTCTTTGGTATGAAACCAATGCTCACCGCCCGGCATCACATCGACAGCCGCGCCGGTTTTTTCGGCGAATCGGCTCACCGTTTCCCAAGAAGTCAGATCGTCCTTGTCCCCATAAAGGATATGGGTCGGAACCGTCCACGTGATCGGATTATCCATGACATAGCAGAAATATTCCCACGACAGCGTTTCCCCGAAATCGGTCGCTATTTCTTTCTTCCGGCACAGATCATCCTCCGTCACACCCGCCCACAGCATCATATCCCTTATCAGTTTTTCCATATCGACAACGGGAGAAATAAAAAACGCCTTTTTGATTTTTTCGCCCACATCCGCATTCATCGCAAAAAATGCTCCGATGCTGTTGGCAATCAGGATAACGGAATCACAGATCATGCTGATTCTGCTGAAGTATTCCGTAAATTCCTCTTTCGCTTCCCACGGCGTTTGGGCGTGATAGTCAAAGCCTATTACATCCCAATGCGGGAAAAGCGCTTTGTAACGGTCGGCTTCCCCGGCGTTTCCGCCCTTGCCGTGAATATAAACAACTGCGTTCATAATAGAATATTTCCTCTGTTGATTTTATTCATTAGCGTTTTTTTGATAAAATACCTGAAAAATGTCCCTGTCTGTTCTATGATCTCCGGCTCTTTTTCGATCTCACGGTCACAGGTATGAATAAGCGCAGAAACGGCCTTCTGTCCCGGAGTAAAGCGACCGTTTGGTCGCAAGAGGTATTATAGCGACCAATCGGTCGCTTGTCAATAGAGTCCATATTGTTTTTCGGTCAGGATATTCTGATACTAATCCCTGATAAGAAGTGCAAAAAATGAAACGAGGATGATTTTCGTCAGATGAGGCAAAGCCCGCAGGGAATACTTTCGTATTTCCAAGGGGTTTAACGAAATATGACGGAAATCAGACCGCTTCAGATTTGCACTTTCTATCAGAGATTAGTATGAAGTGTCTTGAGTTTCGGTCAATAGCAGAAAATACAAAAAGCAGGCAACGATGGCAAGGTGAAAGCAAAGAAAAGCACTGAAAAAATGTAAAAATTTAAAAAAGAGTACACAAAAACAAGCACAAGGCACAAATGGCTTTGTACTA
>JAZLGK010000108.1:0-10783 GCA_045616265.1 Candidatus Limivicinus sp. | reverse complement strand
GTCCCTCCGCAGCACAGAAGGTCACCGGTACCTGGGACTTCGGCGCTGACGACGCTCTCAAGATGCCCGAAGGCACTCTGAGACTGGCTCTCGTTCAGGCAAAGGTCTCCCACGCCAACATCAAGTCCGTCTGCACCTGCGAAGCAGAGAAGATGCCCGGCGTCTTCAAGGTCATCACCGCCAAGGATGTCGTTGCAGCCGGCGGCACCAACCGTATCAACGGTCTGGTCATGCTCCCGCTGAATAACAAGTGCGACGGCTTTGACCGCCCCGTGCTCTGCGATGAGAAGATCTTCCAGTTCGGTGACGCGATCGCCATCGTTGCCGCTGACACCGAGGCTCACGCCAAGGCAGCAGCCGACAAGGTCATCGTCGAGATCGAGGAGCTGCCCGCCTACATGAGCGTTCCCGCTGCTATCGCTGAGGACGCCATCGAGATCCACCCCGGCACCCCCAACGCCTACTACGAGACCAACTGCATCAAGGGACCCGAGTTCGACTGGGATGCCTGCCCCGATGAGCAGCAGGTCGAGATCGAGAGCTACTGCTCCCGTCAGCCCCACCTGCATCTGGAGCCCGACTGCGGCTATGCTTACATCGACGAAGACGGCATGGTCACCGTTCACTCCAAGTCCATCGGTATCCACCTGCATATGCCCATGATCGCTGCCGGTATCGGCGTCGAGATGGAGAAGCTTCGCATCGTCCAGAACCACGCAGGCGGCACCTTCGGCTACAAGTTCTCTCCCACCAACGAGGCATTGCTGGGCGCAGCGGCAAAGATCTGCCAGCGTCCTGTTACTCTGGTATTCAACCAGTTCCAGAACATCACCTACACCGGTAAGCGTTCTCCCGGCTTCATGCACATCAAGCTGGCCGCTGACAAGAACGGCAAGCTGCAGGCTCTGTGGGGCGACAACTACATCGACCACGGCCCGTACTCCGAGTTCGGTGATCTGCTGACCATGCGTCTGAGCCAGTTCGTCGGCGCAGGCTACGGCATCCCCTCCATCCGCAACAAGTCCCAGACCGTATTTACCAACCACGCATGGGGTTCCGCCTTCCGTGCCTACGGTTCTCCTCAGTCCTTCATGGGCTCCGAGATCGCAATCGACTGCCTGGCCGCCAAGATGGGCATTGACCCGTTCGAGATGCGCGCCATGAACTGCTACAAGGAATCCGAAGGCACCACCATCCCCACCGGCTTTGCTCCCGAGGTCTACTGCGAAGAGAAGATGTACGAGATGGCACGTCCTCTCTACGAGGCAGCCAAGAAGAGAGTTGCCGAAAAGAACGCCGCCTCCGACGGACGCTACAAGTACGGCGTAGGCGTTTCCAACGGCGTTTACGGCTGCGGTCTTGACGGCGTTGACGCATCCTCCGCCTTTGCCGAGCTCAATAGCGACGGAACCGTCACCATGTACGCCTCCTGGGAAGATCACGGTCAGGGCGCCGATATGGGCGTTTTGGTATCCGCTCATGAAACTCTCCGTCAGGCAGGCATCAAGCCCGAGCAGATAAAGCTTGTCATGAACGACACCAAGTACACCCCGAACTCCGGTCCTGCAGGCGGTTCCCGTTCTCAGGTCATGTCCGGCAACGCCTGCCGTCTGGCAGCCGAAAACCTCGTTGCCGCCATGAAGAAGGAAGACGGTACCTTCCGCACCTATGATGAAATGGTTGCCGAAGGCATTGCCACCAAAGTCGAGGGCAACTGGGTCACCACCTTCTGCGCGGAGCATCCCATCGATCAGGCGACCGCACAGGGCGAGCCGTTTGCTACCTATATGTACACCATCTTCCTCCCCGAAGTCTGCGTCGATACCCAGACCGGTAAGGTCAAGGTCGAGAAGTTCACCTGCGTTGCCGACGTCGGCACCATCATGAACAGACTTCTGGTCGAAGGCAACTTCTACGGCGGTCTTGCACAGGGCATCGGTCTTGCACTGAGCGAGGACTTCGACGATCTGAGCAAGGAGACCAGCCTTCTCAAGTGCGGTATTCCTTACCCCAACGATGTTCCCGATGACATCGAGCTGCACTTCCTGGAGACCTACCGTCCCAACGGACCTTACGGTGCTGCCGGCTGCGGCGAGGCTCCTCTGGATGCTCCTCACCCCGCCATTCTGAATGCTATCTACAACGCCACCGGCGCTCGCATCACCAGAATTCCCGCACGCCCCGACAAGGTTCTTGCAGCCCTCAAGGAGCTTGAAAAGTAATATACAAAAAGCAACCTATATGATACAATAAGGAGGCGGTCAACCGCCTCCTTATTACTGACAGGCTATTATTAATTAGGAATGAGGAATGAGGAATTAGGAATTAAGGAGCCGCTGAGCGGCATATTATTATTTCCTCAGTAATTTATCTGTATGCAAAAGCCTTTAAGTAACCGATTTTTCCGTTTTCAAACAAAAAGTTGGACAATAGAGGAAAATATGATCCGTCGGGGAAACCGACACAATAATTCCTCATTCCTCATTCCTAATTCCTCATTCCTGATTAGTTTTCCCGAAAGGAGCCATCACAATGTCCTACATTCCCGAGCGCGGATCGACCCATGTATATAAGGTCAATAAAATATCAAAAGAAGAAATCCATACGATGGCGGAGATGTGTGTATTCGAGCAGCCGCCCTTCTGTAATGCCGCGTGTCCTCTGAAGCTGGATACCAAATCCATGCTGAAAGCGGCGGCCGACGGGAATTTCAGCAAAGCTCTGCAGCTTTATGAGAAGATCGCTCCTTTTCCGCTCATCCTCGCCGCCGGCTGCGATGCCCCCTGTGAGAAAAAATGCCGTCTTTCCGAAGTGGGCGACGGTATCTCCATAAGGGAAATCGAAATGGCCGTTTCCCGCTTCGGAACAGGAAAGAAGGCAAGCGGCGTGTTCAAAATGCGGAAAAAGACCACGGTCGCCGTTTTCGGCTCCGGGCTTTTCTGCCTGATGCTTGCCGGAGAGCTGGAAAAGAAATCCTATCCCCTCACGGTGTTCTGTGAAGAGGGCAGTCCGGAAAGCTTTCTTTCCGCTGAAACGGGTTTTCTGAAAAAAGAAGAATTTGAGGCAGAATTAAAGCGCCTTCAGCAAAAAGATATTCAATTTGAGTTTAACTGTGATCTGACGCGCACGTTTTTTGAAGAAAAGCGCAGGGGGTTTGATATCGTCTGTGCTTCGTCAAAATGTGCCGGGATGTTTTTCCCGGAAGCTGTGTGCGACGAGTCACTGATGATATATGAAAAAGAAAAGCTCGTCATGGGTGCGGGCAGCGGCGTCATGACAGCGGCGTTCGGAGCAAAAAAAGCTGCTCTCACCGTGGACAGGCTCGCCCAGAAGCTTGACCCCCGCAACACACGCGGCGAGGAAGGCAGCGTTGAATCGAAGCTGTATACCGACCTTTCCTCCGCTGAAAGGAAGGAGCGCGTTGCCGTTGACGCAGAGGGTTATACAAAGGAGCAGGCCATAGAGGAAGCAAAAAGGTGCATACAATGTCACTGTGACGAGTGCTTCAAGTCCTGTGCCTATATTCGGCACTACGGGAAAAATCCCGCGCTGATGACCAGGGAAATTTACAATAATACCCAGATCATCATGGGCGACCACCAGATGAACAAACCGATGAATGCCTGTTCTCTCTGCGGTCAGTGCAAAGTTGTATGTCCCAACGGCTTTGATATGTCCCGCGTGTGTCACCTTGCACGGCAGAATATGGTTTCTACCGACAAGATGCCCAACTCCCCGCATGAGTTTGCCCTTCTCGATATGCTGTTTTCCAACGAGGAAGCTTTTTTGTGCAAACCGCAGCGCGGTTTTGATTCCTGTAAATATGTCTTTTTCCCCGGCTGTCAGGCAAGCGCCATCGCGCCGGAGACTGTAAAAGCTGCCTATGCCGATCTGTGCGCGAGACTTGAGGGCGGCACAGCGCTGATGCTGGGCTGCTGCGGGGCAATCGCGGACTGGGCAGGACGCAGCGAGATGTATGAGGCACAGAAAAAATTTATCCGAAACGAATTGTCAAAGCTGGGCGATCCCATCGTGATCGCCGGCTGCCCGACCTGTGCCAAAGAGCTTCGGGAGCAGGTCGGTATTGAGGTTGTCGGAATATGGGAGATCCTCAATAAAATCGGTCTGCCGGAGGGCGCAAAGAGTTTTGACCGTCCCGCTGCGCTGCATGACTCCTGCGGGGCAAGAGGCGACGGAGAGACACAGGCTGCCATCCGTTCCGTTGCCGAAAAGCTTGGCTGTGAGCTTATAGATACCGAATACTCCGGCGATGCTTCTCCCTGCTGCGGCTACGGTGGACTGACTGCCTATGCCAACCGGGAGGTCGCTCGGGAAATGACGCAAAAGTGTCTTGAACGCTCCGACCTGCCTTTTATAAGCTACTGCATGGCCTGCCGCGACCGCTTCGCCAGAGAGGGCAGAGAGTCAAGGCATATTCTGGAGCTGGTCTACGGCACGGATGCCGGTTCTCCTCCCGATATAAGCGAAAAACGCTATAACCGCCTCAGTCTTAAAAACGACCTCCTGCGCGATATATGGGGAGAAAGTGTTGAGGAAGAAAAGTTGGATTTTGAGATAAGATTTACCGATGAATGTCTTAACATGATGGATGACAGAATGATTTTGAAGTCGGACGTTATCGGAGTTATCAAAAGCTATAAAGCAAACGGCGAAGCGATCGAGGACAGCGAAAGCGGATTTCTCATATGCCGCGAGAGGCTCGGCAACGTGACCTTCTGGGTAAAATTCACCGAGGACGAAAACGGAAATATGACGGTTCACAGGGCGTGGAGCCACCGCATGACCGTTCAGCGGAGAATTGGGGGATAAACATGGCGGATAAGAATTACTATACCATCGACCCGATGGGCAAGCTGAAATGTCATAAATGCGGCATTCCGCTCATAAAAGGCAAGGCAAAGTTCATGTATCTTGACAACGGCTTTCCGGTGGAGCTGCCGGTCTGCCCGGAATGCGGCTTTGTCTATGTACCCGAAGAGCTGGCCTTGGGAAAGGTACTGAGCGTTGAAAAGGCGTTGGAGGACAAATGAAAAGTCATCCGGGCGGTGAGGAGCATACCCGCCGCATGATAGAGCTTGCGGAGCTCAAAAAAGGCTCAAAGGTGCTGGATATGGGCGCGGGCGCGGGTGAAACCGTTGGAATAATGCGCTCAATGGGCTTTGAAGCTGTCGGAATAGACATGGAGCCGAGAGGCAGGAATGTTGAAAAAGGCGATTTTCTGGATCTTCCATACGGAGACGGAAGCTTTGACGCGGTTATTTCCCAATGCGCCTTTTTCGTCAGCGGAAATGCGGAAAAAGCCCTTTCCGAGGCCTACAGAGTTCTCGGAAAAGGCGGAAAGCTGCTCCTGTCCGATGTGTGGTTTGTCCCTGCCGTGCAGACGGCTGAAAAAGCCGGATTTCGCATTCTCCGCCGGGAAGACATGACATCTCAATGGCGGGAGTACTATATCGAGGCCATCTGGCGCGGGGAGGCGGACTGTGTTCCCGCAAGGGGTAAATGCAGCTATGAAATGCTGATCTGTGAAAAGAGGACGAAAAATGGATCTGTTTGACAGAATAATGGAGCTGAGCCGCTGCGGGTATTTCTGCTCGCAGATATTGGCGATACTGCTGCTCGAAACTCTCGGCGAGGAAAACAAAGAACTTGTAAAAGCCATGGAGGGCTTAAACGGCGGCGTGGGTTTTTCCGGCGGCTGCTGCGGGTGTATGACGGGCGGAGCGTGCATCATCTCCTATCTCACCGGCAAGGGCGAGGACACCGAACGGGATCACCCCGAGCACAAGAGCGCCATGGGTGAGTTTACAGAGTGGTTCACCGAGGAAATGATGGTCGAGTACGGCGGAATCGAGTGCCGCGATATTACAAAAGGCAATCCCGCAAAGCGTGTGGAGCTCTGCCCGCAGATCATTGCCGACACTTTTATGAAATGCATGGAAATTCTCAGTGAAAAGGGATTTATATAAATGCTGATCGGACGGACAAAAAGCGTCTGCCCCGTGTGTCTGAAGGTCATTCCGGCGGACAAGCTCACAGGAGAAGACGGGAATATTTATATGAAAAAGACCTGCCCTGAGCATGGAGACTTTTCCTGTCTCCTCTGGGAGGGCAGTCTGGTATCTTATATGCAGTGGAGCATCACAAGCTCTGTCAGCGAGCCTCCGGTGAACGGGAAAGCAATCGAAAAAGGCTGTCCCTATGACTGCGGACTGTGCACAGAGCATCTGCGCAAGGGCTGCTGTATGCTGCTGGAGCTGACAAACTGCTGTAATCTCCGCTGTCCGGTATGCTTTGCCGCCGCCGGTGAGAAAATATCGTATGACCTGAGCATGGAGGAAATCGAAAAGCAGTATGATTTTCTCATGGCTCACGGCGGTCCGTTCAACATTCAGCTCTCCGGCGGAGAACCCACCATGAGGGATGATCTTCCCGAGATCATCGCTCTCGGACGGAAAAAAGGCTTTAGCTTTTTCCAGCTTAATACTAATGGAATAAGGCTTGCGGAAGAGGATGCGTATGCCCGAACACTCAAAAGCGCGGGACTGAACACCGTTTTCCTCCAATTTGACGGACTGTCGGACGAAGTTTATATAACACTTAGAGGCAGACCGCTTTTTGAAGAAAAACGGAAAGCTATTGAAAACTGTGCCGATGCCGGTCTCGGCGTCGTGCTTGTGCCGGTCGTTGCGCCGGGGGTGAATGACGGTCAGGTCGGCGATATTCTGCGTTTTGCGATGGGAAAAATGCCTGCTGTGCGCGGCGTACATTTTCAGCCCATCAGCTATTTCGGACGCTGCGAACAGGAAAGACCGAATAAACCGATCACGATCCCGAAAATGCTCCGTCTTATGGAAGAACAGACCGGCGGCATTATGAAGTATGCGGATTTCAGCGGGGGCGGAGCGGAAAACCCTTACTGCTCGTTCCATGCGAGCTATATGCGAAGGGCAGACGGTACTTTAAGACTGCTGCAGAAAAGAGCCGCTTCGTGCTGCTGCACCACCTCGGACGATTCCCGTACCTTTGTGGCCAATCAGTGGGACGGTAAGAGCGAAAGCTTAAGTCTCCCGGAAGGGGAAATGTCCGAAACATCTTCCCTGGATGATTTTCTCGAACAGGCACGGCAAAACACCCTTGCCGTTTCGGGCATGGTTTTTCAGGACGCATACAACCTCGACCTTGACAGGCTGAAACGATGTTATATCTGCGAGGTGGACAGCGAATACGGCATGGTGCCGTTCTGCGCCTACAATCTGACGGACAGAAACGGGAAAGCACTGTACAGAAAATGAAAAAGAGCAGAATAGATGCCCTCCTTATGAAGCAGGAGGGCATTCATGAATCAGACAGAAACAGCATAGAAACAATGCAGCTTGAAAAGCTCAACCGCCTGCTTGCACGGGAAAAAGAACGCGCCGGTTTCTACGGAAATCTGCCGGAGCGGCTGAATGATCTCTCCGGGCTTTCCGAGCTGCCTTTCACGACCGATGAAGACCTTGCCCGCCATGCGGGAGGTATTCTGCTTTGTTCTCAAAGTGAGATACAGAGCGTTATCTCCGATGCCACCAGCGGCACGACCGGCGCTGTAAAGCGTGTATTTTACACAAAGGCCGACTGTGAAAAAACGGTCGGATTATTCATGGCGGGACTTGGTGAGCTGGCGTCTGAGGACAGCGTGACGATGATCTGTATGCCCTTTTCCGGTCCCTACGGACTGGGAGAGCTGATAGCCGAGGCGATCCGAAAACTCGGCGCAAGGCCGCTGAAGGTCGGCGCGGACAAGAGCTTAGGCGAGCTAAAAGCTGTTCTGGAAACAGAAAAGCCGGATACCTTTGTGGGTATGCCGGTGCAGCTTCTGAGCATCCTTCGATATTGCGGACGAGGCAGTCTCCGCCGCGCTCTCGTCAGTGCGGACGCCTGCCCGAAGACCGTGATGCTTGAATGTGAAAGAATCCTCGGCAGCCGCCTGTTTCCGCACTACGGTTCACGTGAGATGGCTTTGGGCGGGGCGATAAGCTGTCCGGCGCATGAGGGAATGCATCTGCGGGAAAATCATGTGATCGCGGAAATTGTTGACCGGGACGGGAATGTTCTTCCGAGAGGTGAATACGGTGAGCTGGTCATTACCACGATCGGTATGGAGGCCATGCCGCTGATAAGATATAAAACCGGCGATTTTACCCGCATATTACCGGAAAACTGTCCCTGCGGCAGTTCGGTACTGCGGCTGGACACGGTTTTCAGAGCCGACAGGCGGATGACGGACTCGGATGAGCGGATGTTCGGTATCCGGGGACTGATCGATTACCGCCTTACGCAGAGCGGAGAGCTTTTTGCCCTTTCGGACGGTACGGTGAACGAAGCGGATATCAGAGAACGGGTCGATACCGGCCTTGTAATAATAAAGAAAGCCGATGACAGCGATAAACTGCTGTACACCGGCAAAAGAAGAATACTCCCCGAGTGAAATCGGGGAGTATATTTATCCGATGAGTTCCGAATAATCCGCATCACTCAGCTCGTAACCGTAGAAGAGGCTGTAGTATTCCGTAACCTCGGCCTGGAGGTCATAGTCTGTGTACTCGGGGTAGAGTATATCCGTGAGCCACAGCAACCCGAGATAGCACTGCACAGCCGGAGGGGAGGATATCCAGCCATAAGGATCGCAGGGGATCTTATAATACTCTCCTTCCCGCACGGCTTGAAGCTGTGCCCATGTCTCGTCATCGGCTATTTCGTCATATATACTGTCGTGCCGGAACAGTATCACCTCGGGATCCCACAGAATAAGCTGCTCCATGTCGGTTTCGTTGCCGTCCCCGTTGGATACGGGATTTTCCAATACAGCGGCGTTGTTGGCACAGAGACTCACGATCTGCGCGTGGAAGGAACCGTCAGCCAGTACATTCAGTCCCTTCGGTCCGAGACAGTAGACGACATTTTTCCTGGCGTTGTCCGCATCGACCTTTTTCATACATTCTCTGACGCTTTCCCGGGTCTTTTCACACCACGCGGCAAGCTCCTCCGCTTTTTCGCTTTCACCGATCAGCTCGCTGAACATACGGTAGGCTTCCGGCGCGGTTTCAACCGTGGCCTCAATATGCACAAACGGGATACCCGTCTGTTCCGTAAGAGCGTCAAAATCCTCAGCCATGGTTTTCTTTGCCTGACCGACATCGATCACCACATCGGGATCGGCAGCCAAAAGAGCTTCCAGATTCATCGTCCCCTTGCCGCCGTAAAGCTGACCGAGCTCCGGCAGCTTCAGATATTCATCGGGGATGTACTTTTCCGCATCCTCGGAAAAGGCGGTGGAAAAGCCGACAAGAAGCTCGGGACACAGAGGGAATGCGTAAATCTGCGTGAGCGGACCGGACAGCGCGACCTTCTCGACTTTCGCGGGAAGCAGAACGGTTCTGCCGAGAGAGTCGGTAAATTCTCTTTCCCCGCCGTCCGCAAAGGCGCAGGCGGAAAGGAGAGCGACAAGTGAGCAGAGCGCAAGCAGCAGACTTAAAATTTTTTTCATCGGTTTCATCTCCTTTTTCAAATTGTTTTTCTTTACAATTCGGTATTTCCAGTATATACTGTGCTTGGTAATTTTGCAATAATAATTTTCGATACCGCTGATAATAATTGTATAATGTATACTACGTATATATTATTTCGGAAGGCTATATCATATTTCGGAGGAAAATAAATGCGTGTCGGAGCTGTCATAACGGCGGCCGGAATGTCCTCCCGGATGGGAGATTTCAAGCCGCTTTTAAATATCGGGTCTATGTCGATCGTAAAACGCATCGTTGCCACGCTCAAACAGGCCGGTGCGGAAAACATCGTTCTGGTCACCGGCTATAATGCCGACGCGCTGGAGCACCATCTGGCGGGCAGCGGCTTGGTATTTCTGCGAAATGAAAACTATGAGCATACCCAGATGTTTGACTCGGCAAAGATCGGCCTTGCCTACCTTGCCGATAAATGTGACCGTATCCTTTTCACGCCTGTGGATATTCCGCTCTACACAGCCTCAACGGTCTCGATTCTGCTGGATTCCGGCGCGGAGCTTGCCCGACCGGTCTATGGCGGACAGAGCGGGCATCCGCTCCTCCTTTCCGACTATGTTGCCAGAAGAATTCTGACCGACAGCGGCAAGGGCGGTATGCAGGGGGCTATTACCCGCTGCGGTGTGGATATGCTGGAGATAGCGGTGGATGACGAGGGTGTCCTCCATGATGCCGATACACCTTTGGATTATAAAAAGCTGCTTGAATTCCATAACAAGCAGCTTGCCCGGCCGATCGTTTCCGTTGCTCTTGCGAGAGAAACACAGTTTTTTGACAGTAAGACCGCTATGCTCCTCTCTCTCATTGACGAGACAGGCTCTGTGAGCGCAGCGTGCAGCAGAATGCAGTTATCGTATTCAGCGGGCTGGAACACCCTGCGCAATCTCGAACATCAGATGAAAAAGAGCATTGTCAGCCGCAGTCAGGGAGGCTCCGGCGGTGGGAACAGCCGGCTTACCGAAGAGGGAAGAGAGCTTCTCCGGCGCTTTACGCAGTATGAGGCATGGATCAGGGAAGAAGCCGCGGAGCAGTTTCAGATATTTTTCGATAATTATTTTTATTAAGGCAACACCGCACAATACGTCTGTGGCAGCTGACGGATAAAATGTGCTCAGATTTTGTCATTTTTTCTTGCAATACACAAAGTATTCCTGCGAAAAAATGCCTTCATCATAAGTGAGCGTCCAAATCTTCGATTTGGC
>JAZLGK010000107.1:0-5962 GCA_045616265.1 Candidatus Limivicinus sp. | reverse complement strand
ACAGTCTTTGCAGTTGTGTTTCTTCGGCAAATATATTGAATTGCATTCCGCCTTACCGCCTTTGTTTTAGTTGGTCTTATTATACCATTTTTCGGCTGATTTTTCTATGCTTGATGTGTATTTTTAGAGGTGCCCTATAATGAAACTGACGGAAATCAGGTGCGGACGATTGATAAAATACGACGCGGGACAATGTGATATAGCGGTGATCGGTGCAGGGCACGCGGGGATAGAGGCTGCTCTTGCGGCTGCGAGACTGGGGATGGACACGGTATGCTTTTCCGTCAATCTCGACAGTGTTGGCAATATGCCCTGCAACCCTGCCATCGGCGGCACCGGAAAGGGACATCTGGTGCGCGAGCTGGACGCACTCGGCGGCGAGATGGGCAAGGCGGCAGACAAAGCCTGCATCCAGTACCGTATGCTCAATCTCGGCAAGGGTCCGGCGGTGCATTCGCTCCGCGCCCAGGCGGACAGAAGACGCTATCAGGAGGTCATGAAGCACACACTTGAGCTGCAGGAAAACCTTCGGATAAAGCAGGCGGAAGTCGTAGATATCGGTGTGGAGGACGGCAAGGTCGTCTCGGTCACGACCCACACCGGCGCAACATATTCCTGCAAGGCTGTGATCGCCGCAACCGGTACATATCTCGGCGGGCGCACGATCGTGGGCGAAGTACTCCGCTCCTCTGGTCCGGACGGGCTTGCCGCCGCCGTTCCGCTTGGCGAAAGGCTCAAAGAGCTGGGGCTTGGTATGCGCCGATTCAAGACCGGCACACCCCCCAGAGTAAACCGACGCACGGTGGATTTTGACAGGATGGAGATTCAGCCGGGTGATGCCGAAATAGAGCCGTTTTCCTTTTCGACCACCGATAAATGCGATAATTCCGCCGTGTGCTATCTCACCTATACCAACGAGCGCACACATGATATTATCCGTGCAAATCTTGACCGCAGTCCCATATACTCCGGTGTGATCGAGGGTATCGGGCCGCGCTACTGTCCGAGTATCGAGACAAAGGTGATGACGTTTCAGGATAAGCCCCGCCATCAGCTTTTCGTGGAGCCTTTGGGCAAAGAGACGGAGGAGCTCTATATCCAGGGCTTTTCCTCGTCACTCCCGGAGGAAGTGCAGATAGAGATGATGCACACTATCCCGGGGCTGGAGCACGCCGAAATGACGCGGTGCGCCTACGCTATTGAGTATGACTGTGTTGACCCCACGGAGCTGTATGCCACTCTTGAGAGCAAGAAGATAAGCGGTTTTTACGGCGCGGGACAGTTCAACGGTTCCTCCGGCTATGAGGAAGCCGCCGTACAGGGCTTTGTGGCAGGCGTCAACGCCGCAAGAAAGATAAAGGGGGAAACGCCCTTTATTCTCCGCCGCTCTGACGGATATATCGGCACGCTTATTGACGATCTTGTGACCAAGGGCACCAACGAGCCATACCGGATGATGACATCACGCAGTGAATACCGCCTTCTGCACCGGCAGGACAACGCCGATCAGCGGCTTGCCGAAAAGGGTTATGAGATCGGTCTTGTAAGCCGTGAACAGTACGAAAAAGTGCTTGAAAAGTACGCGGCGGTTGAAAAAGAGCTTGACCGCCTTGAGCATACCTTCATAGCTCCCAGCGCAGAGCTTACGGAGCTTCTTGAAAAGCGCGGGACGGCCGATATGAAAAACGGCACATCGCTTGCCGAGCTTGTGCGCCGCCCGCAGATCAGCTATGCGGATGTCGCGCCCTTCGATAAAGGTCGGCAGGAGCTTTCCAAAGCAATAACGGAGCAGGTGGAAATTCGCCTCAAGTATGACGGCTATATCAAGCGCCAGCTCAGGCAGGTCGAGGAGTTCAAAAAGATGGAAGACCGCAGACTCCCGGCGGATATTGATTATGATGATGTCGTGGGGCTTCGCATAGAGGCGCGGGAAAAGCTCAAAAAGATTCGTCCCGACAACTTCGGGCAGGCGGGGCGCATTTCGGGCGTATCCCCCGCGGATGTGACGGTTTTAATGGTATACTTGGAGAGCAAATTGCGATAAACCGCAATTTGCATTATAAAAAGCCGTCATGCCCGCCGCTAAAGCGGCAACCGCATGACATGGCTAAAATCCCCCATGCGGGTGGACTAATCACGAAAAATTTATTTGCGAATACCGCATGGAGGATTTGAGATGAAGAAAGTCGTATTGGGCTTTTCCGGCGGAGTCGATTCCGCCGTCTGCGCGGTGCTGCTGAAAAAGCAGGGCTATGAGGTGCACGGGCTGTATCTCGACAACGCGGACGAAAACGCACTCAATGACGCGGTAAAAACCGCCGAATTCATAGACATCCCGCTTGAAGTGCGCGATGTTAAGGCAGAGCTTGAGGAAAAGGTCTGCAAGCCCTTTACGGATTGTTATCTCCGGGGCGAAACGCCGAACCCCTGTATAATCTGCAATCCGTCGCTTAAATTCAGAAATCTTATTGACGAGGCGGACAGACTCGGCGCGGAGCATATCGCCACGGGACACTACGCAAGGAGTGAAAACGGTGCATTATATAAGGGTATGCCCTCAAACGACCAGAGTTATATGCTGTGCAGACTGAAAAAAGAGCAGGTCGAACGGCTGATCTTACCGCTCGGTGCTTATGAAAAAAAGAAAGTAAGGGAGATGGCGGAGGAATTTGACTTGCCGGTAGCCCATAAGGGCGACAGCATGGAGATCTGTTTTATCCCCGATAAGGATTATATACGTTGGTTGGAACATAGGGAAAAAATGCCCGGGGAGGGAGATTTTGTCTTCCACGGTGAGATTATAGGCAGACACGAGGGGATCTACCGCTATACCGTCGGTCAGCGCCGTCCGGGATTATATAACGAAAGAAAGCTTTATATCTCCCGCATAGATGCCGCAAACAACACGGTTGAGCTTGCCCTGTGGGAGGAGCTTTTCAAAACCGAGGTAACTGCGAGAGATTTTAACTGGCTCATAGACGCTCCTGCCGAGTCTGTACGCGCGAATGTCCGCGTAAGGCATACCAAGTGGGAAAATCCCCCATGCACCGCTTATGTTGAAAAGGGCAGGGGCAGGATAATCTGTGACGAACCCGTCCGCGCTCCGGCCGCCGGTCAGTCGGCAGTATTGTATGACGGAGAAAGAGTTCTGGGCGGAGGGTTTATTGAAAATTAAGAATGCATAATGCATAATGCAGAATGAAAAATCTAAAAAGGAGATATAAAAAATGAAACTCAATGACGAAAAACTCAACAATGTAAACGGCGGGCTTATTATTGACGGCGTGGAATACTGCCATGTCAAGGCGGGAGACACTCTCTCGGAGATCGCAGAGCGTTACCACGTCAAGATGTCTGATATCATGCGGGCAAACAACATCGTCAACCCCGATTTTATCAAGGCGGGAACCATGCTGGTAATCCCTCAGAAAAAATAAGTCGGCGATTGTAAAAGTCACCGAAATACAATTTCAATCGTTTTTTCTGTGGCTTTGCCGCAGAAAAAACTCCCTAAGGCGAGCGAAATGAGCCCTCGCGCCGACCAAATGAGCTTCAGCGAATGCGATAAGCGCGAGTTCTCAATTGTAAAACGGAGTTTTACAATTGACTAAAAAACTAAGGAAACGGAGAATAAACATGAAGCTTCTTGAACAGCGCATATTGGAAGACGGCAAGGTACTGCCCGGCGGGATTTTAAAAGTTGACAGCTTCCTCAATCATCAGCTCGACCCCGCGTTGATGTATGAAATGGCTCTTGAGTTCAAGCGCCTTTTCGGAGACAAAGGAGTTAACAAGGTGCTCACCATCGAGGCGTCCGGCATTGCCATAGCCATTATGGTCGGCTACGTATTTGGCTGCCCCGTGGTATTTGCCAAAAAAAGCAAGACCAAAAACATTTCCGACAACGTCTATTCTGTTGAGGTGGAGAGCTTCACCCACGGCAACACCAATACCGTTGTTGTCTCAAAGGAATATCTGAACAGCGGTGACACCGTGCTCATTATTGACGACTTCCTCGCCACCGGCGCGGCGCTTGTGGGACTCAAAGCCCTTGTTGAACAGGCTGGCGGAACAGTTGTCGGTGCAGGCATAGCCGTTGAGAAGGTCTTCCAGGGCGGCGGTGCGCTGCTGGAAAAGAACGGTCTGCATGTCGAGTCCCTTGCAAGGATCGCCGCCATGTCCGACCACTCGCTGGAATTTGTGCAAAACTGACAAAGCATGGTGTCATAATTTAGAAAAATCGACGAATTATTTACTTGACTTTTTGATGTGCTTCCGTTAGTATAATTATTGTCAATTGAATACTGCATTCGATATATAGCAAATGATATGGATTTGAAGTTTCTACCCGGACGCCGTAAATGACCGGACTATCGATGTGTTTTTCCCTTATGCCTGTTTCTTCCGTTTTAGATAGGCATAGGTTTGATATTGCATTGGTAGCGTTTTATCCATGTTGGAGCGCAGCCAGTGCATTTTTGCTTGTGTCTCCGGTACAGTATTCGTTGACGGATAAAAAAATTTATAAGGAGACCCAAAAATGAAAAAGTTCCTCGCTCTCGTTCTGTCCCTGTGCATGGTGTTTGCCCTGTGCGCTTCCGCTTCCGCAGAAGGCCTCAAGGTCGGTCTTATCTGCCTCCACGATGAGAACTCCGGCTATGACGCAAACTTCATCAACGCTTTCAACGCTGCCTGCGAAGCTACCGGCGTTACCGGCGTTATCAAGACCAATGTTCCCGAAGACCAGGCCAACTATGAAGCAAACGCTGACCTTGCAGACTCCGGCTGCGCCCTCATCTTCAACGACAGCTACGGTCATCAGCAGTATGCCCTTCAGGCCGCACAGGAGTTCCCCGAAACTCAGTTCGTTTCCTGCACCGGCGATATGGCTATCGGCGCTGAGATGGACAACTACCACAATGCTTTCGCAGACATCTATCAGGGTCGTTTCCTTGCCGGTATCGCTGCCGGTATGAAGCTCAACGAGATGATCGAGTCCGGCAAGATCACCGCAGACCAGGCCAAGATGGGCTATGTCGGCGCAATGCCTTATGCAGAGGTTATTTCCGGCTACACCTCCTTCTACCTCGGTGCAAAATCCGTTTGCCCCTCCGTCACCATGGATGTGACCTACACCGGTTCATGGTATGATGAGACCCTCGAAAAGGAAGGCGCAGAAGCCCTCATCAACGGCGGCGCAGTTCTTGTTTCCCAGCACGCGGACTCCATGGGCGCACCCAATGCCTGCGAAGCCGCCGGCGTTCCCAATGTCTCCTACAACGGCTCCACTCAGACCGCTTGTCCCAACACCTATATCATCTCCTCCCGCATTGACTGGGAGCCTTACTTCGAGTATGCAATCAGAGCTGTTGTCAACGGCGAGAGCTTTGACACCGACTGGACTGCCGGTATTGAGACCGGTTCCGTTAAACTGACCGAGCTCAATGAGAATGTTGCAGCTGCCGGTACCGCGGAGAAGATGGCCGAGGTTGAGGCTGCTCTTCTGGACGGTTCTCTCCATGTGTTTGACTGCTCCACCTGGACATACGGCGGAGAGACCCTCACCAGCTATGACCAGGTCGCCTTCTACGAAGGTCACGAGTGCATCTGGGACGGCTACTTCCACGAGTCCGAGACCCGTTCCGCTCCTTACTTTGATATGATCATCGACGGTATCACCGTTAAGTAATTTATCTCACATAACTCATAAAGCCTCTGCAAATGCAGGGGCTTTATGATCGCTATATAAATTCATAATACATAATTCATAATTCATAATGCACAATTATTATAATTGCGCATTACGAATTATGTATTAATTTAGGCGATTGTAAAAGTCGGGCAATTAACCACGGCGTTATGTCCCAATCACAGTAGGGAACGGTCTTGACCGTTCCGAAAACTCCGGGGCTGCGGCTTGTCTGCGGAACGCTCAAGAGCGTTCCCTACGGTGCGGTGGAGT
>JAZLGK010000106.1:0-2296 GCA_045616265.1 Candidatus Limivicinus sp. | reverse complement strand
AGCGGTGCGGCGGTCTTGTGATCCAGCTCCTCAAAGAGTCGGTCACGGTCACCGGCCGGGCAGAAGATGTAGTTTTTGCGCGGCTGCGCGGCTGGGTCTTCGGAGGTTTCGTCCTCATCATCACATTTTTCTGCGGATCGTCCGTCATCGTTTGCCAGCAGCGTGGCGGTCGCGTAAACGCCGTCGTGCGCGTGCTGGCGGTGGTAGCCTTTCATCTTGCAGCGCAGCTGCTCCGTCTTTCCGCTGATTCTCGCTTCGACCGTAACGCCGCCATACATGGCGTCCGACATGGCGCGCACCACCTCCGGATAGCCGCCGAAGCGTACCGCAGAGATGATTTGCTCTTTTCCGTCGCGGTCAAGAATGATCGTATCAGCATAGACGGTCAGGCGAACGCTTTGCCCCGGGTCAAAATAGCTGAGTTCAATGAGTTTGCTTTGTGACATTCATCTGCTTGCCTCCTTTGTGTTTTGGGACAAAAAAAGACCGCAACTGTCCCCATCGGACAATTACGGTTTCCTTCTTTGACCTGTTTTTGATTTCTCGGACTTGGTTATTTTGAACGGAGGGCGCACTTCACCCCCTTTTTCTTCTACTTCTCCCTAAACTTACTCCGCCCTAAACTTACTCCGCCCTGAAATACGATGCCATTGTAGCACCGCATTTCAGGGCTGTATAGTTGCAAAATTTTCAAGTAGGAATGCTCACATCAGCAAAAAAGTTACGTTTTTGTAAAAAAATCAATTATTTACGCCTTGATGCGGGTACCGGTCTTTCCCGCGATGCCCTCGGCGGCTTTTTCCAGCTTTGTGATCATTGCGCTGCGTCCGCTCTTGGACTCGGCAAAGGCGATCGACGCCTCGACCTTGGGCAGCATGGAGCCGGGCGCAAACTGGTTCTCGGCGATGTACTGACGCGCCTGCTCCGGCGTGAGGACATCGAGCCGCTGCTCATTGGGCGTGGCATAGTTGATGGCGACCTTTTCCACTGCCGTCAGAATGATGAGCATATCGGCGTCGATCAGCTCAGCGAGCTTTTCGGAGGCAAAATCCTTATCGACCACAGCGGAAATACCACACAGTCTCCCGTCCTTGCGCACGACGGGAATCCCGCCGCCGCCGACCGTGATGACCACGGTATCGTCCGCAAGCAGCGTCTCAACGGTGTCCTTTTCGATAATATCGACAGGCATGGGAGACGGAACGGCACGACGCCAGCCGCGTCTCTGCTCCATCATGGTGAAGCCGCGCTCCTTTGCTATGCGATCGGCCGTCTCCTTGTCGTAGTATGTACCGATGGGCTTGTCTGGATGCTGGAACGCAGGATCAGCTTCATCGACGAGGATCTGCGTAACAATGGTAGTGACTTTCTTGTTCATGCCGCGCGCCGCCATCTCATTGCCGATGGCGTTTTGCAGATGATACCCGATATACCCCTGCGCCATGGCGCTGCATTCGGGGATCGGCATATCGGACTTGATGACGTTCGCCTCCGCGGCGGTCGTCATGCCGAGGCTGATCATGCCGATCTGCGGACCGTCACCGTGGACGATGACGATCTCATTTCCCTGCTCGACGAGGTCAACGATCGGCTTTGCCGTTTCCGTAACCAGCGCGAGCTGCTCGGCGGGTGTTTCGCCGAGCGCGTTGCCGCCGAGTGCGATCACAATTCTCTTTCCCATGGTCGGTTTCTCCTTTTTCAGTATTGATATATCCCGCATTTTTTCAAAAATGACAGGCGCTGCAAGGCAGAGATCAAAAGTGCCTTATCATTGCTGTCAATTATAACCGTGCCGCTTTTCTCTGTCAACTTCGCCCATTAGATGCGGACACTTTTTGCTCGAACAGAGAGTCTCATGACTCCGCCCTTGTTATACCATCAGGGCATTGCTATTGTGCAGGCAAGGCGGAAGCAGCTTGCCGCCGCTCCCGCCTTAAAAATACTTTGCTCTGTTTTTCGCTAAAATGGTGTTTATGCTTTTGTTGGAGCAGCTCCTCAGTTTGATGATATCACCATGCTTTGTTTTGAATATAAGAAAAAGATGGAAGGTTTGATATGATTCGACCTTACACACTGCGCTTGTGACTAAGCAAGGATAGCGGCAATTTTTTCACATACTATTCCAGTCAACAACACAGGATCATAACCGCACATTTACGTGTGATTATGATCCTGTCGTTAATTTATCCGAAGTGGTGTCATAGCAGTCGTATAACGATTGCCTCTTACTCTCCCAAAAACTGTGATGCGAAAGAAACTTCTTTCGCATCACAGTTTCTTCATATTTACTAATCAC
>JAZLGK010000105.1:0-19667 GCA_045616265.1 Candidatus Limivicinus sp. | reverse complement strand
CCCCGGCAAAGGAACCATGAGATTCGTTTGTCGGGGACAAGTGCGCTGGAGATAGCCGCAGAGCGGCGAAAGAGGGTGCAGCCCTCTTTTTCAAACGAAGTGAAGCATCTGCTCCGCAGGACGCACGGACAGAATACCTTCAAGCAGAAGGTATAGAAGTGCGCCCTTGGTAATAGAGAAGCATATTTTTAATGAACTCAACCGTTTTTTCTATGACTCCGGTTTCATAGCTATTGTAACGCTGACAATAAAATTCAAGAGCTTTCTGTTTGCTGTTGAAATACCCATAATTGCATGGTATATTATTTTTGGTTAATTATATAAAGACGTAAAATGAATCTATGGAGTAGGTATATTGTATGAAAAGCATTTCCCTCTACAACGGCAGTCTCACCCGTGAACAGTTCCTGTTTTATGAGATGCGTACTACGGCAAAGCTCTTATCCGAGGGACTTCCCGATGGTGAGATCATGGAACGGATTATGGCGGAAAACCTGTTCCAGTACCCTACGGAAAAATCTATAAAGAATCTCTCCCGGGTATGTCTCCGGAGACTTCGCGCAATGGAAGATGAGAGCCTGATCCGTGCCATCGCTAACCAGCCGTCAGACACTGCAAAGCAGATATGCCTTTATGCAATGATGAAGGATAACCGCCTTATGTGGGATTTTATGATTACGGTGATCGGGGAAAAGTACCGTTTAAGGGACAGCTCCTTTGGTAAGATAGATGTAAACACGTTCTTTATACGTTTGCAGGAGCAGGATGACGTTGTCGCTTCATGGTCTGAGCAGACAATAAAAAAGATCAAATCGGTCATTGTCGGGATTTTGGTACAGAACGAATATCTTGATGATAACCATTCTGCAAAGCTCAATCCCGTGCAGATCAGCCGGGAGCTGGAAAACGCCATTCGCAATAGTAATGACGATATAGCACTGGCGGCATTCAACTGCTTCATTTAAGGAGGTGCGATCCTTTGAGCGATATAAACGAACGCCTGGATGCTCTGCGTAAAGCTATCCAGAAAGAAGATTTTCTGGAAGGCAAGGGTCTGAGCAATGAAGTGAACATCCAAATTTTCTGCTATGATCCCGAAGATGAAATGACCGTACAGCACTTCCAGCAACAGTTGAGTACAGACCAGACCATTGGTTGTCATGTGATCGAATGCAATCTGTATAAAATATTTCTTTCCATCTGTGAGGACATGGATATTCTTGATGCCATCCCGGAAATGGAGGAAGCTGAGGGCGGAGATTTCCTTCTTGAGCAGCTGCATTCCGCTGTCGGTGAAGAAGAATTTATAGAGAAAATGCAGTATTCTCCCCATGAAAAAGGCGATGTGCTGATGCTCACCGGCGTTGGCGATGTGTTTCCCTTTATGCGGGTACATACTTTGCTGGAAGCGCTTCAACCGTATTTCTCCGATATACCCATTCTGGTGATGTACCCCGGAGAATTTGATAAATACCACCTGAAGCTTTTTAACCGGCTCCAGCCGAACGACTATTACAGAGCGTTTAATCTCATCTAGGAGGACACCCACTATGATGATTCGTGATATGTTTGCCGAGAACATCAACCGCCCGATCAACGGCGTTATCAAGGTCGATCAGAGTACCGATGATGTTATCGTGCAGGAAGTAAAAGAGTACGTTATAACCAAGGAACTGAAAAAACATTTTATCAGCTTTTTTGATTATTACAGTGAAGCCTTTGACGTGCCGACAGATGATATCGGCGTATGGATATCGGGCTTCTTCGGAAGTGGTAAATCTCACTTCTTGAAAATGCTTTCCTACATTCTGGAAAACAGGGATGTCGAAGGAACTCCCACGGTTGAGATGTTCCGCAGAAAGTTTGAGGACGATTCGGCGACATTTATGCTGATCGACCGCTCGACTCGCCAGAGGGCAGAAACGATACTGTTCAACATAGACATCGAAGGCCCCATCAACAAGGACAAGACTGCCGTTCTCCGCGTGTTTGCCAAGATGTTCTATAACCATCTCGGTTTCTACGGGGAAAACCTGAAAGTCGCCATGCTGGAGCAGTACATCGACCAGCTCGGCAAGACAGAAGAATTTCGCCGGGTATTTGAACAGAAGAAGGGCAAATCATGGGTTGACCAGCGGAAAGCCTTTGCTTTTAACGGTAAGGTCATCGTTCCCACACTTATGGAAGTGCTGGACATGAGCGAGGCGGACGCGCAGCGGTGGTTTGCAGATAAGACCGCTGTGGAATTCTCCATTGCCCAGCTCGTAGAAGATATAAAAGCCTATATCGTCGGCAAGCCGAAGGATTTCCGGCTGCTGTTTATGATCGACGAGGTCGGGCAGTATGTCGGCACAGATACCGATATGCTTTTGAATCTCCAGTCCCTCACGGAAAAGATCGGCAGTGAGTGCGGCGGCAAGGTCTGGGTCGTATGTACCGGGCAGGAAGCCATTGATGAGATCATCAAAGTCCGTGCGGACGAGTTTTCCAGAATACAGGCGAGATTCAAAACCCGGCTCAGCCTCTCCTCGTCCTCGGTGGATGAAGTCATCCAGAAGCGTATTTTGAAGAAAAAGCCCGAGACGGAAAAGCAGTTGGAAGCACTGTTCAACGAGAACGACTCTGTACTGCGTAATCTTTTCAGCTTTACCGACTCTGTTCTGGATATCAAGGGATACAGCGGGCCGAACGAGTTCGCCGTCAACTTCCCATTTGTGCCGTATCAGTTTATCATCATGCAGAAGGTGTTTGCCGAGATCCGCAAGCACGGCAACTCCGGCAAGCATCTCTCCGGCGGAGAGCGTTCCATGCTCTCCGGGTTCCAGGAAGCGGCGCAGAAGGTACAGACGCAGGACGAATACGCGCTCGTTCCCTTCTTCCGCTTTTATGACACGGTGCACACCTTCCTTGACAGCTCTATCCGCCGCGTGATCGACCGCTGCCAGAAAGCCGCTGACAGCAGCCTTGGAATCGAGCAGCAGGATGTGGAGCTTCTCAAGCTCCTGTATCTCATCCGCTATGTGGATGACATCCCGGCAAACGTGGATAATATTGTTATCCTGATGGCTGACGATATCCGCTCGGACAAGATCATCCTCCGGGAAAAGGCTCGAGAGTCTCTCAACCGTCTGCTCAGCCAGAACTACATAGGCCGCACGGGAGATACTTATAATTTCCTCACCGATGAAGAGCAGGACATCCAGCGCGAGATCAGAAGCACGAATGTTGACACGGCATCCATCGTTGAGCGCATAGCGCAGATGATTTTTGCGGATATTTATACCACAAAGAAGTACCGCTATGGCAAGTATGACTTCGATTTTGACAAGATGGTGGACGGAGTGAGCACCGGCAGTGTCACGGGCGGTATGAAGCTGCGTTTTCTTACCGTTGCGACCGATGCGACGGAAAAGCAGGAGCTGCGCCTTATGGTGGATTCCAGAGGACAAGCTATTGTTGTTCTGCCAGAATCTCCGTACTATGAGAATCTGGAAAGCGCCATGAAGATTCGCAAGTATGTCAAACAGCGCAATGTTACCCAGCTTCCAAAATCCGTGCAGGATATTATCCGCGACCAACAGGACGAGGCAGGCAAGTACGAGCTGGACGCGATGGAGCAGCTTAAAAAAGCCATTGAGTCTGCCCAGTATTACGTTGATGGCGAGCATATCGACATCAAGGGCGGGGATGCCAAATCCCGCATCGATCAGGCGCTGGAGTATCTTGTCCAGCACGTTTACAGCGAACTTGACCTGATAACAAAGAACGCCGAGAGTGATGCCGACATCTTTTCCATCCTCCACGGCACAGAGTCTGCTATGCCCGGAATGGAGCCGAACCGCGATGCCGCCGCCAAGGTGGAAGAATACCTCATCGTACAGGACAGAATGAAGCTGCCCACGTCCATGGCGGATGTTCAGTCCCGGTATCAGGCGATTCCTTACGGCTGGAAGGAGATCGACATTGCCGCCGTTGTGGCTATGCTTATCTATCAGCAGAAGGTCACGGTAAAATACGGCGGAGCGACCATCCAGCCGGATAACAGCAAACTGCCGGAGTATCTCCGCAAAAAGAGCGAAATCGGCAGAACGAGCATTTCCAAACGGCAGATCGTCACGGCGCAGAAGATGAAGGCTGTAAAAGCTCTGCTCCGTGAATACTTCGACGTGATGGATGTGCCGGATGATGAAGACGGCCTGGTTGCCTTTATCGTGAAAAAATTCGGGGAGCAGAAGGCGCATTACGAGGAGCTTGACGGGAAATATAATACTCCCAACCGCAAATATCCCGACCGCTATAAGGTAAAGAATGCGATCACGCTCATGGACGATGTTCTTTCCCAGCAAAAGGACAACATTGCCCTGATCGACCGTGTACTCCGGCAGGAAGACGCTCTCTTTGACAGCAAAGAGGAGCTGCAGGACGTGGAAGGATTCTTCAAAAATCAGGTACAGATATTTGATGCGGCGGCACAGATGCTGGACGATCTTTCCAACGAGCTTGACTATCTCTCCCACAAGAAAGAGGCGGACAAGGCTTTGAACCGCATCCGTCTGCTCATTGTTGTGTCCACAAAATTTGATTATAAGTGCATCCCGGAGCTGAATACCCTGATGGCCACCGTCCGCGCCGGTCATGACCGACTGCTCGAGGCAAAGCGTGAGGAGCTTCTGGAGGACGTCCGCCAGTGCATGGAGGCCATACACACCGCCGCCGAAGGAAGCATGGACTGCAAGACGGTCTGTGATAAAGCCGACAACTTCTATTCGCAGAAAAAACAGCAGATCGCCTCGCTGACAAGTCTTGCTCTGCTCGACGGCCTGATCCCGCTGTTGTTCCAGCACAAGGATGAGGCATGTAATCGGATCGAATCGCTGAGAAAGCCGCCGATCATTCCGTCGCAGCCTCCGATTGATCCTCTGAAGTCTGCTCCGAAGAAAATAATTAAAACCTATAACCGTCAGATCGTTTTCCCGCAGAAGCGTCTGGAAACCGAAGCCGATCTCGATGAATATGTTGAAGCAGTTCGCAAGCAGCTCAAGACCCTTATGCAGAACTGTGACGGAATTGATATAAAGTAGCGGGTAGCAGTTAGCGACTACCGGCTGTCAGCTACCAGCTACAAAAGGAGAAACGAATGATAAAGAACTACAAAGACCTGACAGTATGGCAAAAGAGTATGGATTTGACGGAAGAAATATATCGACTTGTAAAGTTTCTTCCGAAAGAAGAAACCTATGCTCTCTCAGACAAGATGCGCAGAGCAGCAGTTTCCATTCCGTCAAATATAGCAGAGGGCTACCAGCGAAACACAGACAGAGATTTTAAGCATTTTCTATATATTGCAAAAGGTTCCAATGCCGAACTTGAAACACAAATTCTACTTTGTCTGCGGTTGAAGTTTTTCTCGGAAGATGAAGCGGAAAAATCACTGCATCTCATAGAAGAAGTTGCAAAAATGTTGAACGGTTTTATTAACAGATTAGCAGATAGCTATTAGCTACTTGCTACCAGCTATCTGCTCCCTGCTATCAGCTAAGGAGAACGCTATGGACAAAAACGCTATAAAAAAATACGCCGTCTGGGCGCGGCGGGAGCTTATTACCCGGGTGAGCCAGAGAGCGGCATACTATGGAATCACCGAAAAGAATATAGTTGACGCGGATGCCGCCAGCATTGATGGGCGTATTCTGTCCTCTGCGGAGAAGAAACAGCGTCAGGCTCTGATCGGGGAAACCAAGGCCAAGGGCTATGAGCAGGTCATGGAGGCGGCCGCTTATACATGGTTCAACCGTTTCACGGCGCTCCGCTTTCTGGAAGTGAACGGGTATCTGCCCTCTCATGTGCGCGTTTTCACCGATGATGACAACAACTTCAAGCCGCAGATCCTCATCGAGGCCATCAACCTTGATCTCGACGGGCTCAACATGGAAAAGGTCTATGCGCTCAAAAGCGCGAACGATAATGACGAGCTTTTCAAATATCTTGTCATTACGCAGTGCAGCGCGCTTAATGCCTGCCTGCCCGGAATGTTCCAGAAGATAGAGGACTATACCGAACTTCTTTTCCCGGATAATCTTCTGCGTGACGGCAGTGTGATCGAACAGATGATAACGCTTATTCCGGAGGCGGACTGGCAGGATCAGGTGCAGATCATCGGCTGGCTGTATCAGTATTATAACGTTGAGCCGAAGGACAAGGTCTTTGAGAACTTAAAAAAGAACATCAAGATCAGCAAGGAGAATATTCCTGCCGCCACGCAGCTTTTCACGCCGGATTGGATCGTGCGCTACATGGTCGAAAACAGCCTTGGCCGCCTCTGGGTAGAAGGTCACCCAAATGACGAGCTGAAAGCCAACTGGAAATACTATCTTGAAGAAGCCGAACAGGAGCCGGAGGTTCAGGCACAGCTTAATGAAATCCGCAAGGAGTATGCCGCCCTTAAGCCGGAAAATATTAAGGTCATTGACCCCTGCATGGGCTCCGGTCATATTCTCGTTTATATGTTCGACGTTCTGGTGCAGATTTATGAATCCTACGGTTACAGCTCCCGCGAGGCTGTCGGACTGATCCTCCAAAATAATCTCTACGGTCTCGATATTGACGACCGCGCCGCGCAGCTTGCCTATTTCGCTGTCATGATGAAAGCCCGTCAGTACGACCGCCGCATCTTCAGCCGCGGCATCCAGCCCCATGTGTATGCCATTGCGGAGAGTAACACCATCGACCGCAATGCTTTGAAGCTTATATATACCAATAAGACCACCTCTGCCATCAGCATCAGTGAGGCGGAAAAGCTCCTTGACATATACCACGATGCAAAAGAATACGGCAGCATCCTGAATGTAGACGCTGTGGATGTTGCCCTGCTTATAGACACCGCCATTGACCCGCTCGAAAACGACTCTCTTGCTTTCAGCATAGAAGTTATGCGAGCCTCTGAGACATACAATAGCTATATGCAGCTTTTGGAAATTGCCGCCGCCATGAAGCAGAGGTATCACGCGGTCGTGACAAATCCGCCGTATATGGGCGCCAGCGGCATGGGCAGTAAGCTCAGCGACTATGTAAAGAAAAACTACCCCGACAGCAAGAGCGATCTGTTTGCCGTGTTTATTGAACGCTGCGGAGCAATGACAGCAAAAAACGGTTATCAGGCTATGATAACTCAACACGCATGGATGTTCCTTTCTAGCTATGAGAAGTTACGAAAGAAAATACAACTACAAGTAATAATTAATATGGCACATTTAGGAATTGGAACATTTGAGGATTTGAACAGTAAGGTAGTGCAATCAACTGCATTTGTGCTTTTGAATAAACGAATTGATAGATATACTGGGAATTACCATCGACTTTTCGAAAAGCAAGGGTTGCAGGAAGATAATCAGCTCAAAGAACAATGGTTAAAAAATGGAAAACATAAATTTGAATTTAGACAAGAATGGTTTTCGTTGATACCGGGCACTCCTATTGCATATTGGACGAGCGATAAACTTTTGGATGCTTTCAACATAGGAAAAAGCCTCGGAGAAATAGGCCACCCGCGTGTTGGTTTACAAACGAGTAATAATGATATGTTTTTACGCTTCTGGTATGAATGTTCATTTCAAGATTGCTTCTTTCATTGTTGCTCTGTTGAACAGTCAATGAATAGTTCAGCTCGATGGTATCCACATAATAAAGGAGGCGCATATAGAAAATGGTATGGAAACCTAGAATATGTAATATTTTACAAGCACAATGGGGAAAAACTGCGTAATACAGATGGAGCAGCAACAATTCCCGATGATTTAGTATTTCAGCCAGCTATTACCTATTCAAGATTGGGGTCTGGATTAATCTCGTTTAGAAAACAACCAATAGGAATGATTTACGATTCTGCTGCTGTTAATGCTTATATTTCAACTATGATGATGCAATCCTATATGTTGGGATTCCTGAATACAAAAATAACGGCTTCAATATTATCAATAATTGCGCCGACAATAAACACGCAACCCGGCGATATTGCAAAAGTCCCTGTTATTTTCTCTAAACACTATTGTGATTTCGTTAATTCCAATGTGGAAAACTGCATTTTTGAATCTGAAAACGATTGGGATTCCTATGAAACCTCATGGGATTTCAAGCGCAATCCGCTGATTTGAGGTGAAGAAATGAATTGGAATGATTATGTTACACTTGCACTGTCATTGGGTGCAGCCATTTTTTCCATCTGGTCTTTCTTCTTTGAGAGAAAACGAAATATGAGAGAGGCAACGATCCATGCCTTCGATACATTAGAAGATACGGTTTTTAATGCAGAGAGTGGGGCACTTAACAAAATCTTGAGAGAAGATGCTCAGACGATTGTGACTTCGTTACGAGCTGATCCGAATGACATGTGGGTTAGCCCAAGACTAAAGAATATTTCAAAAAAATTGGCGTTGATTGAGCATTTCGCGGTTGGCGTGAATTTTGGGACATATGATGTCACAGTTGTCAACGCAATGGCGGGGAATATGCTTATCTCTATGTGGTATTCACTCGAACCGATCATCATGTATAAGCGGGAGAATGAAGGTGATGCGGGCAATTATAAGGAATTGGAAAAAATGATCTGCTCAATCAAGGAAAAGAGAGGACAAGCATGAAACTATACGACGAGATAAAAGAACTTAATTCTTTACTTATTTCTAAAAATGTATCCGCAGCTCAGTTTAAATTGACTGAAATCACCAACTTAGCTCTTGAGATGGAAGCTGAAATGCTCAGCCTTAAAGAAAAAGTGTTGGGGTTAGAAAAACGGAGCAATATTGAAGAGCACATCGTTCGCTACGAAGATCCATATATTACCTTGGACAACGACACTATAAAAGTGATTTACTGTGCTCATTGCTGGGACAGTGAGCAAAAGCTCATTCAAGTTTATATACATGATACGGGCTATTTTTCATGCCCTCATTGTCAGATTAGCGCACCATACGACCGGGGAAGAATCAAACTCCTAGAAGAAGAGGCAGAGCAGGCCAATTCAGATTTAGAAAACATCGTATTGTATTAAAATATAACATTTTTCAAAGTAATTTTTGGGACTATGCCCACTGCCAACTATAAGATATCTGCTTACCACTAATGAAATCTCTTAGTATTTCAAGCGCAATCTGCTGGTGTGAGGAGTAATATGGGGAAAAAACAAAATACTTCATCAGGCATGAAAAAATCTCTACTCGTTGGAAACGGTGTTACAATAAATTTTGGCGGGAACGCCTATACCAACAAATTTATTATTAAACGTATTATTTTTAATGCTAAAGCTAATAAATATGCGCCTCTATTCATCGGAAAAATATCTGGAGATTATATCGCAAATGTATTTAATAATCTTGCTGAATATGCAAATGACATTGTTGCCGGGAAATATGATTCTTTTTTAGATGAATCTGATTTAGATATTCTTAACAGTTTTAAGGAAAGATATAGTGAAAAAATAAATCATTACTATGATGTCGGCTTAGAAGACTGGCTTTTTATATTGCGGTGCTATACATTATCTGAAGATGAAATGAAAGATTCGTGGCATTCTTTGAAACAAGCATTTGGATGTATGATGCTTGATGCAATTTATAACGATGGATTGATTCAGACTTGGCATCAGCAAGTGGGGAAAAATATTAAAAGGTTTTTCTCAGATTATGACGATATCTTCACGCTAAACTACGAGAATAATATTGAAGTTCTTACTGGCAAAACGGTTTTTCATCTTCACGGAGATTATAAAACTCTTACAAACAGTGAAAACCCAAAAACGATTCAGGGGTATATTCGCACGCAAAATGATGAAACTGTCGTTGTACCGGGTTTTGAGCATTGCTTCTGCAATGCGTTACTTGATTATAGCGGAATAAATAAATATAAATTAGCTTATTCGTTTGAAAAGGGCGAAGCAGAATTCTATTACTTTAGCAGACTTGGACTTTTACCAAAAGAATATGATCCTTGGGAAAAAACACATCTAGAGCATCCTGAAATACCATTCGGAGTTAAATATCATTTTGACAGATTTAGATCGCTAACAGGTGAATTACATATTATTGGTCTTTCGCCAAATAATGATTCCCATATTTTTAATTTAATTAACGAAAGTGAGCTTTCAAAAATAATATATTATTACCATTCACCGAATGAAAAATCATTAAATATTTCGAAGCCTGTCGAGTATAAAGATGTGAAAGTACTGTGGAAATCACTTAAAGCAAATAGAGCTCACTATAATAATAAATATGAAATTCCCAATACTCCTAAATTCAATGACTTACTAAAAGCATTGCAATTAATGTCAGCAGATGAGGTTCCAATGGATGAACTAATTGATGCAGTCAATTCAATTCCTGAATACGAAGTAAAAAGACTTTGCCAACTCGCGATTGACGAGTTTAAAAGGCAAAAAGAAGAAGGACGCCCAAAAGATGCTGATGACCTTATGTTAAAACTAAGAGAAATCAGCCGGATAGCTCTTAGAGAAGGGGTTTTGCCATCTGCATTATATGTTCACTTAGCAAGAAATGGGCCTTATTTTAAGGAATGATACTTTCAAATACCAGCAAGAAATAGATGCTGACAATTATCCATTAATCACTAACAGCTAACTTCCTATCTAAAATTTTTGCTTTGAATAATCATTTTAGAATCAATATGTATTTTCTATGCATAAATTACAAACTTGCTGCTAACATGGAACTCCGATAATTACGAGACTGCGAATCTTTTTGAAAAGGAGAACGCACATGGCTGAAAGTCAAAATGTTGAATACAAAGAATCCTGGCGGGACGAGTATCTGAAATGGATATGCGGTTTTGCCAATGCACAGGGTGGCAAAATATATATCGGTATAGACGACAGCGGCCATGTGTGCGGCCTTTCCAACACCAAAAAGCTGCTGGAGGATATTCCGAACAAGGTGCGCAATATTCTCGGGATCGTTGTCGATGTCAACCTTTGCCATGCGGCCGAGGGTGATTATATTGAAATCGTTGTTGATTCGCAGCCATACCCAATTTCATATTATGGTGAGTATCATTACCGCAGCGGCAGTACAAAACAGCAACTTACCGGTCAGCAGCTTAACCAGTTTCTGCTGAAAAAGACCGGGGCTACATGGGACAGCGTTCCGCTGATGGTCAGCCCTGCCGATCTGCGCTTTGACTCCTTTGATATCTTCCGGGAACGAGCAGTGAAAAGCAGCCGTATGTCCTCTGAAAATGTCAACATTGACAATACGCAGCTTTTGGACAGCCTGAATCTGCTGGAAGGTTCCTGCCTGAAACGCGCCGGGGTGCTCCTGTTCCATCACAACCCGGAGAAGTGGGTTCCCGGAAGCTACATTAAAATCGGTTATTTTTCCTCGGATACGGAAATTGTCTATCAGGATGAAATTCACGGTTCTCTGTTGAACCAGGCGGAGAAAACGGTAGATTTGCTTTATACGAAGTATCTCAAAGGCATTATTTCCTATGAGGGCGTGTCGAGAATTGAGACCTACCCCTACCCGAGAGATGCCGTCCGCGAAGCTGTGCTGAATGCGATTGCACATAAAAATTATGCCGCGCTCATTCCGATCCAGATTCAGGTCTTTGCCGACAAAATGATTATCTCCAATGACTGCGTCCTTCCGGAGGACTGGACAATGGAAGATTTTCTCGGCAAACACCGTTCCAGACCGTATAATCCGCTGATTGCCAACACATTTTACCGTGCCGGTTTTATCGAATCCTGGGGACGCGGTATCATGAAGATCCGGGAAGCCTGTATAAACGCCGGTAATCCAGAGCCGATCTATCATATCAAAAAAGATGAATTGACGGTTGTTTTTGAGGCAAATGAGCTGTTTGCCAAGTCAAAAGAATCGTTTGATCGCTCAAAAGAATCGTTTGAGGAGCGAAAAGAAGCGTTTCAAAAAACAGTAGAAGAATTGAACGGATATAGTTCATCCAAGGAAAAACTTCTCAAAACTTTTGAGCTGCTTTGTGACGCAGAATTTTTCGGTCGGCAGGAAGTTACGAATATTTGCGGCATTAACTCATCTAATGCCGGGAAATTGATTGACAAACTAAATGCCTGTAATGTTGTTGAGCCCGTCAGCGGACACGGGAAAGGGAAATACCGCTTCATCATATAATTCGACAAATCACAGAGCTAAGAAACTTTTGGAGGAATATCACCATGGGGAGACTGATAAGCGATAAATATAAACAGTGGCAGGAGGAGTGCGAACAACGGTTTTTGCAGCTCAAAAAGAACGAAGAAGAACTGAACCGTATCTTTATCGACATATACGGCTTGCAGGACGAGCTGACGCCCGATGTCGCTGACAAGGACATTACGGTTCACCGCGTCTATGACTCCAAGGATGATATTCCCGATTCCATGAAGGGAAGCAATTATGTCCGCACCATGCGGGATGAGATCGTCTCCCTCATTTCTTATGCAGTCGGCTGTATGTTCGGGCGCTATTCTCCGTATAAGGATGGCTTGCTATTTGCAGGAGAAACCTATTCTTTAGAAAAGTTTGTTGAAAAACTCAACGATAAACCCGGAACTGTACCCGAAACGGAACTTATAAAAGCATATCTCCATGAAGGACTAACGCTTGAAGAACTTTTTTATCCTGACAAGGATAATATAATTCCTATTTGCGACGATGAATATTTTGATGATGACATTGTTGGTCGCTTTGTTGAATTTGTTCACCTTGTTTACGGCGAGGATACTTTGGAAGAAAATCTCCGATTTATTGCTGATGCTCTCGGCGGCAAGGGGTCGCCCCGCGAGGTGATCCGGAATTACTTCCTGAACGATTTTTATATTGACCATCTGAAAACATATCAGAAACGCCCGATCTACTGGCTCTTTGACAGCGGCAAAAAGAACGGTTTTAAGTGCCTGATCTATATGCACCGTTATCAGCCGGACACCATTGCCCGTATCCGCACGGACTATGTACATGAACAGCAGGCGCGTTATCGTACTGCCATATCCGACCTTGAAAAGCGTATTGACTCCGCCTCCACCGCTGAGCGCGTGAAACTCTCCAAGCAGCTGCAGAAGCTTACCGACCAGGCAGAGGAACTGCGAGTGTACGAAGAAAAAATCCACCATCTCGCCGACCAGATGATTCCGATTGATCTCGATGACGGCGTGAAGGTAAACTACACAAAATTCCAAGATGTATTGGCGAAGATAAAGTGAGGAAAGAGGAAAAAATAATGATTGATGAGCATTTGACCTTATGTTTGAAAATTTCGCAGCCTGACTGGATTGAAAAATTAAAAAACGGTGAGGCGTGGTTCGGAAAAATAAACAATTATATTGAGGAGGCAGAAAAAAATAATAACAACGAGCAAGGTGATAGATTCGAGGGCGTATTTGCTCGCTGCAAACGTGCCTCGGAACTTATTGGGAGATATAGCAACCTACTTGGAGATGATTTAGAAATCGTTGATGATGGGGACTACTGTTTTTTACGAAGGAAATCTAGCCGTTTGTTAAAAGCACTTTGCATGTATGGAATCAAAAATTCAGATTTACAAATAATTGAAATTATAAACGATAGTGAAACCAACCCTTTTGTAAAATTCCGTTATGATATTGACGAACGTATGTATAACAACTTCTTGCAAGATGGTTCATCTCCCTCAGAAGTAGCAGGATTTTACGCAAGTGCGGGCCATTTTAATGAAGCCATAGAAAACAGTCTTTATAAAAATGGTTATTTTTGGAAAAGAGCAATGATTCAATACGATATTGATGTTACAGCGGAATTCTGTATAGATATATCTGATGATTATCCCGAATTGTGGCATAAACGTTGTGATTTATGTTACCAGCATGAGAGCCGTATTATAGTCTATGATTTCAACGACGAAGTTAAAGGATTAAAAATCCACTTCTCTCCTGTTGGATTGAACAGTGGCAACTGTGCTATGGGTGCTCTCTATATTGAAGGAACAGGATACGGAATTCCTATAGAATAATTGGAGAACAGAATATGTGCATGGACACCGAAAAAATAACCCAAGAATTGAACCGCCGCTTTGCCGCCCCTCTGCCGGAATTTTACAAGCGCCGGATCATTTTCTGGTTCGATGAAGACCGGGAGTTTGAGGACAAGCTGGATGACATACAACTGGATAACGCAGCGTTAGTAAAGCTCACCGGCCGCAACACGTTTGCTGTCAAAAAGCTGATCTGCGAGGACGAACCCGCTGACAATTTCCTCGTCTACCAGCCTTTGAGCTTCAACCGAGACGATGACAACTGGCTTATCAATGTTCAGCTTTACAGCGAGGAATTCCGGGCAGACCTTAACTCTATCTGGATGGACGAAATGGGGCTCCCGGTCACGCCCGCCATCCGTAAGCAGGTGAAAGCTTACCGGAAGTTTTTCAACGCCAAGGCTCGCCGGGACGCGGTTGCGAGGCTTAACAACAATATATCCACAGCCGCACAGATGCACCTTGCCGTGATGGCGGCGCTCTGCGGCAGCAGCGACACCCGGGCGAACGGCATTATCCGCTCAGTCATCAGTGCCGGATTGGATAAATCCGAAAACAGCATTTATCAGAGCTTTGTAAATTACGGCGCTGAGAATGCTTTCTGGGTGATGACCGCCCAGACTACCGGATACAATGACGGCGAAAACCCGAGTCTTGCAAGGCTTGCATTGCACATCCTGATCACCGCCGCCACCAGAACCATTCACCCGGAGCTGCTTGCCGGATTGGATAAATACATATCGCTTCCTCATCAGGCGTACTGCTATGATCTCGTTTCCGAATGGATGCACAGCCGAGACAACCGTGGGCTCTATGAGCTGGCACGGCTGATGGAAGAAAAAGCGCGTCTCCGCAGCCGCTTTGAGAAATTTGCGGTGGAGGATCTTGTTGATACGGAATGCTTCCCCTGTATCCATGAATGTATCCTGGCTTCCTTAATGACTGAGATCAGCAGCCAGATCATCAATGTCGATACGATACAGAAGACTGTAGAAAAACGCCGTACCTTTGCATGGTATGACGAAGTGTCGTGTTATTATGACGGACTTTTGAGCGTTTCAAAAATGCAGCAGTTTTTCCTCGACCATTCCACCGCTTTTCATACCGTTGAGCCGTATAAGATATGGAATGAATATACGCAGGATTATTACCGGATGGATACTTATTACCGTCAGTTCCATGTCTGCTTCCAGAAGAGCCTGACGATCTCTAATCCGGTGCTGGATGATTTGTTCAAGCATGTGGCCAATCAAGTGGAGGGACTGTATTCTCACTGGTTCCTTGGTTCTCTGGGGCAGAACTGGTCGAATGCCTGTGCGAATGATCTGCGGGAATACGGAAAGGTACTGGAAATACCCCAGCAGGAGGATTTCTACAGTAGCTATGTAAGAAGCAGCGACAGCCGGGTGTTTGTCATCATTTCCGATGCGCTCCGTTATGAAGTTGCCGCATCTCTCTCGGAACAGCTGGAGCGGGAAACGCAGAGCAAGGTAAAGCTTTCTTCCTGTGAAGCTATCTTCCCGACAATCACGAAATTCGGGATGGCAGCGCTGCTTCCCCATAAAAAACTGGAAGTGAAGCAGAAAAGCGCCGGGGATCTTGCTGTCCTTGCGGACGGGAGCTATACCGATGCCGGGTACAGAGACAAAATTCTGAAAAATGCAAATTTTCGCAGCGTCGTCCTGAAATATGACAATATTATCGGCATGAAACGCGCTGACCGCTCTGCTCTGGTGAAGGGCATGGATGTCGTGTATATTTACCACGACAAAGTGGACGAATCCAGCCATATTTCTGACGCCGCAGTTTTCCCGGCCTGCGATGATGCTGTCACGCAGCTCAAAAACCTCGTCCGCATTATCGTCAATGACATGAGCGGAACGAAGATATTTATCACTGCTGACCACGGATTTCTTTATACATACAGTCCGCTCAGCGAGGATGAGAAGGTAGATAAAACGACCGAAGCGGAAACCGATGTGGAGGTTGACCGCCGGTATATCATCACGAAGAAAGGTGCAGCGCCTTCGTTCCTCCTTCCGGTACGCTTTTTTGACGGTGAATACGATGCCTTTGCAGCCAGAGAGAATGTCCGAATCAAGAAAAAAGGCGGCGGACTCAACTATGTGCACGGCGGCATCAGCCTGCAGGAGATGGTTGTTCCCGTAATCGAATATAAATATCTGCATTCCTCAACAAAAGAATATCAGCGCAATAAGGATAAGATCGACACAAAGCCGGTTTCTCTGAATCTGCTGTCTGCCAACCGCAAGATCAGCAACATGATCTTCTCGCTGAACTTCTACCAGACTGAGCCGGTCGGCGGCAACCGTGAAGCGGCGACCTATCAGATGTACTTTGTGGATGCCGGAAACAATAAAATCAGCGATACCTGCAGAGTAATCGCTGATAAGACCAGCAACAACGGGCAGGACAGAACGTTCCGATGCAGCTTTAACCTGAGAAGCCAGAAATATAGCAGCCGCGACAGTTATTATCTCGTAATTGCAGATGAAAGCGGTCTGCAAATGCCGACACGGGAAGAATTCCAGATCGACATTGCCTTTGCAGTAGACGAGTTCAATTTCTTTGAATGGAAATAGGAGGCTCAACATGGATCAGATTGAAGAAGTGAAAAGCAGCCGGGAAATGATTAAAGACAAGCTTCGCCAGTGCTTTGACGGGAAAATTGTCCGCAAAGACCTGACAAAGCAAATAAAAGAGGGAGCAAATGTCCCTGTATATGTGCTGGAATTTCTGCTTGGGCAATACTGCTCTTCCGATGACCCGGAGGTCATAGAAAAGGGCGTAAACAATGTAAAGAAAATCTTGTCGGATAACTTTGTGCGTCCGGACGAGGCGCAGAAGATTCTCTCCATGCTTCGCTCCAAAGGCAGTCATACTGTCATTGACCGTATAACCGTTACTCTCAACATCAAAAAGGACAGTTACGAGGCTGTATTCTCTAATCTCGGCCTCACGGGCATTCCTATTGCCGACGAGTATCCGGAGAAATACGACCGACTGCTTTGCGGCGGTATCTGGTGTATTGTTCAGCTCAGCTACGATGCGGGAATAGATGATGAGTTCGTAGACCAGAGCGTTATCAAAAAGAAAAAAGATACTTCCCCGATTTCTATCATCAAACTTACGCCGATCCAGATGCCGCATGTGGATATAACGGAGCTGAAAGAGGGGAGAGCGGCATTCACCAAGGATGAGTGGATCGATGTCATGCTTCGTTCCCTCGGTTACGAACCGGACACCCTCAGCTACCGGGAAAAGTGGCTGCTGCTTGGACGCGCGATCCCGCTTGTTGAGAATAATTTCAACCTCTGCGAGTTTGGCCCGAGAAGTACAGGCAAATCCCACATCTACAAGGAAATTTCCCCAAACAGTATTCTGGTGTCCGGTGGTCAATCTACAGTAGCAAATCTGTTCTACAATATGGCCAGTAAGACCGTTGGGCTGGTAGGGCTTTGGGACTGCGTGGCTTTCGACGAGGTCGCAGGGATAAAATTCAAGGACAAAGATGGCATACAGATCATGAAGGACTATATGGCTTCTGGTTCCTTTGCCCGCGGCAAGGAAGAAAAGGCCGCCAACGCCTCTATGGTTTTTGTGGGCAACATCAATCAAAGTGTAGATGTCCTTCTCAAGACCTCAAGCCTGTTTGCACCTTTCCCGCCGGAAATGGGAACGGATACCGCTTTCCTTGACCGTATGCACTGTTATATTCCCGGCTGGGAAATCCCCAAATTCCGCCCGGAGCATTTTACAAACGACTACGGCTTTATCACCGACTATCTGGCAGAGTTCATCCGTGAGCTGCGTAAAGAGCAGTACGGCGACGCGCTCGACAAATATTTCCGGCTCGGAAAAAATCTCAACCAGCGTGACACGATTGCCGTCCGCAAGATGGTCGGCGGCATGATAAAGCTTCTCTATCCCAACGGAGAATACACAAAAGAGGAGCTGGAAGAAATTCTCCGCTTTGCTCTGGAAATGCGCCGCCGCGTCAAGGAACAGCTCAAAAAGCTGGGTGGCATGGAGTTCTATGACGTCAATTTCTCGTACATTGACAATAAATCCTTTTGACGAGCGTTTTGTTACCGTCCCCGAACAGGGCGGCGGAAAACTGATTCCCGAAGGAATGTGCAATCCCGGGCAGGTATACACTATTTCTCGCGGCAAGAGTGGCATGATCGGTGCGTTCCGGCTGGAAAGTCAGATGCTCCCCGGCAATGGAAAATTTGAGAAGACAGGTCTTTCCTCAGAGGGTAAATGCAAAGAAGCGGCCAATACTGCGTTCAATTATCTGAAAGCCAACGGAAATCGAATCAGCGGCAGCATCAGTGCCGCTACCCGGGATTATATCGTAAACTATCAGGATCTGCAGGGTATTGGCATGACAGAACGCTTGGCTTTGCCGACTCTGATCGCGCTGTGCTCTGTGGCTCTTGGTAAGCCCACTATCAGCAGTCTCGCCGTTCTCGGAGAAATCAGTATTGCCGGAACGATCCTGAAGGTGGACGAGCTTGCCAGTTCTCTGCAGGTATGCCTTGACAGCGGAGCAAAGAAGGTTCTTCTTCCCATCCTCTCTGCCGCCGACCTTGCTGCGGTGCCTTCTGATCTGATCGGGAGTTTTAATATAATTTTCTACAATACCGCTGAAGATGCTGTGTTTAAGGCACTGGGGGTAGAGTAATGGCAAAGTATCGGAAGTCATACGGCCGCTCGGCGGGATGTCCTGAACCGATAAACACCCTAATAGATATTGCCGGAGCTGCTGTGATGGGTGCGGTTACCAAACGCAGAATTATAAAAGATTATGAGCGCGGACATAGTGAAGCGTCTGTAAAAGCGGCAATGCTTGTTCACGGCAGCGGCGCTATGCGCCGCGGCAGTGATGGAATAGTGAGTCTGGGCGGTGTTTATGGTATCAACAGTGCCTTGAGGGAAATTGAACGTCAGGAAAACAAACCCACGGCGCACCATTATGATGCCGTCTCTGATATCCCAGTTGCTCCTGTGAGCGTCAACAACAATCGCTATGCATGGCGCTTGAACTGTGAAGACGGTTCCGAATATGGTGTTTCTCCCTATGACTACGAGACAAGGGCGGAATATAATGTTGCGCTGAACCGAGCCCGGTTCGGTACTCCTGAGAAAACGCATCATGCAGAGGACACTGCAAAAATTGAAGCAAAACCAGCTGCAAAAGTATCTATGGACATTTACCGCCTTTGCCGGGTGTCGCGGCTGGACAACGGCCAGAATACTTATTATCTGACCGGAGAAAAGCACCCAATAGGAAGCCAGGTAAAGATCCCGACTGACGGTGGTTTTTCCGTGGGAGTGGTGCTCTCTTACGAGGAGCATACCGTGCAGACTTTGCCGGTTCCGCTGGATATGCTGCAGAGAATAATCGAGGATGAGTAAAAGACAGATGATATTTGCCATCTTTGCCGCTTTATCGTCCCATGAAGGTAAGCGTCAAACAAGGCTCGAATTAACGAGCCTCATTTGGAAAGTTAGCAAGGACAATAACGGCCTTAGAAAAGGCGGTCCAATCCAAAGCCTGACCACAGTGGTCACAGAAGCGTTGGTATTCGCGTTCCATCGGCAAG
>JAZLGK010000104.1:0-41647 GCA_045616265.1 Candidatus Limivicinus sp. | reverse complement strand
CAGAGATTTTGTCTTTTATCAAGGCAGAGGACGCAGGTGGGCTGTCGCCCACCAAGGACGATAACGAAGATAAAGGGCAAAAGATCAAGTTTAAGGCGGGTTCGTACAGCTCCCCTCAGCTTAAGTGCGGGTAACAGGGGTCGAACCTGCACGCCTCTCAGCACGAGAACCTAAATCTCGCATGTCTGCCAATTCCATCATACCCGCAAACAAAAAACCTATTGCAATGCAATAGGTTTCAATGGAGCGGCTTACGAGGCTCGAACTCGCTACCTCCACCTTGGCAAGGTGGCGCTCTACCGGATGAGCTAAAGCCGCATCAACAACGATACTCATTATAGCATCAAATCTTATTTTGTCAAGGATAATTTTTCAAAATCGGAAAGCAGTATTTTTAAAAAGAGAAACGGTAATAAGAGCAGAGCGTGGAGTATGGAGTATGGAGTTTAAAAGTGGAATTACCTCTTGAATTCCGTAAAGCTCTATGGTATAATCCCAGCATATGCAGGGTTGGTATATCGGTATTACTCCAGCTTCCCAAGCTGGCTAGGCGGGTTCGACTCCCGTACCCTGCTCTAACGAAAAAAGACAGCTTCGGCTGTCTTTTTTCGTTGATAAATGAAGGTGCCCCGTTGGGGCTAATGAAAAAACGAACGAATGTATGAGGTCGGCTTCGCTTCATTTCTTCATTTGATTTATCCGGATGATCCGGAGCATCGGCGGAGATCACTAATTCTGCATTATGCATTATGCATTATGCATTCTGCATTATCAGATGACATTCCCGAGGGAATGGTATTTTACGCTCTGCGCGCTTCTTCTCAGCTCTGCGGTCGAGACCCCGGCAAGAAGATTTGCGTAGTTTTCGAGGATGAGCTTGGCAAGAGCACTGTCCGCCTCTAAACCGGAGACCTCTTTCAGCACCGTTTCCGCTCCTGCCATTGACTGCTCTCCGCCGTTTTCATCGAGATAACGGTACACCGCGCCGGCAGCGCCGACGGTGATATAGGCGGGGGTAATGCCGTGCTTGAGACAGAGAAGTCCCGAGCCGATCAGGCGGTCGGTGGGGCCGAGCTTTCTCGCGGGGTCCGCGCCTACGCGGTCGCAGGTGTCCTTGAGAAGGACGTTGCCGAAACGCGCAAGGAGATCCTGCATATGCAGAATGATCCCTTCCAGAGGCATGGTGTATTCCTTCGACATCGCCATCGCGCTCTCGAGCATGGCGTTCTGCGTGATGTTGAGTATTTCCGCATCGTCAATGGCCTCAAAAATATATTCCTTGCCGTTTCTCATGCCGAGATAGGCGCAGACCGAATGACCCATGTTGTGAATATAGAGCTTGCGCTTGAGATAGAAATCAAAAGGCTCAAAGGGGATCATATCCTTGATCTCCGGTACCTCGCCCTTGAACGCCGCCTTATCCACCGGGAGGAAGGGATAACGCTCGGTGCAGACGCGGAGATTATCGCCGTTTTTCATCTCGTCCGTCTGGACGGGAACCATCCGGCCGATGGAGGTCTCCACCAAGCCGACACGCTCAAAGAACAGTCCCTTTTCTTCTTCCGTAAGCTGTTCGAGGATCATCCCTTCCAGAATCTTATTGGCGTCGTTGAGGTTTTCGCAGATAATGATGTTCAGAGGCTTCTCCCCTCTTGCCCAGCGCTTACGCAGACCCGCAACGATATTGGGCACGATGAGTCCGAGAACTCTCGCGCCGACAGCGGTAGCCATGATATCACATTCGGCGATGGCTTCGGAAGTTTCCTCCACGTTGCTGCCGTTTACCGAGGAAACGTTCTTTATGATCTCCTCCTCATAGCCGCTGTTGTTGACAAGACGCAGAGGATACTCTCCTCTTGCATTGATCTCATCGATGACCTGCTGTCTCGTATTGACAAAGGCCACCTGATACCCCGCTCTGCTGAATATGGGGCCGACAAACCCGCGCCCGATATTTCCGCCGCCGTACATAACCGCTTTTTTCATTTTTTTCTCCTTTTTCTTTTGAAAACATACTTTTTTCCGTAGGGTGGGGCTTGCTCCCGCCCTACGAAATAACCTGTCAATTCCGCATTCTGCATTCTGCATTCTGCATTATACTATGACCTTTACCTCGATCTTCTCCCCCGCTTTGCCGAGAGGAAGGAGGCTGCCGGTGACCGTCTTTCCGTTTACTGTAATCTCGTTTTTATCGCCTCTCTCGACCGTTATATCATACTCCGCGCCGCGGAACAGGCGCTTTATCGAAAGGCTCTTTATTTCCGATGGCAGGCAGGGCGAAACTCTCAGTCCGTCAAGCTCGGGCTTGATGCCTAAGATCGCCTGCGATACGCCGACAAAATTATATGCCGCCGTGCCGGTCAGCCAGCTGTTTTTCGCCTCGCCGAAGCGCCGCGCATCCCGACCCGCGACCATCTGGGAATATACATAGGGTTCGGTACGGTGGATGTCGCTGATATCCTCAATAAAGGCGGGGGCGATCTTTTTGTAGACCTCGAAGGCTCTGTCCCCGTGACCGAGCTCCGCTTCCGCCAGCACGATCCATGAATTGTTGTGGCAGAAGACGGAGGCGTTCTCCTTATACCCGGGAGGATAGCTGGAAATTTCGCCCAGCTCAAGGTGATATGAGGTATAGGGCGGGGTATTGAGAATCACGCCGTATTGCGTGTCGAGGTACTTTTCAACGCTTTTCAGCGCCTTTTCCGCCTCGCCGGTCTCTTTGCCGATGCCCGCCATGACACACATACCCTGCGGCTCGATGAAGATTTTCCCCTCTTCACATTTTTTACTTCCGACCGGATTGCCGTAAGCATCGTAAGCGCGGAGGAACCATTCCCCGTCCCAGCCCTCACTCAAAACGGCTTTTTCCATTTTTTCAATATGCTCTATACAGCTTTTCGATTCCTCCGACAAACCGAGCTTCGCGCAGAGCTCCGCATACTCCCTGCCGAATTTCACGAACATTCCGGCAATGAAGACGCTCTCCGCCACAGGCCCTTCACTGGGACCTGTGATCTGGAAGCTCTCTCCGGGCTTATCGGAAAAGCAGTTGAGGTTGAGACAGTCGTTCCAGTCGGCGCGGCCGATGAGCGGAAGACCGTGGGGGCCGAGGTGGGTGACGGTATAGTGAAAGCTCCTTCTGAGATGCTCCATCAGCGGGGCGGACAGACTAAGGTCATTGTCAAAGGGGACCGATTCATCAAGGATGGACATATCCCCGGTCTCGGCGATATAGGCTCTCGTGCAGGCAATGAGCCACAGAGGATCGTCGTTAAAGCCGCTGCCGACCGCCAGATTGCCCCGCTTGGTGAGCGGCTGATACTGGTGGTAGGCACTGCCGTCCGGAAACTGCGTCGCGGCAATGTCCAGTATTCTCTCCCGCGCTCTCTCCGGCACCATGTGCACAAAGCCCAGAAGATCCTGACACGAATCGCGGAAGCCCATGCCGCGCCCCATGCCGCTTTCAAAATAGCTCGCGGAACGGCTCATGTTAAATGTCACCATGCACTGATACTGGTTCCAGATGTTGACCATCCGGTCGAGCTTTTCGTTGTCGCTGCGAAGGACGATCTTGCCTAAAAGCTCCGACCAGTTTTCACTAAGCGCAGCCATCGCCGCATCAAAGCTTTTCAGATCCTCATAGTGCGCCATCATCTCTTCCGCGCGCTTTTTGTTGATGATCCCGTGAGACTCCCACTTTTCGTCGGGGTTTTCCACGTAGCCGAGGCCTAAAAGTATGCTCTTTTTCTCGTTGGGAGAAAGTGAAAAATCAAACTCCATCGCGCCGATGACCTGCCAGCCGTCGGCAATGCTGCCGGTGCAGCCGCCGTCAAGTATCGCTTTGGGCTTTGCGGGGCTGCCGTAGGTGCCGATGAACGCCTCGCGCTGGGTATCATAGCCATCCGGCTTCACATTCGACCAGAGAAAAGAAAAATGGTCGCGGCGCTCGCGGTACTCCGTTTTGTGGTAGATCACCTTTTCGCCCGTCTCCACCTCGCCGATGGAGTAGTTGCGCTGGAAGTTGGAGGAGTCGTCCATCGCATCCCAGAGGCAAAATTCCACATAAGGGTATAATTTGAAATCCTTTTTCTCAGCACCCTTATTCTCTGCCGTCACGCGAATCAAAAGACAGTTGTCCCCCTTCGGCACCAGCATCTCCTGCTTTACCGAAAGGCCGTTTTTCTCGCCCTCGATCACCGTATAGCCGAGACCGTGACGGCACTGATATTTATCAAGCTTCGTCTGCATCGGCTGCCAGCCGGGATTCCAGACGCTTTTCCCGTCATCCACGTAGATATGGAAGCCGTCCGCGTCCAGCGGGCAGGCGTTATAGCGATAGCGGGTGATTCTTCTGAGCCTTGCATCCTTATAAAAGGCATAGCCTCCGGCGGTATTGGAAACAAGTGCAAAGAAATCCTCGCTGCCGAGATAGTTGATCCAGGGCAGCGGCGTTTCGGGGGTTTCGATCACATATTCCCTGTTTTTATCATCAAAATGTCCGAATTTCATGATTTCCTCCACAAGAAATAATTGTACCTTTTATCTGCTTTTTATAAACCAACAAAAATCATTTCGGTTCAATCATTAAACGGATAAATCCAACGGCAAATCACTGATATCTTTCAAACGTTTTCCCTCAACAAGAGTTTTTAATGTTTCGATTATATCTTCTCGACCGTATTCCTCAACAGCCTGAAGAAGTTCATTAAGTGCAAAATGATAAACGCAGTCAATATCTCCGGTTCCCAAAGCTAACGATGAAATTCTTGAAGGAAGGGGTTCGCCGGTAACTACAACGATATGAGGAAGATGTCCTTTTCTATTTCTGATTAAATTAAGCGCTTCTGTTCTGCTGTTTTGTGCCCGGTCAGAACGCATTGTCCATTTTGCTGAAATGGAGGCATGAAGAATGGCTTTTCCTCCATTACGTTTTCTTATATCTGCCATCTTGCTGACATTCTCATCCACAACTAAAAACGGATCATTGATTTCCTCATCTGAGCAAAGTTCCCGATATACAACAATATCAGGTGCAACCATATAATCGTTGCCAATCATTGCAGAGAGTTTTTTATTTGCTTTAGTCAGTTCTGTCAAATAGGCAAGATGCTCATATTGCGCGAAAGCAGATGTCTTTGTGTGGCTCCTGTTACCTAACTTTTTGACTTCCCAGATTCCGGGTCGTAGATGTTGAAGCTTTGGAAATGTTGCATTGACAAATTGCATTGTAATTTCTTCAAATGCTGTTCCGGAGGTCTGTCCGGCAATCCTTTCGTCTGTCTCTGCCAGGAGTCTTTCAGCAATCCCTCTTGCTATTGCAACAGATGGAGCATTGTCTTTGTCGGCATTTGTCGGAACGCCTTGCGAATTGATTGCAAGAACGCCGCTATCCAGCAAAGCTTTATGGTACTGCATACGAGCTTGTGCAATTAGTGCATTCAATTTTCTAAACACCTCCTGATTTCTTCTCCAACAGCCTTTGCAACCGGCGGTGGAAAAGCATTTCCTATCATCCGGCAGGCAGTTGTTTTCTTGTTTCCGAAACTCCATTGCGCAGGAAAACCCTGTATTGCGGCAATCATCTCTTTTGTGAGCTTTGGCATTCCTGTAAAATCAACGGATGGTGCCTCATTGGCAATTCCGCTTCCATCCACTCCCAATTCAGCCCACGCTGTCCTTGCTCTTACCGGACCCAAATCAGGACCTCCATGTTTTTTGCTGCCGCCAACGATTGTTGGAGCTATTGCATCTGCTCGCTTTGCCCATTCGTCAACATTTTTCCATCCATTTGATCCCATCATTTTTTTTAGTGTTTTGCCAACGGTTGGCGTTTTACCTGTTACCGGAATCGGATATGCAAACTGCTTTTGAATATCGTTACGCAACCCAACAATAACGACCCTCGGTCGGAGCTGAGGAACACCATAGTCAGAGGCATTCAATAACTTTATGCTTACGTTGTAGCCAATCCCTTCTATCTCCTCTAATATGTTTTCTCTATATTCATCAAACTGAGGAGAAAGAAACCCCCGTACATTTTCCAACATTACAGCGCGAGGTTTGATTTCCCTGATTAGCCTAATAGCTTCTGGGAATAAATCTCTTTCATCATTTTCACCTAATTGTTTACCTGCCACAGAAAACGGAGGGCAAGGAACTCCTCCAGCGAGCAAATCAATTCCCTTATACGGAGTACCATCAAATTCACGCACATCAGCGCAAATCACATTCCATTCCGGACGGTTAAATTTGAGAATGTCACAATAACTTGGTTCATACTCAACCAGTGCGACATGATGAAAACCGGCCATTGCAAGCCCTAATGCCTCTCCTCCTGCTCCGGCACAGATTTCAAGACTTGTCAGCATGGTATCCCTCCTTCGAATTGTTTGATAATAAGATGCGCTTTCATTATTACAGCCAAATCTTAATCGTTTTCTCCCCCGTGAGCTTTTCGGTCAGCGCATCGGGCTGGCCGAGACCAACATAGACCGTCGTCTTTCCGCCGGGGACAAGCTCGCCGTTTACGTCAACGACCTTGAGACGCTCGGCGTTTACGGATAGCTCGACCTCGACGCTCTCCCCTGCTTTGCAGAAGAAGCGTTTGCAGCCGATGAATCTGGCGTTCAGGGGCGCATTTTCATTTTCGGGGTTCTGTGCGTAGATTTCCAGCACATCCTCCGTGTCTCTCTCGCCTGCATTTTCCACCTTTGCGCGGGCAAGGAGCTTTCCGTCCTTTAGCTCCGCATCGGCAGAAGAAAGGCGGCATTTGCCGTAGCTCAGTCCGTAACCGAAGGGATAGAGGGGTTCAAAGGGGATATAGCGGTATGTGCGGTCTTTCATGGAGTAGTCGGTAAAATCAGGCATACGGTCAAGGTCTTCGTTGCGGTAGAAGGTCACGGGGAGCTTGCCGGAGGGAGAGGTCTTCCCGAAAAGAATGTCCGCCACGGCCTTGCCGCCCCTTGCGCCGGGATACCAGGCAAACAAAAGCGCATCGGTCTTCTCCCCGGCTTCCTGCAGGTCGATGGAGCTACCAGCCATCAGAACGGTGACGACCGGCTTGCCGCGGGAGAGCACGGCGTCCATGAGCTCCCTCTGGGGCTTTGGCAGAAGAAGGTCGGCTTTGTCACCGGAGACATAGTTGTTGCCCTCGTCTCCCTCTTCGCCTTCCAGATTTTCATTGAGGCCGACCACGAGGATCACGACATCGGAAGCCTCCGCCACAGCCTTCGCCTCGGAAAGCCTGTCGCCGTCCATGCCGAGATGCTCGACTCTCGACTTCTGTATATCACAGCCCTCGGAGTAGAGGACACGCACGTCTTCACCCAGTTCGTCCTGAATGCCCTCTAAAACCGTTATGTATCTCGACGCGGTGCCGTGGTAGTTGCCGATCAGCGACATTCTGCTGTTGGCGTTGGGGCCGATCACGCCCACGGTTTTCAGCTTATTCTTATCCAAAGGCAAAAGCCCGTTATTCTTCAGCAGCACACAGGATTCCGCCGCCGCTTTCTCGCTCAGGGCAAGATGCTCTCTGCACTCGATCTTCTCAATGCCGATGCTGTCAAACTCGCTCCCGTCAAAGAGACCGAGACGGAAACGGGTCGTGAAAAGTCTCTCACAGGAGCTTCGGATCGTCTCCTCGGAGATCATGCCTTTTTCAAAGGCGTGCATGACGTGCTGATAGGTACAGCCGCAGTTGACATCGCAGCCGTTATTGAGGGCAAGACGCACGGATTCCTCCGGGCAGGAGGTGACCTTGTGGCGCTCGTGGAAGTCTCTGACCGCCCAGCAGTCGGACACCACGTGTCCCTCAAAGCCCCACTTTTTGCGGAGCGTATCGACAAGAAGGTATTTACTGCCGCAGCAGGGCTCGCCGTTTGTGCGGTTATAAGCGCCCATCACGGCCTCCACATCCGCCTCCTGTACGAGAGCCTTGAACGCGGGAAGATAGGTCTCCTCCATGTCCTTTTCCGTGGCTCTTGCGTCAAACTCATGGCGCAGTGCTTCGGGACCGGAGTGGACGGCAAAATGCTTCGCGCAGGCGGCGGCGATCATGTTGTCGCTCTCTCCCTGCAGACCCTTGACAAAGGCAACACCCAAATCGGATGTCAGAGTCGGATCTTCGCCGTAGGTCTCCTGTCCTCTGCCCCAGCGCGGGTCGCGGAAGATATTCACATTCGGCGACCAGAAGCTAAGTCCCTTATAGATGTCCCTGTCTTCTTTCTTCGAGGCGAGATTATACTTGGCTCTGCCCTCCACGGCGCAGACGCGGGCAACCTCATAAAGAAGCTCCTCATCAAAGCTCGCCGCAAGTCCGATGGCCTGCGGAAAGACGGTCGCGGTACCGGCTCTCGCCACGCCGTGAAGGGTCTCGTTCCACCAGTTGTAGGCGGGGACGCCGAGCCGTTCGATGGCGGGCGCGTCAAACCGAAGCTGCGAAGCGGCCTCCGATACGGTCATTTTCGATACAAGCTCATGAGCCTTTGCTCTTGCTGTTTCTTTATTCATATTCTTTTCCTTTCCGCCGAAGGCTTAATACTAAATCCCCATGCGCAAAAACACGCACCACCATAAATGAAAGCCGAGCACGCATGGGAATTTAGTATAAAAATATCCCGAAAACCTTTCCTTTAGAATATCACCATATCGCCGCTTTCGCAAGACATAATCCAAAATTCATGACAGAGTTAAAGCAGATTTACTGCATTGATTCTAATCAACATCCGCAAATAAAAAAGCTCCCCTCTTACGGAAAGAGGAGAGCTGGGAATCGGATAATTACTTGTAGGGGTTCTCGTTGGGATAAGGTACGCACTTGGGCTGGTTGTAGGCAACGTCAGCCACACCCAGATACTTGAACACCTCAAACAGAGCCTTGCCGTAATGACCGAAAGCGACAGCGCCGTGGTGCGGGTATCTCTTGGCGATCAGGACATGGCGGTAGAAGCGCTCCATCTCGGGGATGGCGAATACGCCGATGGAACCGAAGCTCTCGCAGTCAACATCCAGAACATCGCCCTCGGCGACGTAGGCCTTGAGCTCGGTGCCTGCGGTGGACTGGAGACGGAAGAAGGTAATCTCGCCGGCCTTGATGTTGCCTTCCATGGTGCCGCGGGTGATGTCGGGCTCGGGCAGGTCGGGTTCGAGAGAACGCTTCATGATGAGCTGATAGCCCATGTGAGGATCCTTCAGCAGGCATGTGCTGGTGTTGCCGCAGTGGAAGCCCATGAAGGTCTCGCCGAGACGGCAGTCATACTTGCCGGCAATGGCCTTATCGTAGATGGATTTGGGAACGGTGTTGTTGATGTCAAGCAGAGTGGTGGGTATGCCGGAGACGCAGAGTCCGATGTACTCGCTCAGGGCGCCGTAGATATCGACCTCGCAGCTCACGGGGATGCCCATGGCGGCGAGACGGCTGTTGACATAGCAGGGAACAAACTTGAACTCGGTCTGGAATGCGGGCCAGCACTTGTTGGCAAATGCAACATACTGTCTTGTGCCCTTGTGCTCTGCGGCCCAGTCAAGGAGAGTCAGCTCATACTGTGCAAGGCGGGGCAGAACACCGGCATAGGGGTTCTTTGCGCCGAGCTCGGCTGCCATCTCTTCGACCTTGGCTGGGATACGTGCATCGTCCTTATGTGCGTTGTAAGCAACCAGAAGGTCGAGCTCACTGTTTTCCTCAACGGCAACACCGAGGTCATAGAGGGCCTTGATGGGAGCGTTGCAGGCAAGGAAGTCGTCGGGACGGGGACCGAAGGTGATGACCTTGAGCCCCTTGAGACCGAGGATGGCTCTGGCAATGGGGAAGAATTCCTTTATCATCTTTGCAACTTCTTCCGCGGTGCCGACAGGATACTCGGGAATATAAGCGGTCTTGTTGCGAAGACCGAGGTTATAGGAGCAGTTGAGCATACCGCAGAATGCATCGCCTCTGCCGTTGTGCAGGTCACCGTCACCCTCGGCGGCGGCGGCATACATGATGGGGCCGTCAAACCAGTCGGCGATCAGGGTTTCGGGGGTCTCGGGACCGAAGTTGCCGAGGTAGACGCACAGAGCGTTGACGCCGTTGGCAACGACATCCTCTACGGCCTTCTTCGCGTCGCACTCTGTCTCAACGACGACGGGGCACTGATAGAGACCTTCACCGCAGACAGCCTTGATGGCGTCGCAGCGGCGCTTGGAAAGGGACATGGGGAAGCAGTTTCTGGATACCGCAATGATACCCATCTTTACTTCGGGGATATTAGCGAACATGGTTTTTCCTCCTGATTTTTTAATATGGTAATGGAACAATTGAAAAACGATTTCAAGCTTTTCTCGGGCAACTCTGCCGTTCTGCGGATTTTCCGGAACGGTCAAGACCGTTCCCTACGCTGATATTGGGATGAATTTTGAATTACGAATTACGCATTACAAATTACGAATTATTCTGCAATATCTAAATTCTTCCCTTTCAGGCCGATGTGAGCGCCGGATTTGGCCTCATCCGCTTCCTCATGAGCAAGCAGCCATTTGTTTCTCGCGGTCATCCATGTGTCTTCCTCGCTCTTTGCCTCAAATACCGGCTTATCGGTATTGGTGCCCTTGGGGAGAACGACAACAACTTTGAAGCCCTCGGCGTTGTTGCGGCAGGGAGCATAGTGCAGGGAGGTACCGAAGACCTCGACCATTGTACCGGCGGGAACCTCAAATGCCTTGACCTTCGCGGTGTCGAGCACGCCGTTTTCGATCTCGCCCTGCTTGGCAAGAAGCAGCACAAAATCGGTCAGACCAAGGTTGATCTCGCTGTCACGGTGATACTCCAGGCAGTTGAGCTTGGTGTTGTAGCCCCAGCACATACCGACCTGCACGGGCATTCCGCCGTAACCGCGGTCACTGAAATCCGCGTAAATGCCGCATTTTTCAAGGCTCTCGATGCCGGGCATATAGCTCACACCGCCCTCGGGCATGGGGATGACCTTCATAGCGTCCAGAAGCTCCCCGGTCTCGTAGCCTTCGAGAACCTGTCCGTATTCGCAGAAAGCTTTGTCAAAAACCGATAAGATTTCCATAAATGTCTCCTTATATTTTTTTATTTAAGTTCCGGAAATACAGCCTTGAGTGCGGGATAGATCAAGCTGAATTTCTTATACTGCGCGTCGTTTTACTCTTTCATGATCCGCTTGACGCTTTCCCGAAGTTCTTCCAGAGTGTCACACTTTTCGATAAGCTCAAGTATTGCTTTAAGCAAAGCTTCCGTTACGTTCATGCCCATTGTTTCACTTCCTTTCGCAAGCGGTTTTCATTCTCTTTTTCTTATTTAAGTTCCGGAAATACAGCCTTAAGCGCGGGATAGATGAGGCTGAATTTCTTATACTGTGCGTCATACTTTGCGGCAAGCTCCGGCTCGGGCTTCGTGACGGATGCGACCTCGACCAGAGCGTCGGCAGCCTCCTGAACGCTTGCAAACTTCCCTGCGCCGACCATTGCCAGCATTGCCGCGCCGTAGCCGGGGCCCTGCTCGGTCTTGACCATCTCAAGAGGAATGTTGAGAACATTGGCAAAGATTTTTCTCCACAAGGGCGACTTGCTGCCGCCGCCGCAGAGCTTGCTGACGGGGATTTCAATTCCGAGTGCTTTGGCGACCTCAAAGGAATCACGAATGGCAAACGCCACGCCCTCTAAAACCGCCTGCACGAGCTCATAGCGCTGCGTGTCCATGCTCATGCCGATAAAGCAGGCTCTCGCGTCGGTGTCGTTGATGGGGCTTCTCTCACCCATGAGATAGGGCAGGAAGAAGACGTGATTCTCACCCAGCTTATCGTCGGTGATGTCCTTCTGCTCTCCGGCGTAGTCCTCATTTCTGAGTATATCGTCACACAGCCACTTGTTGCAGCTCGCCGCGGAGAGCATACAGCCCATGAGATGATAGCCGCCGTCCGCGTGGGCGAAAGCGTGCAGAGCGTTATTGGGGTCAACACCGAAGTTTTTGCTGGAAATGAAGATGGTACCGGATGTGCCGAGGGAGATATTGCAGCCGCCCTCGCCGACAACGCCGGTGCCGCCCGCCGCCGCCGCATTATCACCCGCACCGGCGACAACGATGACGTTTTCATTCAGTCCGAGAGCCTTTGCCGCCTTTTCCGTCAGATGACCGACGACCTCATAGCTTTCAAAAAGCTTCGGCATCTGCGCTTCCGTGACGCCGCAGATTTCGAGCATCTCTTTCGACCAGCACTTATGCTCCACATCCATCAGCAGCATACCGCTGGCATCGGAATAATCGCAGCAGTGAACGCCGGTCAGCATATAGTTGATATAGTCCTTGGGCAGCATGATCCTGGCAATCTTCGCAAAATTCTCCGGCTCGTTCTTCTTCATCCAGAGAATTTTCGGCGCGGTAAAGCCCGCAAAAGCGATGTTCGCAGTGTACGCGGAAAGCATATCCTTACCGATAACGCCGTTGAGATACTCGACCTCTTCGAAAGTACGCCCATCGTTCCACAGGATTGCGGGGCGGATGACGTTATCATCCTTGTCTAAAGCCACGAGACCGTGCATCTGTCCGCCCGCGCCGATACCGGCGACCTCGGAGGCGTCAAAGCCCTTCAGAAGCTCGGGAATACCGGTAAGGCAGGCGTCCCACCAATCGGAACAGTTCTGCTCCGACCAGCCCGGATGCGGGAAGTACAGCTCGTAATCCTTTGTTACGGTGTTAAGTATGGCGCCTTTTTCGTCCACAAGCAGGAGCTTTGTGGAGGAGGTACCTAAATCTATACCAATAAAAAGCATAATGATCCTCCATGCGATTTACCGCAAAAAAATTATCTGTGTCTCTCTGCGCCGAAATGCCGCATCGCAGCAAATATACATTATGTATTATATCACAGTATTTTCATAATGCAAGCACCGGCACATAAAATGTGCCGGTGCGGAAAAAGATTTTATTACTTGTTTTCCTTCTTGGTCACAACGTCGAAGATAACGGCTGCCAGAAGAACAAGACCCTTGACGACCTTCTGGTAGTTCTGGTCAACACCGATGATGGACATACCGATATTGATAACGCCCATCAGCAGAGCGCCGACGATAACGCCGGGAACCGTACCGACACCGCCGTAGGCGGAAGCGCCGCCGATGAAGCAGGAGCCGATCGCGTCCATCTCATAGTTCTGACCGTAGGTAGGCTGAGCGGAGGTAAGACGGGCGATGGTCAGAAGACCGGCAACCGCAGCAAGGAGGCCCATATTCGTGTAGGCAAAGAAGTAAACGAACTTGGTATTGATACCGGAGAGCTTGGTCGCGGTCTCGTTGCCGCCGACAGCGTAGAGATGACGACCGATGGTGGTCTTGGAGGTGATGTAGGAGTACACAAGAACGACCAGTGCGACCCAAATCAGGGCGGTGGGGATACCCTTATACTTTGCAAGCTTGAAGGTGAAGAACAGGATGACGGCGGAAATGGCGACCGCTTTTATAAGGGCGGGCACCAGAGGCTCCACTTCGTACCCCTTTTTGCTTCTGGAGAGCCGGCTGCTGAATGTGACAAAAAGGAAAATCAGCATTGCCAGGACACCGACAGCCACGCAGAGGATGTTGATATTCTCACCGTGGAAGATATCGGGGACATAGCAGTTGGCGCCGCCGCCGAAGATCTTGACAAACAGCTCATTTTTGACAGTAACGGTCTTGCCGCCGAGGACAACATTGGAAAGGCCGCGGAAAGCCAGCATACCGGACAGGGTCGTAATGAAAGGAGGAACATGGACATAGGCGATCCAGAAGGCCTGCCATGCGCCGACGGCGATACCGATGAGGAGCATGAGGAGCACGGCGAGCCACATATTCATTCCGTCGCGCATCCAGATCGCGCCGACAGCACCCGTAAAGCAGACGACCGAGCCGACGGAAAGGTCGATATTGCCGCCGGTCAGGATGCACAGCAGCATACCGGTCGCCAGCACGAACACGTAAGCGTTCTGCGCGATGATGTTTGTGATATTCTGCGGAAGAAGGAGCTTTCCGCCGGATTTAAATGTGAAGAACAAAACCACCAGCACAAGGATAATGACCATTGTGTATTTCTGGAGGGCAGACATTGCTTTTGATTTACTCATTTTTCTCATTCTCCTTTATTGGCATTATCTGATTTCAGTATAGCGCCCATGATCTTCTCCTGCGTCGCATCGGCAGCATCAAACTCGCCGACGATCTTGCCCTCGTTCATAACATAGATTCTGTCGGACATGCCCAGGACCTCGGGGAGTTCGGAGGAGATCATGATAACTGCCTTACCCTCAGCCACGAGCTGATTGATGATGCAGTATATTTCGTACTTTGCACCCACGTCGATGCCGCGGGTCGGTTCATCCAGAATAAGGATATCCGGATCGGCGTACATCCACTTGGCCAGCAGCACCTTCTGCTGGTTGCCGCCGGAGAGGTTGCCCACCTTCTGCTCAACCGTGAGACATTTGGTGGTCAGCTTATGCCGGTATTCCTCCGCGACCGAGTATTCCTTGTCGGCGTCAATAACGCCGTGGTTTGAAACACCCGCAAGGTTTGCAAGGGTCGTATTGATGCGTATGGGGTTGGTCAGAAGAAGGCCATTGCCCTTTCTGTCCTCGGTGACGTAGGCAAGTCCCTGCTCAATGGCCTCCTTGCAGGAGGTCATCCTGACTTCTTTGCCGTTGATCTTCACCGTGCCGGAAATGCCGGAGCCGTAGCTGTGGCCGAAGATGGACATGGCAAGCTCGGTGCGCCCCGCGCCCTGCAGTCCGGAGAAGCCGACCACTTCGCCCTTCTTTACATGGAAGGAGACTTTGTCCACGACTTTCTTTTCAGTATATGTAGGATGGTAAACACTCCAGTTTTCGACCTCCATGGCAAGCTCATCTTTGACACAGGGCTGACGCTTCGGGAAGCGGTCAGAGAGATCGCGTCCGACCATGCCTTTTATGATGCGGTCTTCACTGAGATCGTCCACACCCTTTTTGAGGGTCTCGATGGTTTTACCGTCACGTACTATCGTAATGGAATCTGCCACATAAGAAACTTCGTTGAGCTTATGGGAAATAATGATGGATGTGAGTCCCTCTTTCTTGAACCGGAGAAGAAGATCCAGCAGTGCCTTGGAATCTTCCTCGTTTAGAGAAGACGTTGGCTCGTCCAGAATGAGAAGCTTTGCGTGCTTTGCCAGTGCCTTGGCGATTTCGACAAGCTGCTGCTTGCCGGTACCTATATCTTTGATAAGAGTCTTCGATGACTCCGACAGACCGACGATCTTGAGGTATTTGTCTGCCTCGCCGTAGGTCTCGTCCCAGTTGATGGCGAATTTTTTGCCTCGTTCATTGCCGAGGAACATATTTTCACCGATGGACAGTTCGGGGTTCAGAGCCAGTTCCTGATGGATAATTACAATGCCCTTTTCCTCGCTGTCTTTGAGTTTTCCGAATTTGCAGACCTCACCGTTATAAACGATATCTCCGGAGTACGACCCGAACGGATACGTACCGGAAAGGACATTCATTAACGTGGATTTGCCTGCACCGTTTTCGCCGACCAGAGCATGAATCTCACCGCGTTTTACTTCAAAGGTCACATTATCCAGGGCCTTGACGCCGGGAAATTCCTTTGTGATGCTTTTCATCACGAGAATATTGTCAGCCAAACTGGTTCCCTCCTCTTCTTTCGCTCTTTGTTTTTCTCTTCTGACATTCGGAACGGTCAAAACCGTTCTCTGCCGTAACTGCGCATTACGGATTATGCATTATGCACTCTGCATTATAAAAAGAGAGGCGGGGAATCCCCGCCCCTCTTTTTCCTGGTTTTGAGTTTCAGGCGACTGAAATCAGGCGATCTGATCCATGGTGTAGTAGCCGGAATCGATCAGCAGCTCCTGATAGTTATCAACGGTGCATGCAACGGGCTCGCAGAGGAAGCTGGGGATGATGCCGGTGCCGTTGTCATAGGTCTCGGTATCGTTGATGGGGGGTTCGGCACCCTTCATCAGAGCGTCAACCATCTCAACGACCTTGGATGCGAGGGTACGGGTGTCTTTGAAGACGGACATGGACTGCTTGCCGGCAACGAGGTTGGGCATGATAGCGATATCGCAGTCCTGACCGGTGATGACGGGCCACTCGCCGGTGTAGGAGGAGTTGAGAGCGTTCTCAACGCCGCAGGCGGTGGAGTCGTTGGATGCGAGAACAGCATCAAGCTGAGTGCCGTCGGAATAGAAAGAAGCGAGAATGTTCTCGAAACGGGACTGAGCAGCAGCGGTGTCCCAGCCTGCGGTAGCAACGACTGCCTTATCGTAGGAACCGTCTTCCTTCAGGGTTGCAACCTGACCGGAGGGGCATACGAGGGTGCCGGCATCGACATACTTCTGCAGAACGCTCATAGCGCCGTCGAAGAAGAAGTTGATGTTGTTGTCGCCGGGGTCGCCGGTGATGAACTCGATGTTGAAGGTCTTGTCGCCGGCATTGGCAAGATCAAGAGCCTGCTCGATGTACTCGCCCTGCTTTACGCCGACGAGCCAGTTGTCGAAGGTTGCGTAGTAGGAAACAGCGTCGGAGTTCATGATCAGACGGTCATAAGCGATGACGGGGATGCCTGCTTCCTTTGCCTGTGCAAGAACGGTGCCCAGAGAGTCACCGTCGATGGAGGCGATAACGAGAGCCTTGCAGCCGTTTGCGATCATGGTCTCGATCTGGTTGACCTGAGTGGGGATGTCGTTTGCGCCGAACTTGAGCTCGACTTCATAACCGGCAGCCTTCAGCTGCTCTTCCATGTTTGCGCCGTCCTGGTTCCAGCGCTGCAGATCCTGAGTAGGCATTGCAACACCGACAAGGCCGCCGTCTGCGCAGGCTGCGGGGATCATTGCAGCGATCATGCACAGAGCCATGAGAATTGCCAAGAACTTTTTCATGTTTTTTCTCCTTTGTAAAAAAATATTTTTTATAGAAAGGCATTGCTGCTTTTCTTCGTATCAGGGCTGTATATCACTTTATCCATATGATATGCAGCAGTCAGTATACGGCCGTCGATCAAATACGACTTTCCATAACTGCATTGATAATTATATGAATGCACTTTTCCAATGTCAATTCCTATTTAATTTCATAAATCAATTTCATTAAACTACACAAAAATAATTTTCATTTTTGTGCAGTTTACCATATTGACTTTATATCTCCGCCGTCGCGCTTTCAAGCCACGCTCTTTCCTCCGCATTGAGGTAAGGCGAGATACTCTCACGCACCTTCCGGTGGTAGTCGTTGAGAAGCTTTTTCTCCGTTTCGTCCAGCAGGCTCCGATCAAGTCCGTCCACATCGAAGGGCGCCATTGTGAGGTTTTCAAAGCCGAGGAAGCGGCCGTATTCCGTTTTTTCCTTCTCGACGCAGAGCACAAGGTTTTCATGGCGAACGCCGAATTTGCCGGCGGCATAAAAGCCCGGCTCGTTGGAGGTAACCATCCCCGGTTCAAAGGGCACATTCCTGTCCGGCGTGTTCCAGTGGATGCGCTGAGGACCTTCGTGTACGGACAGCACAAAGCCGACGCCGTGACCGGTACCGTGTTTGAAATCCATCCCGTTCTGCCACAGCGGTTCTCTGGCGAGATAGTCTACCGCCCCCCCTCCGCAGCCGTAGAGAAACTTTGCGTTCCCGAGGCGGAGATGTCCCTTCAGAACGAGGGTAAAGGCACGCCGCTCTTCCTCCGTAAGCTCGCCGACAACGACCGTGCGGGTGATGTCCGTTGTGCCGAAGGCATACTGTGCGCCGGAATCTAAAAGGCACAGCCCCTTCGGAAGAATTTCGCAGTCCGTCTCGGGGGTGGGACCGTAGTGGATGATCGCCCCGTGCGCGCCGTAGGCCATGATCGTGCCGAAGCTCTGCTCAGAAAAGCCCTCCTGTTCCTTCCGGAAGGAAAGGAGCTTATCCACGGCGGAAAGCTCGGTCATTTTTTCCTTGCCGACATTCTTTTTGAGCCAGTATATGAATTTTGTGACCGCCGCACCGTCCAGAATATGCGCTTTTTTCATACCCTCCTGCTCGGCAGGGGATTTCACGGCCTTCATAAGAGCGATGGGAGAGGCTTCTTTCAATATGCTCCCCGCAGCGCCGAGGCAGGACATAAGGGAGAAATTCGTTCTTTCCGCATCCGCCCAGACAGTTTTTCCGACACATTCCGTCTTCAGCAGATCATAAACGGCAGAATAGGAATGAAGCTCCACACCGTCTGCTTTAAGAGAGGCTTTGATCTCCTCGCCGAAAATACTCTCATTGGCAAAGAGAAGCGCCTTTTCCCGGGAAATGATCATATAGGAGAGAAAGACGGGCGTGCATTCCACATCGCCTCCGCGAAGACCCAGCAGCCACGCGATCTCCTCGGGAGCCGTCACAAGGAGCAGATCGCAGTCTTTTTTCTCCATGCACGTGCGCACTCTTTCCGTTTTTTCCGAACGGCTTCCCGCATATTCGGCGGACAGAGCCCAGACCTTTTCCGCCGACATCGACGGTCTCTCCGTCCAGACAGCATCCACAAGGTCTTCCCCGCCCGCAAAGCGGATATTTTTCTTTGCAAGAGCTTTTCTGAGTTCTTCGGCAAAGGATGCGCTTATAACGCGCCCGTCAAATCCGACGACGGAGTTTTCCGCAAGCCGATCGGCAAGGAATTCCGTAAGCGTCGGCACGCCCGGCTCTTTCATTTTCATAAGAGCGATCCCGGAGTTTTCAAGCTGCAGGGCGGCCTGCAGAAAATAGCGCCCATCCGTCCAGAGGTGAGCGCTCTCCGCCAGCACCAAAAGCGTCCCCGCCGAACCGGTAAAGCCGGACATGAATCTTCTTTCCTTAAAATATTCGCCCACATATTCACTTCCGTGAAAATCGCTGCTGGGAACGATATAAGCGGTGATCCCTCTCTTTTTCATCAGAGCGCGAAGCTCCGACAGTCTTTCCGGTACAGTCATTTTTAAGCCTCCAAAATTTATATTTTTCCTCATTATAGCATTAATGTGCGCTCTGTCAACTGCAAAGCGCACATTAATTATGTCAACTATATTATGTGAATTATAGTGGAGAGCGGAAAGTAAAAAGTGAAATTTGAAGGAATATTCCGCATTCTGCATTATGCATTATGCATTACCCCGTCACCGGTATGCTCGCAGAACCCAGCCGGCTGCCGTCCATGTCGCAGTATTCCACATACAGCGCGGAGCTCTCCCCTTCCTCCAAAGCGGAAGTGAGAGTGATCGAGCCGTCTCCGTTATCGGTAAACGACAGTTTTTCCTCGACGATCCAGCGCGCTTTACACCTGTCTATCCCCATTTCCTGCGGAATATAAATCAATGAATAGAGTTTTGCGCTCGCGTCGTTTTTGCCGAGCGTCAGGGAATCGATGTTCCGCCAGTCCCCCGCAGCCGTTATATAGATCTTCACCTCTTCCGTCGGCTCTTCGTATTCCTCAAAGCCGTAAGGCACGGGCATACCGTCTTTATCCAGCGTGTAGCAGCCGGAATCGTAATACGCCGATTTTCCGCGCCCGTTATCATAGGTCGCGCCGCCGTCATAGAAACACAGCTCGGGCTGCGGGCAGTCGTGAATGTCGCAGTTTTTAAAGATAACGTCATGGACAGCATAGAGAGAAACCGCGCCGAAGGAGCAGTCATGGATCTCCGTGCCGGTGACGCTCAGAGCGTCGGTATTCTCCGCGCTGATACCGAGAATGCCGCAGCCGTAGAGCGAGCAGCCGTCCACGCCCACGCCGGTGCAGTTACTGAAATTCAGCACACCGCCGGAGCACTCGCCCGGCTCGGTGGTATGGCCTGCCCGAAACCCGCTCAGCCACAGCTCATGGCAGTTTTCAAAATTGAGGACGTTGGCATAGCGGGGTACGGCTTCAATGAGCGTCCTGATCTCGCTCGTGATGCTCAAACCGTCCACGCCGGTAATGACCAGCTCACAGCCGTCATAGCACTCGCGCCAGTAATAGTAATCGCTCATGCCGCTGCCGTAATCGCAGGCAGTGCTGAGGTCGATGACATCCGCATCAAGCATTATGTTAACCCCTGGTTGAATGGCGGCGAGAAATTCATCCGCCGTGCGGACTACAGCGACCTCCCGCCCGCTCGCGTCATAAGTGATCTCGGGAGAGGCAGGGGCTTCGTTTATCACGGGACCGTCATAGCTGCAGTCGCTCTGCTTCATGTTCTCAAGCTGGTCTTTACTCAGCTCATTGCCCGCTCTGTCAAGGCATTTTTTCCCGGGCGTAGCGGAATTACTGCTGTCATACCAGGCAGTAAAAGCGTTTTCGTGGAGAGATGTTCCTTCAACAACGGGCGCTTTGCCGGAGATGCAGAATACAGCCGATGTAAACAAATTGTTCTTTGTGTCACAGCCGAGGATATAGGTCTCCGGAGCGAAGCTTGATAGGAGCATATACTGAGTCGTATTGTCCTCTATCTCACAGTTGACCACGGCAAAGCCGGTCGTACTGCGCACGTCGAAAAGGCTCCCCCAGGACTGACCGCATTTATATATGTCGCAGTCGCTTATGCGTATATCCCTGCAGCCGTTTGCCGCGACAGCGTTCAGCGAACACTCGTATATATCGCAGTCCGTTACCGCCAGTTCGCTGCACCGAAACGCGTCCACGCCGATAATGCCGCAGCCGTAGAGCTCGCAGTCGTTTATCCGTGCTCTTTCGGTGTTTTCCATTCGGATAACTCCGCCGGAGCAGGCGCCGGGCTCCTTCGTATGGCCGAGGCTGAGATCATCCAGCACAAGTCCGTCACAGTTGTCAAAGCGCAGGACATTGGCGTAGCGCGGCGTGGTCGATATGGTGACATCCGCGTCCTTCTCTGCGGAGATGCTGAGATTCTCGATATCCTTTATGAGCAGCTCATAGCCGTCATAGACTTCTTCCCAGCGGCAGCAGCTTCCGCCGCCTATTCCGTAGTCTGCGGCTCTGTCCAGCTCGTAGAGTCCCTCCTGCATTATTATCTGCGTATCGGGCGCGATGGCTTTTAAAAATTCATCCGCATTCGACACACGAACAACATTTCCCCCTTCCTTCGGCGCTGCCGAGGCGCTCTGTCCGCATGCGGACAGAACAAACGTCAATATAAGCGCTGAAACGATAATGATCTTTTTTGTATTTTTCATAATTTTCCCCTCTGAAAACAGAATATGTCTATGGGACGAAGTGCGGACAAATAAGTGCCTTGTTTTTAAAGATTTTTGCACAGTCAGCGGATTTTGTCAATCCGGTAAAGCGATCCCTTCTTCTTTCTTCTTTCATATTTAAAAATTTATCGAACAAATGTTGAAATTACGGTTAAGTGTGTTATAATAAATTGTTATGTAATATTGTATTGGAGGCAAAAATCAAAAATGGCAAAAAAACAGTTCAAGGCGGAATCCAAGCGTCTGCTCGATCTTATGATCAATTCCATATACACGAACAAGGAGATATTCCTGCGTGAGATCATCTCCAACGCGTCCGACGCGATCGACAAGCTGTGTTACCTCTCCCTCACCGACGATCAGGTCGGTCTTAACCGGGACGATTTCCGCATCGATATCATCGTTGACAAAGCGGCCCGCACGATCACCGTCCGCGACAACGGCATCGGCATGACCGCTCAGGAGGCGGAGAACAACCTCGGCGTTATCGCCAAAAGCGGCTCTCTGAGCTTCAGGGACGAGACCGGCCGGGAGAAACTCGACGGTGAGGATCTCTCTATCATCGGTCAGTTCGGCGTCGGGTTCTATTCCGCTTTTATGGTGGCGGACGAAGTCACCGTTATCACCCGCAAGTACGGCGAAGAAAAGGGCGCAAAGTGGGTCAGCCGCGGCGCGGACGGCTATACCGTCACCGAATGCGAAAAGGACACCGTCGGCACGGACGTTATCATGCACATCAAGCCCGACTCGGATGAAGAGATCTACGGTTCCTACATGGAGGTCTGGAAGCTCAAGGCGCTTGTAAAGAAATACTCCGACTATGTGCGCTGGCCCATCAAAATGGACATAGAACATCAGGAGCGTTATGAGACCGGCGAGAAAAACGACGACGGTTCCCCGAAGTACGAATATAAGATGGTCACGGAAAACGAGACCGTCAACAGCATGATCCCCATCTGGCAGCGCAGCAAGAACGACGTCACCGACGATGACTGCATTGCCTACTATAAAGAGAAAAACAGAGACCGGAAAGACCCCTGCTGCCTCATCCGCATCAATGCGGAAGGCACAGTGTCCTATAAAGCCATGCTCTTTGTCCCCGGCGAGGAGAACGAAAATGCCTTCATGGGCGACAACAAGGGCGGCATCACGCTCTATTCCAACGGCGTAATGATCATGGAGAAATGCGACCAGCTGGTGCATGAGTACTTTGAGTTCGTCAAGGGCGTTGTGGACTCCCCCGACCTCTCTCTGAACATATCCCGCGAGATCCTTCAGCACGACCGTCAGCTCAAGATCATCGGTCAGAATCTCGAGAAGAAGATCAAGGGTGAGCTTGAAAAGCTCATGAAGGATGATCGTGAAAAGTACGAGGATTTCTTCCGCAACTTCGGCGTGCATCTCAAGTGCGGCGTCTGCGACGAGTACGGAAGATACAAGGATTTCCTGCGCGACCTGCTGATCTTCTATACTTCCGACGATAAGCAGATCACCTTAAAGGAATATGCCGAAAAAATGCCCGAGAGCCAGAAGGTCATTTACTATGCCACTTCCGACTCCGTAAAGCACGCCATGAGTCTGCCCCAGTGTGCAGAGGTCAGAAAGCGCGGCTTTGAGCTTATCTATCTCACAAGCGCTCTGGATGAGATGGTGCTGGAGTGCCTGCAGGAGCAGGACGGCAAGACCTTCTGCAACGTTGTCACCGACGATCTCGGTTTTGATACCGAGGAAGAAAAGAAGGCCGCCGAGGAGCGGGATATTGAAAACAGGGATTTCCTCGACTTCGTGAAAGAATCCATCGGCGAAGATGTGAGCAAGGTGAAATTCTCCAATAAGCTTAACGATATGCCCTGCGCACTCACCACCGAGGGCGGGATGACGCTCGAAATGGAGAAATACTTCCGCCGCGGTCCGAGTGAGGAGATGCGAAATCTCCGCGCCAACCGGGTTCTGGAGCTGAACAGTGAGCACAACGCCGTCCGTGTCCTTCTGGATACCTATAAAAACGAAAAGGACAAGGCCGCAAAGCAGTCAAAGGTAATGTTTACTCTCGCCGCGATGATGGCAGGACTTGAGATCGACGATCCCGCAGCGTTTGTCACGCTCGTCGGAGAAATGTTCTGACTTCGTTAAAAGTGGAAAGTTGAAAGTGAAAAGTGGAATGAATTCTAAATCGTATTATATTTTTCCATTTATTTTTTCTGCAAATATAAGTTTTTTGCAAAATACAGTTTATTGAGTATATTCCCACTTTCCACTCTCCACTTTTCACTTTAGAGGAAGTTTATTTATGAAAAAAAGACTGGGAATCTACATCCACATACCGTTCTGCGCAAGTAAGTGTGCTTACTGCGATTTCTATTCGCTCTCCGGCTGTGACCATATCATGCCGGATTATCAGAGCGCGCTGCTCGACCACATAGACGAATCCTCTGCCGCCATAAAAAACTATGAGGTCGATACCGTATATTTCGGCGGCGGGACGCCAAGCTATTACGGAGCGGATAATATCATTGAAATTCTCAACGCTCTTAAACTCAACGGAAATGTCCGCCTGGATGCGGAGATCACGGTGGAGTGCAATCCCGACAGTATGCATTTTGAAGATCTGTGCAAAATGCGTGAGGAGGGTATCAACCGTATATCGATGGGGATCCAGGCCACCGACAACAATCTTCTCAAGCTCATCGGCAGAAGGCATAACTTTCAGCAGGCTGTCAGATCCTTCAAAGACGCAAGAAAGGCCGGGTTTGACAATATAAGCGTCGATCTCATGTACGGTCTTCCCAGCCAGACCAAGGCGGAATGGGCCGAATCGCTTTCCGAGATCGTTGCATTGCACCCGGAACATATCTCCTGCTACGGACTCAAGCTTGAGCGCGGCACCAAAATGTACCGGGAGTATAACGGCTCTCCGATCATGCCCGATGACGATGAGCAGGCGGATATGTATTCCTACGCCGCCGCCATGCTCCGGCGTTACGGCTATGAGCACTACGAGGTCTCCAACTTCTGCGCTCCCGGCTTTGCATCAAAGCACAACCTCAAATACTGGAACCTAGACGACTATATGGGCTTCGGTCCCGGCGCCCATTCCTCCGTGGGAAATCTCCGCTACAGCTATATAAAGGATCTGAAACGTTATATCTCCGCTGTTTACCGGGATACCAGTCTCGTGGACGAATACGAAAATATCGACCAGTTCGGAAAGAGCGTGGAATACGTCATGCTTGCCATGCGTACCGCGCACGGTATTTCCGAATACGATTACAGAGTACGCACACAAAGCGATTTTCGCCCTGTTGAAAAAGCGCTGAAGGCTTTCCGGAAAAAAGGCTGGACGGAGCTGACGGACGGTCGATGGCATTTCACCGTTCCCGGTTTTCTCATCTCCAACCAGCTCATCGGCATTCTTCTTGAGGTGCAGGCCACGGGCAGACTTGAAGGCACCCCCTGGCTTATGGAAGAGGATAAGCCCGAGCTGAAGCTCAATCTTCCGAAAGGCGAAGAGGAACTGTTTGCCGAAATGTATAACGAGCATATATCACTTTGAGTGTTCGACAAAAATCAAAAGAAAAACGGTACAGCTTTATGAGTAAGAAAGAAATAAACAAGCAAAATGCAGACCGCCGTATGGAGCTTTACGATGATTACGCGGACTATGTGCCTCCGAAAAAGTCAAAAAAAGCAAAAAAGGGCAAACGAATGCCTTCCGAAGAGGAGCTTCGCAGAAAGCAGGAGCGTCAGGACGATTTTCTCAGGCTTCTCCGGGCTCTGGGCATTTCCATGCTCATTATTATAATGATTGCGGTCGCCGTCACAGGCGCCGCCGCGTACGTCACATATACCAAAACCGTTTTTCCCAACGTCAGCGTTGACGGCGTCATGGTAAGCGGTCTCACCCGGGAGGATATCCCCGCTATGCTCGAAAAAGCCGGCTGGGACAGGAAAGCCGCCTACCCGCTGACCGTAAGACTGATGGATGTCTCCGAGTTCCAGATCGACGTTGCGAAAACCGGTATCCTGCCCGACAAGGAAGCCGCTGCGGATATTGCTTTTGCCTACGGTCATGAGGGTAACTGGTATCTTAACCTTATAAGATATCTCAAAGGTTTCCTTGTTCCCGTCGATCTCGCTCCCGATGCCGTCACGCTGAACCGGAATTACATTGCCGAAAGAGTGGACGCCGGGATCAACAAGCTCAACAACGCTCTCGGCGACGGCGGATATGAGATTGACAAGGAAGAATCCGTTCTGCGGATGATCAAGGGCGCGGGTGATTTTGAGTTTGACCGGGACGCACTTATCGAAGAAATCGTTCAGGCTCTCCATGACGAGACCACAAGCCTTGCCTATGACACGCTCTCCCGTTCCCCGCAGATGCCCGACTTCGGCAGCATTCACACCGAACTTGCAAGAGAGCCGGTTGACGCGCATTTCTCCGACGACAACCGCTTCACCGTCATTGAGGATATCGACGGCTGCGAATTCAGTGTTGACGAGGCACAGCAGATCTGGAACGAAGGGGAGATCGCAAAGGAGATACGGATCCCCCTCACGCTGACATACCCGGAGATCACCGCGGCCGATCTTAATGCTCTGCTCTTCCGCGATGTCTTAGGCGAGAGGACGACCTACTTCCCCAACAGCAACGACAACCGTATCAACAATCTCTTACTGGCATCCTCCAAAATAAATGATTATATTCTCTACCCCGGCGAGGTCTTCTCTTACAACGACATTGTTGGAGAGCGCACCGAGGAGGCCGGTTTCCTTCCGGCGGGCGCGTACAGCAGCGGCGAGGTGGTCGAGGAGATCGGCGGCGGTGTCTGTCAGGTATCCTCCACGCTCTACTGTGCCATGCTCTACGGCTATCAGCTCACGACCGTGGAGAGAAGCCCCCACTACTTCCCCTCCGACTATATCGAAAAGGGCTATGATGCAACGGTAAGCTGGCCGAAGCCCCATTTCCGTTTCCGAAACGACAGAAGCTTCCCCATAAAGATCGTTGCCAACTGCGACGCCGAGAACAGAGCGCTCACCGTTCAGATCCTGGGCACAAATCTCGACGGTACCTATATTGAGACCCGTTCCACCGTTGCCGGATACAACAACTCCAAGTATCCCGAACTTTTTGAGGGCTACGGTGCACAGGTATTCCGTGATGTTTACGATGCCAACGGCAATCAAATCGATATGATTGCCGAAATCTATGACGTATACCACACCCACGAATTTGCCGAGCAGTACAGGATTCTCGAGGAGCAGGTTGCCGCCATGAACGCGGCAGGATTCTGAAATGCCGGCTTCACGCAAAAAGTGTGGAGAGTGGAGAGTGGAGAGTAGAGTTTAAAGCAAATGCGTAATTCGTAATTTTCCCGCTTCAACCGCACCGAAAACATTCTGCAAATATAAGAAAACCGAGAACGAGAATATAAATAAGACAATATAAGAACATGGAGAAAAGAAACATGGAGAAGAAAACATTCTACATCACCACACCGATCTATTACCCTTCCGACAAGCTGCACATAGGTCATACCTACTGCACCGTTGCCACCGACGCCATCGCCCGCTATAAGAGATTACGCGGGTTTGACGTCATGTTCCTCACCGGTACCGACGAGCACGGACAGAAGATCGAGGAAAAGGCAAAGGCCGCCGGCGTCACGCCCCAGCAGTTTGTCGATAAGATCGTGGAAGGCGAAAACGGCATCAAGGATCTCTGGAAGCTGATGAACATCTCCAACGACCGTTTCATCCGCACCACCGACGATTATCACGTTCTGTCCATCCAGCGCGAATTCAAAAAGATGTACGACAAAGGCGACATCTATAAGGGAACCTACAAGGGCAAGTACTGCACTCCCTGTGAGAGCTTCTGGACCGAAAGTCAGCTCGTGGACGGCAAGTGCCCCGACTGTGGCCGCGAAGTCATAGATGCCGAAGAGGAGGCCTATTTCTTCCGTCTTTCCAAGTACGCAAAGCCCGTGCAGGAGCTTCTGGAATCCGGCACCTTCCTCACTCCCCCCTCCCGTGTCAACGAGATGATCAACAACTTCATAAAGCCGGGTCTCGAGGATCTGTGTGTATCCCGCACAAGCTTTGACTGGGGCGTTCCCGTGGACTTTGACCCGGGTCATGTGGTCTATGTCTGGGTCGACGCACTGTCCAACTACATCACTGCTCTGGGTTACCTCAACGATAAATACGACGATTACGATAAATACTGGCCTGCCGATGTACACATTGTCGGCAAAGAGATCGTCCGTTTCCACTCCATTATCTGGCCTGCCATGCTCATGAGTATGGAGCTGCCCGTTCCCAAGCGTGTTTACGGGCACGGCTGGCTCGTCATCGACGGCGGCAAGGTCTCCAAGTCCAAGGCCAACAAGTCTGACAATGTCATTGACCCCTATATTCTGGCGGATTACTTCGGTGTGGATGCTCTGCGCTTCTTCCTGCTGCGCACCTTCCCCTTCGGCTCCGACGGTACTTTTTCCAATGAGCTGCTGATCTCCACCATCAACACCGACCTTGCCAACGACCTCGGCAACCTCGTCTCCCGCACCACCGCCATGGTCGAGAAATACTTTGGCGGTGTGATCCCCACAGATCGTACTTACGATGCTCTCGATGATGAGCTTCTCTCTATGATAAAGTCCGCTCCCGAAAAGCACGCCGCCCAGATGGACGGCTTCCAGCTCCACCTGGCACTGGAAGAGGTCTTTAAGCTTATCCAGCGCGCCAACAAGTACATCGACGAGACCGCTCCCTGGGTGCTTGCAAAGAGCGAGGAGGGCAAGGGCAGACTTGCCGCCGTCATGTACAATCTGGTCGAAGCTCTCCGCGTCTCCCTCATCATGCTCTCCCCCTTCATGCCCGAGACCTGCGAGAAGGCCTTTGCACAGATCGGTGCTCCCGAAGATGCCCGTACCTGGGAAAGCCTTACCGTCTCTATGCCCGAAGGTGTTGCCATCCACAAGGGCGAAACGCTCTTCCCGCGTCTCGATACCGAAAAGGCTATCGAAGAGCTGGTCGCGCTTGCGCAGAAGGCAAAGGGTCCGCAGGTCAAGATCAACCCCGTTCTGCCCGACGTCACTATTGACGAGTTTGCAAAGTGCGATATGCGCGTGTGCAAGGTGCTTGAGTGCGAGGCCGTAAAGAAGTCCGACAAGCTTCTGAAGTTCCAGCTTGACGACGGCAGCGGCACCACCCGCCAGATCCTCTCCGGCATCCACAAGTTCTATGAGCCCGAGCAGCTTGTCGGCAAGACCGTGGTCGCCATCCTCAACCTGCCTCCGAGAAAAATGATGGGGCAGATGTCCAACGGTATGCTTCTGTCCGCCGTGCGCGAAGTAGACGGCAAAGAGGAGCTTAATCTCGTAATCCTCGACGACTCCGTTCCCGCCGGCGCTCAGCTATGCTGAGATAATGCACAATGCATAATGCAGAATTGATTCCACATAATAAAAACTCTCCGCTGAAGCAGATCGGCGGAGAGTTGTTTTGCTTATATGACTTCATTTATAATGGTGTGCCTGTTCAAGAACCATTTCCTTGACCTTGATGAGACGAACCTTGGTGGCGTTCTCGTTTTCCTCAAGCTTCATGGTGATATACTTGATATTGCTCTGAAGCTCCGGGATCATGACATACTCCAGCGCATTGACGCGGCGGCGGGTCTTTTCGATCTCCTCCGCCAAAAGCTGCATCGTCTTTTCGACCTGCGCAAGCTCCAGCATATCCTCAAACACGGCGGAAAGCTGCTTCAGCGCGTCATCCAGCTCACCGGAGGTCTGAGCGAAGCCGTAGGGGTATATCTCGCCGGGGGCATTATTGGCGGTTTTAAAGGTGTAAACGGGCACATTGACGCTCATAATGTTCTTAAACGACATATTGAGTTCCACGCTCTGCCGGGGATACAGCAGAGACTGCTCCAGCATCTCGGGCGACATGATCGAGCTTGCGACCTGCTGGGCCGCAAAGGCCGCTGTCAGCCCTTCTTCCACGCGGGTACGGAGCTGCTTATTTCGTCTGACCACATCCATGAACTGCCGCATCAGCTCGTCGCGCTTGTCCTTAAGGAGCTTATGACCTCTTATAGCGGTCTTGAGTCTCCCCTTGAGCTGGTTTAAAACCATGCGGGTCGGGGTTATTGTCGTATTCGCCAAAAAAGATTACCTCCTTTTTCAGCTGTTATCTCGGCAGATACTTTTCGATCAGCTCGGGCTTGATGCGCTTGAGCTCTCGTTTGGGCAGGATGCTCAGAAGCTCCCAGCCGATATTGAGCGTCTCCTCGATCGTGCGGTTGGTGCTGTTGCCCTGCGATACATAGGCCTTTTCAAACTCCTCGGCAAATTTTGCGTAGAGCTTGTCATCCTCGCTCAGTGCCGCTTCACCGAGAATGGTCATGAGCTCCTTCGCGTCCTTGCCTCTGGAATAGGCAGCAAAGAGCTGGTTCATGGTACCGGCATGGTCTTCACGGGTCTTGCCGACTCCGATTCCCTTATCCTTCAGACGGCTCAGAGAGGGCAGAACGTTTACGGGCGGTACAATGCCCTTGCGGTGCAGTTCACGGCTCAGGATTATCTGCCCCTCGGTAATGTAGCCGGTGAGATCCGGGATAGGGTGAGTCTTGTCGTCCTCCGGCATGGTCAGAATGGGGATCATGGTGATGGAGCCCTTCTTCCCCTGCCGACGGCCGGCGCGCTCGTACATAGTCGCAAGGTCGGTATAGAGGTAGCCGGGATAGCCGCGGCGACCGGGAACTTCCTTCTTGGCGGCGGAGACTTCACGCAGAGCCTCGGCATAGTTGGTAATATCGGTGAGGATAACGAGAACCTGCATATCCTTTTCAAAGGCAAGGTACTCGGCAGCGGTCAAAGCCATACGGGGCGTAGCGATACGTTCGACCGCGGGGTCGTTGGCAAGGTTGGAGAAAATAACGGTGCGGTCGATAGCGCCGGTACGGCGGAAGTCGGAGATAAAATACTCGGACTCCTCAAAGGTGATGCCGATAGCGGCAAAAACGACGGCGAAGGTCTCATTGTCGCCCAGCACTCTCGCCTGACGGGCGATCTGCGCAGCGAGCGCCGCATGAGGCAGACCGGAGCCGGAGAAGATCGGCAGCTTCTGCCCTCTTACCAGCGTATTCAAACCGTCGATCGTGGAAATGCCGGTCTGAATAAACTCGGCGGGATAGGCGCGGGCGGCAGGATTCATCGGCAGACCGTTTATATCCATGTGGGCGTCCGCCAGAATTTCGGGGCCTCCGTCGATGGGCAGACCCATGCCGTTGAAAACACGGCCGAGCATATCCTCGGAGACCGCGAGCTGTTGGGGATGGCCAAGAAAACGCGCCTTGGAATTGGCAAGATTGATGCCCTGCGCGGATTCAAAAAGCTGCACGACCGCACGGCTGCCCTCGACCTCCAGCACCTTACAGCGGCGGACGCTGCCGTCGGGAAGCTCGATCTCGCCGAGCTCGTCATAGGTCACGCCTTCGACGTTCTCAACGATCATCAGAGGACTTTCTATCTGTTTTATTGTCTTATACTCTTTGATCATGCGTCCTCACCTCCGGCAATCACTTCTTCGATCTCGGTCTTCATATCAGCAAGAATAGCGTCATAGTCCTCGGCAAAGGTTTGGGGAGAGGCTGTCTTCGCACGCCCCACCTTTTCGCGGGCGGGTATGGCAAAGAGGGCGTTCATATCGGCTCCCTTCCCCAGTGCCGCACGGCACATTTCATCGTAGCGCAGCACCATATCCAGAAGTCGGAACTGCTTTGCGTATTCAGAATAGGCATCCTCGTCCACGAAAGCGTTCTGCTGCAGGAAGTCCTCTCGGATCATGCGGGCGGTCTCCATAGTGAGACGGTCGTCCGCGGAAAGAGCATCCTGTCCGACCAGACGGACGATCTCCTGCAGCTCGCTCTCCTCCTGCAGGATGTGCATCGCCTTCTCGCGGTTCGTCATATAGCTTTCGCCGAACTGCTGGGTGTACCAGGGACGGAGAGTATCCAGATACAGCGAATAGGAGGTCAGCCAGTTGATGGCCGGAAAGTGGCGGGCGGAGGCCAGAGACGAATCCAGCGCCCAGAAGACCTTGACGATACGCATGGTAGCCTGCGAGACTGGCTCGGAAATATCACCGCCCGGAGGGGAAACGGCGCCGATAGCCGTAACGGAACCCTGACGGCCGTCGCTGCCGAGACAGCCGACGACACCGGCTCTCTCATAGAACTGGGAAAGACGGGAGGCAAGATAGGCGGGATAACCCTCTTCACCGGGCATTTCCTCAAGACGGCCGGACATCTCACGCAGAGCCTCCGCCCAGCGGGAGGTGGAGTCCGCCAGAACCGCCACGTCGTAGCCCATGTCGCGGAAATACTCGGCGATCGTGATGCCGGTATAAATGGAAGCTTCCCGTGCCGCGACCGGCATATCGGAGGTGTTGGCGATCAACACGGTCCTCTTCATCAGAGGCTCGCCGTTGCGCGGATCCTTCAGCTCCGGGAACTCCATCAGAACGTCGGTCATCTCATTGCCGCGCTCGCCGCAGCCGATATAGATGACCACATCCACGTCCGACCACTTGGCAAGCTGGTGCTGAACGACCGTTTTGCCCGAACCGAAGGGACCGGGAACCGCCGCCGTACCGCCCTTAGCGATGGGGAAAAGCGTATCGATAATGCGCTGTCCGGAGTTCATCGGGCGGCTGGGGACAAATTTTCTCGCATAGGGTCTCGGAATACGGACGGGCCAGCGCTGGAGCATCGAAAGCTCCCGCACATTTCCTTTTGTGTCCTTTATCTTTGCAATAACATCCGTAACAATATACTCGCCCTTCTCCGCGATCTCGATCAGCTCACCGCCCATGCGCGGAGGCACCATGATCTTGTGGAGGATAGCGTTCGTCTCCTGCACCGTTCCCAGAACATCGCCGCCGGAGAGCTTATCGCCCACCTTGGCGGTCGGAACAAATTCCCACTTTTTCTCTCTATTGAGTGCGGGTACATCGGTCCCCCTTGTAATGGAGTCACCGGTGAGAGCGCGCATTTCGGGCAGAGGGCGCTGGATACCGTCGTATATATTATCCAGCATACCGGGACCGAGCTCCACGGACATGGGGAATCCGGTCGTCACGACCTCAGCGCCAGGGCCGAGACCGGAGGTCTCCTCATAAACCTGTATGGAGGCGGTGTCATCGGTCATGTTAAGGATCTCGCCGATCAGTCGCTGGGAACCGACACGCACAACGTCGGAAACGTTGGCGTCGGCTAAGCCCTTTGCGACCACAAGCGGTCCTGAAACTTTTGTAATGGTTCCGCTCATATTTAAACCTACCTTATAAATATTTGAACGTAAAATGCGGCTGACTTGGCTTACCCAGCGGGAAAGCATAAAATCAGTCTCCTAAAATATCCGTACCGACGGCACGTTCGACCGCCGCCTTCAGCGCCGACTGACCGAGTCCCAGCGGACCTTCCCGGCCGGGGATCAGGATGATGGCGGGCGTGGGGCTGTCCTTGAATTTTTCGATCTCACGGCTCATCTGTCCTGCCAGGTTTTCCTCGATATAGATGATCGCTATGTCCTGCCTGTCCCGGGTGAGAGAGCGCAGGATCCCGGAAGCCTCCGGGGCATCGGATGCAGGGAAGGTATCAAGCCCCAGAGCCTTGAAGCCGAGTACCGTCTCTCTCCCGCCGATTACCGCAATTTTAAGCATACAGATCACGCAGCCTTTCCCGGATGACCTGCGGTGCTATGCCCGCAAGCCTTCCCGTGAGTATCATTCGCACGGCGGTTATTTCGCCCTCCACTGCGGCGAGATAGGCAATTACCGCCTCGGGACCGTAGCTGACGCGCCGTGCGGTGCGCAGAAAGGCGTTGACAGCGTTATCCAGAGCAAGCTCAAAAGACGTCAGACTTCCGCCGGAGAGCGCCTCTCCCCCTAAAACCGCAGCATTTTCCAGCAATGTACCGGAAAATACATGGGAAATCGCCTCTTTGTCACCGACTTTTTTTATTCTGTCGGGGGGAACGCGCCCTCCTTCGATCAGAACACTGTCCAGCAGCGCATCTTTTCTTCCCATTCTCTTCACACGGACGGTGCTTTTGAGGTTGGCACAGTCGATAAGGACCTGCGCGTATTCTCTGAGGTAAGTACAGCCTGTACTCTCCGCCGCCTCCAGTATCTCGGCAAAATACGCTTTGTCCAAAAGGATATCTGAAAGCTGAGGATCGTTCGTACGGGCAAGGATATTCTTTGCCTCCCTCACGCTTTCCCCCATTCTTCCGGGCAGATCACTGTAGCGTCCGTCGTTATACAGTGAGAGAAACTTCTTCCCGGCGATCCGGCCGCAGACGCTCAGAAGATGCTCCGCGTCAAGTCCCATAGCCTCGGACTTGATGAGCGTCTTCGCGTTATGATAGTCATACTTCACGCGGAAAACGTCCACAATCTCTTTCTGCGGACACATATTCTCTATCTCATGAAAGAGTTCCCGGCGTCGCTCGTTGAGATACGTATCGATCTCTCCGGCATTCATCGTTGAGAGATCGGCATAGCCGCTGTCCGTCAGAAGCTTTGCGCATTCCTCAAAGCTGCGGGCATCCAGCATACGGCCGCTTTTTTCGCTGTTCAAAAGCTTTGTCTCTCTCGCCCGCAGCATAGCCGACAGGCAAAGATATGCTTCTCTTTCAATAGCCAAAATTTTCCCTCCTATACGGGGATTTACTGTGAAAGCTCCGCTTCCACAGTAAGATTATAATAATCGCCCGTTCCTCGCCGCTTTGCGACTCGTCAAATGCCTCGCTGCGCTCGGTTGCTCGCTTGCATGGCGCCTGGGGGCGCACAGCGCGGCAACCGGAACGGATGCGAAAAAACTCCCATGCGCAGTCAGCTTTCATTTATTGTGGTGCGCATTTGGCGCATGGGAGTTTATTCAAAGAGCACACGGGCGATCTCGGCGGACATTTCACTGCGGCACAACTCCGTTAAAAGCTCCGCCGTGCATTTTGTCTCAACGTTTCCGCGGCGGAGGACAAAGCCCCCGGCAAACGCGCCCGTTTCGTCCGATACAGTGAGCTTACCGTCGCCCAAAAGCCGGTTTGCCTGCTTTGCGACTGCCGGACCGACGCTTTCACGGTCCCGTTCGTTAAAGATCATTTCCTCCTTCTTTGTGGAGGACGCTTCGGCGGCCAGCTTTGCCAGAAGCGCAGTGTACTGCTCCTTCGGGAGACCGGCAAGCATCTCGCAGGCCTTATCGAAGCTTTCGGCAACCATCTGCTGCTTGAGTGCAAGGACGCCTTTTTTCGCCTCCATGCGGGCGATGCGCTCCATACCGTCCACCCGTGCCTGCGTTTCGGCGACCCCGGCGCGGATCTTCTCTGTGTAGACCTCCTTGGCGCGCTTCTCATAATCGGAACGGATAGCCGTACACTGCTGCTCTGCCTGCGCGAGGATCAGATCGCAGCGCCCCTGGGCATCAGACCGGATGTGCGCGATTATTTTTTCAGTGCCTTTCATAGCTTCTCCTATCAGAACTGAATAGCATTGAGCATCAGGAAGGATGCCAGCAGGCAGAGAATCGCGTAGAATTCGACAACAACGCACATGATCATACCCTTGGACCAGTCATCGGGCTTCTTTGCCAGGATATTGATGGAGGCAACCGCGACCTTGCCCTGTGCGATGGCGGAGAGAAGACCGCCGATCATGATGGGCAGACACGCCATGATGACTTCAAAGCCCTGGGCGACCGTGAGAGATTCCACGGCGCTGAGCTTGAGATATGCGAGGAAGAAGATAACGAAACCGTAGAGGCCCTGTGTACCGGGGATGACCTGCAGGATCATGACCTTACCGGACTTGGAGGGATCCTCCGAAACGAGACCCGCACCGGCTTCACCGGTCATGCCGGTACCCTTTGCGGAACCGATACAGGCCAGAGCGCCTGCCAGAGCCGCTCCCAGATAAGCGAGAGCTTTACCGCCGATTGCTTCGAAAAGTGCCATTTTGATTTTTCCTCCTGAATAATTGTTTTGATAAACAGATTCTATATTTATAATTTATTTTATTCTTACATAGTCAGAGCTGAATTCCAGCGGCTTAAACGGCTTGCCGCCGTCAGTATAGAATTTGCCGAAGAATTCAAGACACTGCAATCGCAGGTCATGGACATAACAGCCCAGAAGATTCAGCCCGAAATTCATGGCGTGACCGAGAAGGAAGATCACGATAAACGCCGTAACGGTGACGGCATTGACTCCTCCGTCCTTCGCCGGCATGACCGCGACGGTGTTAAAGACCTTGCCGACAACGCCGCCAGCCAGCATCAGCGCCATAATTCGCGAATAGCTCAGTACATCGCCGAACCAGCCGGTCGCCGTATCATAGATACATTTGAAAGCGGCGGTCACCTTGCCGAAGCCCTTTTCGTGTCTTCCGGCGCCGAACAGCAGCATGACAACGCCGACGATCAGCACCGCAAGCCCCGGAGTATAGAGAACTTCCGTAAGGTCGAGGAACTTTGTGCCCATAAGCACTCCGCCCAGAAGAATGACCCACAGCGAGCCTTCCTCAAAAATCCCGTCCGCGAGATTGCCTGCTTTTTTCTTCTGCGCAAAGCTCACCGCCATGCCGGTATTGAGATGTGCAAGTCCCAGCACAAGAGAGCCGATCAGCACCGTTGTGCTGTCCGTTTCCGGACTGAACAGGTGCCACAGTCCCTCCCACTTGCTCTCGGGGTTCAGAACGTGGGCGATCTGATAGGGTGCGTCGCTGAAAAGGCCGCCCGTCAGAAATCCCATGGCGAGGGTTGCGATCCCGCAGTAGAGAAGAAGCTGACAGAACTGCAGCGAGCCGCCCTGCGGCCTCATCTTCTTCATGGCGACGAGCGCGGCGAGGATCATGATGAACCCGTAGCCGATGTCCGCCATCATAAGGCCGAAGAACAGGATAAAAAACGGCGCCATCAGCGGGTTGGGGTCCACCGTACCGTAGGCCGGGAGCGAGTACATATTGGTGACCATGTTGAGCGCATTTGTAAATCTGTTGTTTTTAAGCTTCACCGGAACCTCGGGATATTCGTCCTCCGACGGTTCGAGACTTTCCCACGCGCAGTCAAATTTTTCAAAGACCGCCGCGATCTCTTTTTCCCTTTCGGCGGGCATCCAGCCTTCCATGATAACGACCGCTTCCGTGCCGAAAAGCTTTCCTTCCGCCTCACATAGAGCGATCTTCGTGCTCAGCCGGTCGGAGGCGAGCTTCAGATCGTCCCAGCGGACGCTCTCTGAGCGGATAGCCGCCTCCCGGCTTTCCTTTTCCCCGGTCAGCTCCCGGAGCGCGGATCGGGCGTCCTCAATACATTTTGCGGCCGTACCCCTGGTTCCCGCCACGGCGCTCGGCACAAAGCCGAAGGAGCGGAGAAGCTCGTTCATCTCGGATAACAGTTCTTTCCGACAGACAGCCGCAACGTAGCTGCTGACCTTATCGGCGCTCACCCTGAAAACCTCCGCCTCTTCGCATACCTCCGAAAGAGCGTCATTCAATGCGGCGATACTCTGCTTTGCCGGAATACTGCCCAAGAGGATCGACGTGTATTCGGTACCGTCAACATCGAGAGACATATCAAGCTCCGTCCATGGGGTCAGAGTCTCGATGAGACTTCTCAGGCGGCTTTCCTCGGCAGCAATGCGTCGGATATCGTTCCGGTTTTCAACGATCGTACCGGCCAGCTTCAAAGCCGCGCCGACATTACCGTCATCCAGCAGTACGCTCTCCTCAACCTCCTTCGGAGCGGAGAGCAGCTTACTTTTGGCCGGAACATACCGGTCAAGGATACCTATCGCCTGTGTAAGGAGGGAACGGTCAGACAGGAGCTTCTGCACATCCGTATCCTCTCGTTTGAAAAGCCCGTCCAGACCTTCCCCGGAGATTTCTTCCCCGATCTCGGAAAACTCCACACAGCCATAGCGGATAAGCTCCTTAAGAAGAGCGTCCTTATCGGAGCGAACAGCGGCAAGGCGCAGCTTTTTCATTTCCATAATTGCCATATCAGCCCTTCACTATCCTTTCCACAATAAGGCCTGCCGCCTGCGTAAGTTTTGCCTCTGCTTTGGCTTTCAGGGCGGCTTTTGTATTTTCCAGCTCCACGGAGAGCGACTCAGCCGCTTTCACCGCTTTTTCATCCGCCTGACGGCGAAGCTCCGCAAGCTCGCTTTCCGCCTTGGCAGCGGCGGCCTCCACAGCGGCCTTCCCGGCGTTTTCCGCATCGGTTATCATCCGTGCGGCTTTCGCCTCCGCCTGCGCCACCTTTTCCTTTGCCTCCGCCTCCGCATCGGTGATGCTTGTAACAGCCGTAAATGACATGGACTCACCCCCTCTTTTATCCGAGAACAGATATTTTTCTACCGGATATAGTATAACGCATTTTGCCGTTTCTTTCAAGAATTAACCTTGTTTTTTCAGCAGTTTTTTCAGCAATGCTCTCCGTGACGGTTTTTTCTGAATATTGACAAGAAAAAAATAAATGATATGATTGAAAAAAACATTGTCGAAAGGCGTGCCAGCATGGTCAGAGAAATTCTCAAATTAGGCAATACGGCTTTATATGAAAAGAGTGTGAAGGTAACGGAAGCGGATCTTGTTCTGCTCAAGGACTGGGTTCGGGATCTGCACGATACTCTTTTGGATTACAGGAAAGCCTTTGGCGCCGGGAGAGCCATTGCCGCCCCGCAGATCGGCATACGGAAAAGGCTTCTCTATATGCTGACGGACAGAGAATATGTATTCATCAATCCGGTGCTCTCCTTCCCCGACAAGGAGACCTATGAGGTGCTGGACGACTGTATGTCCTTCCCGGGGCTTTGCGTGAAGGTGAAGCGCCATAAGAGATGCGTCATCTCCTATCTGGACGGCAATATGCAGCCACAGAAACTGTTCCTCGAAGGGGACTATTCCGAGCTTCTCCAGCACGAATACGATCACCTCGACGGCATTTTAGCCACCATGCGGGCGATCGACGATAAATCGTTTTATATGATGCAGATGAAAAGAGAGCTGTGATAATACGGAATGCGGAATACAGAGTTTTTCGGCTTGCAAAACATTCCGTTTCAGGGTATAATCAGTTAAATCAGTATTTATCAATGCAACAAACAAGAAAAGGAGTTTTACCAATGAAGCTGCTTATGAGCGGCAACGAGGCGATCGCTCTGGGAGCCTACGAGGCAGGCATCAAGGTCTGTTCCGCATACCCCGGCACGCCGAGTACCGAAATCTTCGAAAATCTGCCCAAATACAAAGATTCGCTCTACTGTGAATGGGCGCCCAACGAAAAGGTCGCAACGGAGGTCGCCTACGGCGCGAGCATTGCAGGTGTCCGCTCTCTCACCGCCATGAAGCATGTGGGCATGAACGTCGCCGCCGACCCCATTTTTACCGCCGCATACAGCGGTGTGAACGCGGGCTTTGTCGTGGTCGTGGCAGACGATCCGAGTCTCCATTCCTCCCAGAACGAGCAGGACAACCGCTGGTACGCCAAGCACGCGAAGATCGCCATGCTCGAACCCTCCGACTCGCAGGACTGCAAGGACTTTGTGAAATACGCCTGCGAGCTCTCCGAGAAATTCGATATGCCCGTCATGCTCCGCACCGTCACCCGCATCGCCCACTCCAAGAGCCTTGTCGAGCCGGGCGTACATACCGAGGTCGAGCCCCGTCCCTATCAGCGCAACGGCGCAAAGTATATCTGCAACCCAGGCAACTCCTACCGCAGCCGTGCAAAGCTTGAAAAGAATCTGGCGGAGCTTTATAAGTATTCCAACAACTGTCCGCTGAACGTGGCCGAAATGAAGGGCGGCAAGGTCGGCGTTATTGCCGCCAGTGTTGCCTACCAGTACGCAAAAGAGATCTTCCCCGAGGATACCTCCTTCTTAAAACTAGGTCTTACCTATCCCCTGCCCATTGACCTCATCCGTGACTTTGCCTCCAAGGTCGAAAAGCTTTACGTCATCGAAGAGCTCGACGGTTATATGGAAGAGCAGATCAAAGCCGCCGGGATCGAGTGCATCGGCAAGGAGCTTGTACCCGGTATGTACGAGCTCAATCCCCAGATCCTCAGGGAGGCTCTCTTCGGCGAAAAGGCAAAGACCGTGGACGTCGGCGTGACGGCAGTCTCCCGTCCTCCCGCTCTCTGCCCCGGCTGTCCCCACAGAGGCTTCTTCTACTGCATCGGCAAGCGCAAGGACTGCGTTGTCACCGGTGATATCGGCTGCTACACGCTCGGCGGCTCCGCTCCGCTGAATGCCGTCGATACGGTCGTGTGCATGGGCGGCGGCTTCAGCGTCGGCGCGGGTATGGCAAAGGCTTTCAAGGCTGCAGGCGTTAAGAAGACCGTGTTCGGCGTGGTGGGCGATTCCACCTTCTTCCACAGCGGCATGACAGGCGCGGCGGAAATCGTCTACAACGATGCGGATATGATCCCCGTGGTGCTCGACAACCACATCACCGGCATGACCGGACATCAGGACAACCCCGGCTCCGGCTTCAATCTCATGGGCGAGATGGCAGCAGCGCTTAAAATCGAAGATATTCTCCGCTCTTACGGATATGAAAATATAATCATCGTTGACCCGCAGGATCTCACCGCCATGAATAAGACCATCGATGACGCTATCGTCAGTGAAAAACGCACCGCCATGATCGTGCGCCGTCCCTGCCTTCTCATCAAGCGCGAGAAGTTTGAAAAGAAGCTCTGCGTTGTGGACAGTGCAAAATGCATAGGCTGCAAAAAGTGCCTCACGGTCGGCTGTCCCGCGATTTCGGTCAGGGATAAGAAGTCCTGCATCGACGCTTCTCTGTGCGTCGGCTGCACCGTCTGCGCGCAGGTCTGCCCCGTGGGCGCAATAAGCCGCAAGGAGGAATAACAAAAAAATGAAAACCAAATCTGTTCTTTTGGTCGGTGTCGGCGGTCAGGGCGCTATTCTGACAGCAAAGGTGCTTGTCAACGGTCTGATGAAAGCCGGATATGATGTAAAAATGAGCGAGGTTCACGGTATGTCCCAGCGCGGCGGCAGTGTCTCCACGCAGGTGCGCTTCGGCGATAAGGTGTATTCCCCGCTGATCGGCAAGGGCGCAGCGGATGTGATCGTCGCCTTTGAAAAGATGGAGGCCGTGAGATACTCCGATTTTCTGAAACCCGAGGGCGTTGCCGTCATCAACGACTATGAGATGGCCTCCGCCACCACAGCCGCAGGACTTGCACAGTACCCGGAGGGCTGTCTGGAGGCAATGCGGGACAATTTCAGATGCTTCTCCCTGCGCGCCGGTGAAATCGCAAAGACAGTCGGAAGCGAAAAGTGCATGAACATCGTCCTCTTCGGCGCACTGACCAAGGTATTGGAGCTTTCCGATATCGACTGGGAAGAAGTCATCCGCTCAACCGTTCCCGCAAAATTTATCGATCTCAACCTCGCCGCATACAGAGCCGGAAAAGAAGCCATATGATACTAAATTCCCATGCGCAAAAAAGCGCACCACGATAAATGAAAGCCGACCGCGCATGGGATTTTTTACGCATCCCTTCCGGTTGCCCTGTCTGTGCGCCCGCAGGCGCCATGCAAGCGAGCAACCGCCGCAGGCGGCTCTTAGCGAGTCGCAAGGGGCGAGGAACGGGCGATTATCATAGATTAGCATAAAACGCACTCTCTGCATACCTTATCCGTGTGCAGAGAGTGTTTATTTCTTTATATTCCGAATTCCGCATTCCAAATTAAATCAGAATTCCAGCAGCGGCGCGGAGCCGTCATCCTTCATTTTGGTGATCGACTTTATCACCGCCTCATAGCTGTAATTATCGTTCACGTGTACGGTGATCGTATCGCCGACCTTCTTGCCCAGCACCGTCTGTCCGAAGGGGGATTCCTTGCTGATAAGACCCTTTCGCGGGTCGCAGCGCACGGTGGTGACGACCTGAATGGTCTCATATTCGTCATCCTCCGGCAGATAGATTTCCACCTTGTCAAAAAGCCCGACCTCGTCGCTGCGGGAGCGGTCGTCGATGACCTTCGCGGTCTTTATCATGCCTTCCAGATAGCGGATGCGGCTGCGGTTTTTATTCTGCGCCTGTTTTGCCGCCTTATACTCAAAATTTTCGCTCAGATCGCCGAAAGCGCGGGTGCGCTTGACCTCCTCAATAAGTCCCGGCATCAGTTCGAGCCGCCGGTAATCCAGCTCCTCCTGCATTTTTTTGATGTCCTGTCTTGTCAGCTCGTCGTTCATGTTTCTCCTCATACTCATTTCTGATTAAAAATAGACATTTTTAATCATAGCTTTTGAAGCATTCAAGAGCCGCGCAAAGCGCGGTTTAAGTGAGAGCCCAAATCTTTGATTTGGTTGCTCGAACTTATGCATAGTAAATGCTTCAAAAGGCGTCTCATACGAAAACTACGCCGCTGAGTGTGCGCCCGCAG
>JAZLGK010000103.1:0-2269 GCA_045616265.1 Candidatus Limivicinus sp. | reverse complement strand
GGCAGCTGACGGATAAAATGTGCTCAGATTTTGTCATTTTTTCTTGCAATACACAAAGTATTCCTGCGAAAAAATGCCTTCATCAGAACCCATTTTCTCTCGCCATCTGCTCTTGCCGCATTATGCGGTATTGCCTTAAATTATTTTACCACCAAAGCGGGCTGTTGGCAATTCCTTTATTCACGCCCGTCTGACGGAATGATATTAAACAGCGCGATAGAACATAAAGGATCCGGCATTTTTTTGCGCCGGTTGCAAAGTGTTTTTTGATATGATAATATGAATTATATAAATAGAATCTGCTCCGGGAGGCTGAAATGGACGGTTTCTTTTCTCTTTATGATACCATTATCGACAATATCGACCCCGGCACGGTCGTGGAGCGCACCGTATCGGGTGAGCGCTGGTCGGCAGCCGCAGGCGGGAACAGACTCGGCATGGCCATGGCGACCGAGGGGGACAGTATCGCGCCTATGTTCCCGGCGGGATTTGCGGGCATGGACGTGAAGGAGATCGCCCCGGCGATCAAAAGCTGGAATCTTCATGAGGCAAGCCTTGCGCTGTCCGCTGTGAATCTCTGCTGCAATACACCGGAGCGTATGGAGGCGCTGGGCTGTATTGAGCCATTTAAAAACTACTGTACCGCAGGGCTTGACCTGAAGAGAAAAACCGTAGCCGCCGTCGGGCATCTCCACCTGACGGAGGAGATCCGCCGCGAGGCAAAGCAGATATATATCATCGAGCGTGCACCGCGGGAAGGAGACTACCCGGATTCCGCCTGCGATCTTATTCTCCCGCAGTGCGACATCGTGATCATCACCGGGGCCACGATCATCAACAAGACTCTCCCGCACCTGCTCTCCCTGTGCCGGAACGCCTGTACTATCCTCATCGGCCCCTCGGTCCCTATGTGCCCCGAACTGCTTGAGCACGGAATCGACCGACTGGCGGGCATGGCGGTCACCGACCCGGCAGCGATGGAAAAAAAGATCGCCGCAGGAGAGCGCGGAAGCCCCTACGGTTTCGGTCAGAGCTGGCTGATCAAAAAATATTAGCGGCGGGATTTTGCCTTAAGTTTATTGCAAAAATGTAAACTGTAATTCTTTTTCCCTTGACAAGAAAAAGCACAGGGAATAGTATAGTGCAGTAAACAACTTACGGAGGAAATGCTATGAAAGTTATAGTTGCAGATAATTACCGGAGCGCCTGCTCCATGGCCGCCGACGTCATTGAAAAGGCCGTCCGTGAAAATCCCGAATGCCGCCTCGGCTTCGCTACCGGCTCCACCCCCGTAGGGATGTATCAGGAGCTCGCCCGCCGCTGCCGCGAGGAAGGACTGGACTTCTCCAAAGTTGATACCGTCAACCTTGACGAGTATGTCGGTCTGGAGCCTACCCATGAGCAGAGCTACCGCTATTTCATGGACACCAATCTTTTCGACCACATCAACATTGACAAAAAGAATACCTATGTAGCCAAGGGTACCGGCGATGTCGAAGCAAACCTCAAAGAGTTCAACGCCGTCCTCGATGCAAAGGAGATTGCCGTGCAGGTTCTGGGCGTAGGCCCCGACGGACATCTGGGCTTCAACGAGCCGGGCGAATTTCTTGTCGATCAGGCACACAAAGAATTCCTCGACGAAAGCACCATTGACGCAAACGCACGTTTCTTTGAAAACCGCGACGATGTCCCCCGCTACGCGCTCACCATGGGCATGGGCAGCATCATGCGCGCCAAAAAGCTCCTTCTCATCATCAGCAACAACAAGCGCGACGCCGCCGCTCAGCTTCTCATGACCGACAAGATCACCACCAAGTGCCCCGCGACCTTCATGAAGCTCCACTCCGACGCGGTCGTCTTCGTCGAAAAGCAGCTCGCCGACGAGATCGGGTATAAGGGATAAAAAATTACAGGAAATTTAAAAGCCAGCTCCCGCAGTGAACATGTTCGCCGCGGGAGCATTTCTTGGCGCTTTTGCTTGACAAAGGGGCTATAAGCAACTCAGGTCTGCTTGTTCCTGTTGGATAGGCAGTCAAGGCCGACTGCAACGGCCAGAACAAGCCCTTTGATAACCATCTGCGTATACTCGCTTACATTTATTAAAGATCTGCCCAAAACCGGACAGATCTTTAAGGCAATACCGCATAATGCGGCAAGAGCAGATGGCGAGAGAAAATGGGTTCAGCTTTGCATAAGTTCGCGTAAGCCAAATCGAAGATTTGGACGCTCACTTATGATGAAGGCATTTTTTCGCAGGAATACTTTGTGT
>JAZLGK010000102.1:0-5974 GCA_045616265.1 Candidatus Limivicinus sp. | reverse complement strand
AGGAAAATGGAATGGCGGTTTTGCTCCATATGGATATAAGCTGGTGGATGGATCATTATTTATTGCGGAAGATGAAGTGGAAGTAATAAAAATCATCTATGATAAATATATCAATACAACTATGGGAGTAGCTGCAATTGCAGCTTTTCTTAATGAAAGTGGATATGTGAAAAAGAAACGCCAGAATAATACGATTGATGGTTTTGCAGCATCTTTTGTCAAGGGAGTAATTGATAATCCTGTGTACTGCGGGAAATTAGCCTATTAACTTCAGAAGCTTTGAGAGTTTGGATGTAATGATCCGAGTCGGGAATCTCATTTTTTAACTGTATCTTTGTACGCATAATGGCAACAAAGGAGTTGAGGTTATCAATCTGCATTGATGCCATATACCTGCGCGAGCATAAGCACTGCACCTATTCCTCTCTATTGATTTCCGGCATACTGGACAGATATCTCCGGGACATTGACCGGCAGGCAGAGGCGATGTTTTCTCAGCTTGTGGCACAAATAGCGGCGCAGGACGGTATCACGGAAACGCTCAAAGCAGAGGATCAGATGCTTTGGGTGCAGCGTATGAACGCCATCCGGGAAACGGCAACGGAGATCGTCAATCATGATCTGATCTACGCATAGCAGACGCACGGCGGCGGGGAGCAATTCCTGACGCCGTTTTTGATAGTGCTTGTTATTCTTTCGTGATTTTCTCTCTGTAAATGTCGATGGGCTTTCCGTCGCTATTTTTCCAATCTTCCCATCCGTCGCTGGAAGCGTTTAGGACCAAACCGCTGGCGAAACTGGGGGAACACTCCCCAAGTTCAACATCTTCCAGAAGAATACCATTACTGTCAATCGGCAACTCAGCGCGCCGATTTCTGACCTTAGCGGAAATGCCCGCATCCTCCGTGATTCCCAAAACGCTGTCCTTTTTTAGTGTCCAGTTTCCGCTTTTGACGGAAGCGGCAGCATCAACAGCGCGATTATCCGACCTCTTTTTGCGTTTCAACGTATATACGCCGTCCGGAATCAATTTGCTTTTACTGTTATCCGTTGCTTCATCAAAAATTTCTTCCTTGGTTTCAGACTTGGGATAGACCACCGTGCCATCAAAAGAGGATAAAAGCTGAATGGCAACATTAACATCAAGGGCAAACAGCTCCGTATCGGAAACACGGCTTTTCTCGAAAATGGTGTGCAGCATTTTTTCTTTGTCATCGTAGTCTTCGACTTCAATGGTAATACAGTTCATGATTTAATGATCTTGATGGCTTAATTACTGCGAGAACCTTATGCCTTGACTGGGGATTCCAATGCACAATTACTTCTTTTCCGGATTTGATTTGGGTTTCTAGTTCACTGAGTTTTAAGGTTATTCCATGCCATTTCTGACAAATTGAAATTCGACGCCAAGGCATTCATAAACCTTGTCGCTCGTTAAACCAGAATATTTAGTATAAAATGTTTGCCCTTCGTATTTTAGATTACCCCATGTTCAAACTGGAGGGAGGCGCTTCCTTACGAAGTGCCTCCCTCGTGGCGCCCATTTTTTATGCCTTTGCGGTATCTTTCCTTCCCGCCTTTTCACGTATGATCATGAAGATCACGCCGAGGACCATGAGGGCGATATAAAGCGCGGGGTAAACTATGCGCGTTATAACTTCGCCGTAACCGAGGGACCTTAATGGCAGCACCGCAAGGCGTACGGCGCAGAAAAGTACGCCGTAGGCGATGAAGAATCCGCCCTCGCGAAGCTTTAGTATCTTCGCGATAAGGTACGCTATCGGCAGCGCCACAAGCCCGCCGACGAGCTCGTAAAGCTGCGTCGGGTGAACTGTGCTGCTGAATTTATGCGAGCCCAGAAGCCCCAGCGGCAGAGAGCTTGCCTTGGAGGGGAACGAAACGCCTAAAAATGAATCCGTGGGCGTTCCGCGGCAGCAGCCGTTCAAGTAGCAGCCGACGCGCGCTATCGCAAAGGCAGCTCCGAATGGAAGGCATAGGCCGTCCAGCACCCGAAAGACGTTCTTTTTCCAGACGATGAGCAGGACAACGAGCGCTGTCGCCGCGCCCAGTATCCCCCCGTAAAGGGAAAGCCCCGTCATTTTAAGGGAGTACCACTTGAGGCTCCCGCCGTAGCTTTTGGGACTCACGGCGACGTTCCAGAGCCTCGCGCCTATGAGGAATAAAACGCACATGGAAAGGAGCAGCACCGCTTTTTTGGCAGAGTTCAGCCCCGCTTTTTTAAGTGCGGGGAGTGCCATCGCCGAAAAAACGATCGCGCCTAAAAAGGCCATGAGGGTGTACGCCTTTAATGTAAGGCCGAATAGCTCGATATCGGGATGCATATCACGAAAGCGGCTTTTCGCCGGCGATGCGCACCGTTATAGCTACTCCCGCGAAGTCGTTGGAAACGAACGTCATCGTCGCTTCGCAGCCGAAGATGACGCCGCTCCTCTGCTCGTCGGAGTAGCTGCACTCACCGGACATTACTATCTCGACCTGCTCGCCCTCCTTCTCGGTAATGATTCTCACTTCGCCGAATTTGCCGGTTTTGTCGTTGTAGACCATGCCCAAATCCTCTCCAGACATAGTCGCCGTGTTCTCCCCGACCTGCACTATGCTGAATGGCTCTTCGGAGGTCTCTCCGATCATCTGCTTTAAGTCGATGTCGCAGCCCTCCTCGGCGGCCTCGACCTCATCCTCGATCTCGGGCGGGACATAGATGTCCACGATAGTCATGATGCCGTTCTCGTAGTCCCCCAGGACCTCCTCGAAGGTCGGGAAACCGGATTTTATGACGACGTCGACCGAGGGCACGTCGAACTCAAAATCGACGAAAAACTCCGGTTTGTCGACGTCCGGATCTTTGTCCGGCGCCCAGAAATCGACGTGATCCGGCTGACCGGCGGCTATCCAGCCGATAAGGGATATCTTCGTATTGGCTTCGCCCTTTTTATTCATGACGCCCGTCCAGCTCTCCACCTTGGCGTCTGAACTTAGCTTCCCGAAGCGGATCTTGTAGCCGGCATAATGGGGCTGCACCCCGTCTTCGAGCTCCTCGTAGATGTGGACGGAGGTCTCGCTGTTGAGCAGGTTCTTGAGGACCTTAAGCTCTTTATGCATCTGGGACTTGACCTGATTCTGGTAGTCCTTCTGCATCTCGACCATGATGACGCTAGTGAGCCTGTCGTACAAATTGTCCTTGTACTTTTTTATTATCGCTTCCTTTTCGGAGGCGCTCAGCGCGCCCTTCCACATGTGCCCCACGATGTGCTGGATCTCCTCGATGTCTTCCTCCGGCTCGTTTTCGAAGAAGCGGCGGGCGTAGGAGTCCACCTGTGCTTCGAGAAGGGCTTTGAAGGTATCCTGATCGCCGTGGCTGGCAGTTATGACTTTCGCGATGAGGTCGCGCCACTCGGCAGTGGTCCTCGCCCTGTGCGCGCCGCCGTGCACGGGGTCCTGCCACTGGTCGTTGAAGTACTGATATATGGTCTCCCAGTTTTCCATGCGTATGTTCTTTGCCTCGTTTCCGAGGTCCGTCAGGGATTTGTCTATCATCCAGACACCGACCATCGCGTAGCCGAGGCCGCCTTCCGCGAAGCTGAGGGCATACATGCCGGCATCCTTGTATATGCCGATTATGTCGTCGCTCGTCTTGTTGGATTTGAGTATCTCCGCGCCGAGCTTAACGGCGCCGAGTATCTTGCCGAGGTTGCCGAGGCTCTCGCCGATGGACTTGTTTATCTCGTTGTTGCGCTCGGTGAAAAACTGGATGTCGCCGAGGTTAAGCCCTGAGTAGGTGTTGGAGACGAGGTCGAGCTGGTCGCCGACGGTGCTCGCGGTGCTTAAGGTGCCGTCCACGACGCCATTCAGAACCTTCATGCCTATCGATTTGCAGCTCTCTCCCGGCTCGCCGAGCTGTGTATATTCCGAAAGCGCGGCGGTGGCCTCCTCCAGAGATATGTCTAGCTCGTCCGCGTATTCGTCTATACTCGTTATGTACGCCTTGCGGTAGCCCGCGCTTGCCACTTCAAAGCAGCCGTAGCGGGAGAGGTGATCCGTGTGGATGACTACCTCCATGTTCTCCGCGTCGACGTCGTAAAGCACGTCCTCCCACTCGCCGGTGGTCTCGTTGAAGTACTTCGCGCCGACGCACTCAGCGGGGTCTTCCCCTTCGTCGCAGAAGGAACCGTCGAACGGAAGGCGGATGTCTATGAACGTGCCGAGCTCCTTGAGGTCGCCGATCTCAACGTCGTACGCGGTTATGCGCCAGTCGCCGTTGTCGGCGGTCTCGACGCCTGCGCGGCGAACGGATACGTCAAGCTCTTCGTTGTACGACAGAAGAAACGGGCTTATTTCGCAAGTCACGCCTTCCTCCGTCTCAACGGTTAAGTTCTCTGCCGTTACCTGGCCGGTCTCGACTCTGCCTGTGGCGGTAGGGTCTATGCCTATTCCGTGACCGCCGGACTCTATCCCCTTATCTCTAGATTTCACCAGAAATCCGGGCTGCCAGAAGCAAGTGACGAGGATTACCGCCGAGAGCAGAAGGCAGATCACCGACGTGATTATCTTTCCGGTGCTCTTCTTCTTTTTTGGCTGCCGGGCGGTCGGCGCCCCGTGCGCGGCTGCTGCGCTTTGTGCAGCTCCGCATTTGACGCAGAATCTGGCACCTTCCTCCAGGGGGGGGCGCCGCATTTGGTACAGAATTTTGCCATGCTTTTTCCTCCTTACTCCGCAAAACAGCGGTACATGAATGTTATGAACTGTCCGCGGGTGCAGGTCGCGTCCGCGTTGAAGGACGTGTCCGCGCCGAGGACGAGAATGCCGCGGTCATACGCCCAAAGGGCCGCGTCGTAATAATAGCTGCCCTCTGATACGTCGCTGTAGGGGTTTTTGAGCCCTGCTGCCGACCCACCCTCAAGGCGGTAGAGGAAGAGCATTATCTGCGCGCGGGTGCAGGTGTTCGCGGGGTTGAAGCGCTCGTCGGAGGGCGTGGATATGAGGCCGTTTTCAAAGGCCCACAAAACGGGCTTGTAGAAATAATCGCTCTCGGCAACGTCCGTAAAGGGGCTTACCTTCAAAAGCGGCTCGGGCGAGCCCGCCTCACGCCAGAGGAAGGTCATCGCCTGCACGCGGGTACAGTCGTCCGCGGGCGAGAGCATGTCGCCGAAGAGGATGCCGTTCGCTGCGCCCCAGAGGGCCGGCTCATAGAATAATCCGTCTCCGTTACGTCCTTGAAGGGATTTTCGATGGGCTTGGGCTCGTCCGGTTTTGCCGCCTCTATCTGCTTTGCGGCTTCCTCGAGATCGATCTCGTCCTTCTGCCAGTCCGGCGTTTCGGTGAGCTCCGACATATCGACAAACGGGGCCGCTTCCCCGTCCGTTTCTGTGCCGGCACTGCTCCCGCCCTTTTGCGCGTTCGGCCCGAACTTCGCGTCCGGCCCTAAAACCAGCGCGTAGGCCGCGGTGAATAGCACCGTCAGCGCCAGAATTATCACAGAGATGATGAGCAGTATCTTGGCTCCTTTGCCAGAACTTTCAGCCATACTCTTTCCTCCTGTCTTCTTATTTTCATGCGGTGCGGATTTTGACGAAATTTACGACTTATTATACTATTGGAGCGCATCAAAAACAAGTGCTTTTGAGCGAAAAAAAGGGGAAAACGGAAAAGCCACAGCCACACATAAGGAAGTGTAACTATTCAGAACCCCCGTTAGCCGGGTGATCCTTTGTGCAAAAGGGAGAAAATAAAAAAGTTTTTTCTCCGTGATTTCAGGCTCGAAAGCCCATTTGTTAACAAAACATTTTCTGTCGCCAGAGTTGTTAACAACTCTCCCGGAAACCGGCCGTTTCCGGCTGTCAGCTGTGGCTGATGTCGATAACTGACCGCAAAAAAGCATTTTTCAGCCTTCTTTTGGCAGAGTTATCCACCGTCATTCTGCCATACCCGGCGGGATCGCCGATTGGATTTTTTCCTT
>JAZLGK010000101.1:0-10032 GCA_045616265.1 Candidatus Limivicinus sp. | reverse complement strand
AAGTGAGACGGATATAGCGTTGGATTTGTGCGCGACTATCTGGGCTTTGTGCAGCAAGTTCCTCGTTTGAACGTGCAAACGACTTCGGCTCCAGTGGGGCCGAAGTTAAATCTGTTCTATGTCCCTGACGTTTCATAGCGGCCAGCTTCATCTTGTAGGCAAAGGCTTTCTCCGAGGGGAGGATGCTTTCACGCTGCAAGTTGCTGTCCACCATGATAATGATCGCTTCATCATCGGTCAGATCGCGTACAAGGCAGGGCATGGTAGGCTTTTGCGCCAGCTCGCTGGCCATCTTGCGCCGGTGGCCTGCCACCATTTCATAGCCGCCGCTCTCCTTGGGACGCACCATGCCGGGGACAAGAACACCATACTGTCGGATACTGTCGGCCATTTCCATCATGGCCTCGTCCATTTTCACCTTAAAGGGATGATTGGGAAAGTCACTGATCTCGGAAAGCGGAATGTCTGCAACCGTTTCCCGCTTGGCGGCATCCCGTTCCTCCTGCGTAGTAAAAAGCTCATCTACCGAGGTCAGCAGACTTGCTACGCTGCTTTTCCCCAAAGCCCGTCACCTCCTTTACCAGCTCGCGGTAGGCGTCCGCCGCCCGCCCCTTGGGGTCGTGCCGGAAGATGCTTTTACCTGCGGTGCTGACTTCCGCCAGTCGCACCGTCGCGGGGATCACGGCCTCCATGACGGGCAGACGCTTTCCATAGTTCTCTTTGACGGACTTCACAATGTCCTTGCGGAAATTTGTCTCATTCGCCATTGTGAGAAACACGCCGCCGATCTTCAGCTTGGGATTGATCTGCCGCTTGATGCTCTGGACTGTACCGATCAGCTCCGCCATGTCCTCGGCGGCAAGATAGTCCGCCTGCACGGGAATGAGAACATAGTCTGATGCGGACAGGGCGTTGATGACCAGCATACCGAGGGACGGGCGGCAATCCAGCAGCACATAGTCATACTCCTTTTTTATGCTGTCCAGATACCGCTTCAAGACTGTCTCACGGCTCATGGTGTTGACCAGCCCAATCTCCACCGCCGAAAGGGTGCGGTTTGCCGGGATGAAGTCAAAGCCCTCGTCATGGTGCATGATCTCCGGGTGTTCCGCACCGTCCTGTCCCGCCACAATGTCGTTCATAACATTGCTGAGGGTCAAGGGCAGCTCATGGGGCTTGCGCTCGCCCAGCATCTTTGTGAGGTCGCCCTGCGGGTCAACATCCAGAAGCAAGACCTTGTTCCCATCCTGCGCCAGCCCTGCGCCGATGCAGTACACGCTGGTGCTTTTGCCGACGCCGCCCTTTTGGTTGGCAACGGCGATCACCTTTGTTTTCGCCATATTGGTTTCCTCCTTTACGCAGATTTAGCCATCTGCGGCGAATATGCAGATGGCTATGTACTGGCACTCCGGGCATGCAAAAAGCCGCCTACTATGAAAAACAGAATAGACGGCTCTCTGAATATGTAATTGTGGGATCATATGGGGGCAATCTTAGCGATCAGTTCATCCACGCAATCGGTGTAGCGGGCTTCTGCGATCAGCTTGTTCTTCATGCGAATGAGGCTCCTCAGCACAAGCCGCGTTTCCTCTGCGTTGAGGGTGACGTAGTATCTTGCCCTTCTCATTTAACTCGCTCCCTTCGATTCCATCATACGCATTATTGCTTTTCTACTCAAGGTTGCGTTTTTGCTTGTGCCCATATTAGTTTGTTCCGCTGGATATAACTCCGAATATACGACACTCCCTATTGTGCGGCATCTTGTGCAGATTCTCGACCATTGAATTATTTATCAAGCTCGTCTAAAACAACATCTTGAATGGTGACGTTGGTACTGTTTGATTATAAGGACATAGTTTTGAAATAGGAGTGATCTCCGCGGCGGAGACCTGTGCCCAGGTATTTTTATGCCTGTACGCCGCGGGCAAACTAGAGGGGGCGTATAACTGGCTACAAACGGACAGTGACAGGATGGCGGGCTGCGCACGATGGCTGACACTGCTGGAGACGAATCGACCCTACTGCGGCGATTAGAAGCTACACGAAGAGCGATCCCACCAATGTCCCCATGGTCGCGCACATCACCAGCCGGTACGGGGAATTCAACGCCGACGTCTTTTTTGTAGAGAACGCAGTTACACCCCAGGGTCGTCTTGGCGTGATGATATAAAGTCTGGCCGACGATTTGGGAGTAGCTGCGAGTACGACAGGGTTGAGGATTGACAAATTCGGCGTCATAAGAAGCAGATCATTTTCATAGAAATTAAATCAGCCGACAATTCGCAACAAGTTTTTGCCATTTCTATCCACGAAATATTGCAATATCTATAGAATCGTGTTAAAATAATATAATAGAGTGAATATAAAGAATCCATCGAGGTGCGCGGATGTCGGGAGGAAAAAATAAACAGAATAATCCTACATATCAAGGAGAACAATATCTGCACAGAGTGTCAACCGCGCTTTTAAAGAAAATCGGAGTATTGGGCAAATATGACTCTACCCTGCCCCATGGCTGCGGTTTGACGATATACTGCGGTGAAGCAAATTCTGTAGGCGAGGGTAGTCTGACAAGGACATGGACGTGCTACTCCCAGGACAGAAAAGAGCAGTTGACTATTCACTTCGTCATCTCCCAGTCGCAGCTTACCCAGGCATATTCCGTGTATCTGACCGCTTGGGCGGTGGACGCTCTGGTGTCATTTTTGTCGGACAATGCACGTACGTTGGAGGATTTCGCTGGGGATTTCCATTTGACCACAGTTTTGGGAAGACCTATGGATGAACAGGAAGCCGCGGAGGAAATCTACCGGGAAATGGTGTTCAGCTTGGTGGAAGAGTGTGGAGCGTTGGCATGCGTTCCCTTTGAGGTGCTCGATAAGCTCTCTCTGACCAAATATGAGGGCGCGGAGAGCAAGGGGAGAATTGCTATCGCGTTTTGCACAAAGAAACAGCAATTGCGTCAGCAGTGCGCCTGGGTGCTCAAAGCGGCGGCACCAGTAGACGAAGAGCACGTCCGCCAGCTTCGCAAACTGGTAGCGGGCGTGGCAAGAGGCTGTGCCCTGGCTTTTTTGGCGAATCCGCAGACACACGCGGCGACGTGCGTTGGGGTTATTCCGGAAAAGGCGGCAAACGGTTTGTGTCCGGTGATTGTTGAGCTGGACGGCCCCATGAAATGGAAATTCCGCTATCAGGGTACAGTTTTGTTTCAGCGCGTCCACAACGGCTATCAGATTGATCAGTCAGATAATCAGAAGGAGCTGCAGCGCGCGATAGAGAAGACCTTTGGCATTGATGATTTTACCTCCAGTCCGCTCAAGCGCACACTGGACAGAATCAAGAGCAAGCATGGCGCAGCAGTGATCATTGCAGATTTCAAGGGTGGCAAATCGTCCAACACGGTATCCCGCATCGAGCAGCTCTTGAAGCACAGAAAGGCCATGGCGGTCAATTTCAACCAAGCAGCGTGTCAGGCATATAATGGTTGTGAGAAGAACAATCCGGACGCAGCAGTTGAGTTGATTTCTTCAGCTGCGGCCATGGACGGCGCGGTGGTCGTAGACCTGCAGGGTCGCATCCGGTATGTGGCGGTGATTCTCGACGGACTCTCGTGTACTAAGGGCGACTTGGCTAGGGGAGCTCGGTTTAATTCAGTTAACAATTTTGTGGCCGATCTGTCAAATACCGATCAGGTGCTGGGTGTTGTTCTCTCCGAAGATGGCGGCGCGGATATCATCCGCGCGAGAAAAAAAGCTTGACATTTCCGGCAAAACTGGTAATATAATTAAGTACCTCTCTATACAAAAAAAGAGGGGGGTTAGATTGCGCGAATTAGGAGGCAACCATGACAGATCCGAAGGCTGGCAAAGCCAACATAAAGAAGAAGAAACCAGTTCCGAACTACAGCTTGTACGAAGCAAGCAGAGAGTTGCCCTCCCGGTTCCAACGGAATGTTGACGTAAAGGTCGTAGTCTCTGATTATAACAGCAAAGCGGGTAAACTTTCGCTTTAACGATACAGCGCAGAATCGGGAATGGGCGAGATTGCGTTTTTATACGCAATCTCCATTTTGGCGCATCGCGGCGACAGGTCTGCGGGCTGTCCGACGTTTTGGCGTTCGGAGGTCTGCGGGCCTTTCGTTGTTTTTCACAATAAGGAGGGGGAAGATGGAGCAAAGCAACTTCCTTGGGCAGGATATCCGAATTGTTCAACTTCGGAATTTTCACGGGATTAACGATTTCCACGCCAACGGTGGGAAAAAGTCTTACCGCGCCTTTTCATATTTTGACGAGATCACGGTTCATCCTGTCTCCCACGAAGGCAAGGATGTAGACAAGCACGCAGCCGTAAATTTATACGACGGTTATCGGGTGATGCAAGAGCTGTTTCGCACAAATCTGAAAAACCAGTATCGTTCGCAGCAGCTCATCACGGCCTTTACTGAAGTGGAAAACGCGGAGAAGCGGGAGGAAATCGACCAGTTTTGGGAAACAACAACTACGACGGCGATGCTGTTTCTCACGCTGGTCAACGTCTCGCTGTCCGCTTCTCTGGAAGAGACAGCAGAACGCATCCGAAAAATTTACGACGGGCAGAACTATCTGATCTACTATTCTCTGGAGTATAACGAGATTCTGATCTTCTGCCAGACGGACAGCTTTCAAAACTATATGAGCCTGGTTGCACGGCTGAATTACGCCTCGATGGCAGGGAAAAAAACGCCGGTGCTGGATACGCTGACCATCTGCGGCTTCCGGGAAAACTCAAAAAAGACTGAGGAAGACAGCTTTGATGCCTACCTCTGCCTCGGCACCACCGACTATCAAAAGCTGCAGAACTATCTCGAGGCCGTGGAGGGGGCGCTGGGTCTATCGAAGCAGACCGCAGAACACCGATGGACGATCGGCCGAAACGATATGAGCATTTTCCTGCGGGACGTTACGCTCAAGCAGCTCTATTCGGCCTATAAAATCTATACGGACAAGTATGCCGAGGAAAGTCCGTGGATATCCACCTTTGACCTGACCATATGGATTCGCCCCAACGAGGATGAGACGCTAACCGGTTCCACCGCCCTACAACTGCAGGATGACGCGCCGCGGCTACCGTGCTATCAGAGTCTGCGAGCCTCTTTTCGGATAGAGATTGAGGAGCTGAAAGAGGCATACCAGCAATTGTATAGGAAAATGAGGGTTAAAGAGGATCTGGTCTTTCTCCGTTTCCTCTATGACCTGGAGAGCATGGTCACCAACAGGCTGACAGTCCAGTTGGCCAGGGATTTGGCCGCCTGCCTGATTCCCCAGTTCAGGGACTTTGTCCGGTATATGACAAAGGTCTGCAAAGAGGTCGCCGAAAAGCCGCTTCCCGACGATCTGAAATCCCGTCTGGGAGAGACCGTGAACACCTTCTATCTAAACGTCACCACTCTGGTCAATAGTACTGTCCACAGTGATCGGCAGTTTATCCAGATCCCCCACTGCGGTGTAACTGCCTTTGAGATGCCGCCCAAGCTGATGGCCTATTACAGTATCATGACCCACTACATTGTCTCCGCTCTCGAGGACTCGCCGGAGGTGCTGTACGGCGTAATGCTCTCGCCCAAGCTGGTAGATGTGCTGGAGGTGGAGCCTATGCCCTTGGACAGTCTCTCAGAACCGAATCACATGATGTCAGTGAGCATCAGTGAAGAGATGCTATACCACCCACATAGGACCGTGCGGATACTTGGCCATGAAATGGCGCATTTTGTGGGCAATGCAACACGGCTTCGCTCTTGGCGGCGCCGGCTCATCGCCGCATACCATATTCAAAAGATTTTGGTGGAGCTGCTGAGCGCGTATCGGGATCGCCTAGGGAATCTGCCGCTGGAGACGCTGGATCAGGTTTTGGATCAGAAAGCTCTGCTCGACTTTGCCAAGATCCAGGCTGAAACGCTGTTCCCCGACTCGGAGGAAGCGTACGAGCTGGATGCCAACCAGCGGCGGCTTGGAGACCAGATTTCGATACTTGGCCCAACCCTGCTCCAAAACGGGGCGATCTATCAGAAGATCGTGGAGGAGTTGCTCTTCCCGGCGGAAGGTGCTCCTCTGTTCCGGCAGAGTCTGGAGCAGTACATGGCGGAGCACCTACAGGGCTTTGACCAGCGTGAAACGGAAGCCGATAGAATCTGCAATATGTACATGCTTCGGTTGAGGGGTGAGGCACTTTTTGCCGATGCAGCAGAGTGCTACATCGGGGAATGGATTTGGTATCACAGCAAGGAGGTCTGGAGAGATTACCGATATGTTACCAGCTATCTGTTTGGTGAAGCCTATGCCGATGTCTGCATGGTGTTGCTCTATGAGATGACACCCGAGGAGTATCTAAAGCTGTTTATCCATGGACGGAAAAACGACGCAACGGAGCTAGCCCGTTTCCGCGCGGTGGTACGGGCAATGCGCAAGCGGGGCCTGTGGACCGAGAAAGTCGCGCCGACATTAGATAACGACGGTGAGGATGCGTGGAAGAAAACACTGCACATGGTCGTATCCTACAGTTTGAAGAACACTTGGCAGGAGGAATACACTGCGGAGATCATTCGGGCAGGGTATCGCTTAGATTTGGTGCTGCAAAGTGTGCTTACAGAGTATTTGGAAGGCTGCATTGGTGAGCTGATTAAGCGATTTACCGGCGAGAAGAAGGCAGAGATCGAAATGCTTCAACATATATATCAATCCGTTGATCCGGACAACTCGGCTTATCACGCGGTCGTGACCATCCGGGAGCTGGAACAGGAGCAGCTTTACAAGAATCAGATGCAGCCCGAAAAAAGCGAATAACGACGTATGTCCCTGAACAGAAGCGTCTATTCAGGGACATACCGTTTACGCCAGCAGCACCCGTACGGTGATCTCTACCGCTTCGTCAATGCGGGCCATGGTGTGGGTGGCTATATAATCATAGAGAATAAGCTTATGAATTTCAAATATGCGATTTAATACTATTCTCTAATAAAAAGTAGACGGCATGGAAAAACTATGCTATAATAAGCATGGTGATGAAGATGAAATATGCATTCAGCGAAGAAGACAAGAAGGCAATAAAAGAAGCCCGCAAGAACACACGAGATTAAACAACAGGATAGGCGCTTGGAAGTATTGGAACTGCGCTGCGAAGGTATGACGCAGAAAGAAATTGCGGAAAAGACAGGTTTTCACCGTTCCCATGTAAGCAATCTGATCAAGAAGTATTTTGAAGAAGGCCTAGGGTCAATATCGGAAAAGCATTACGTCGGGAACAGAAGAAATATGAGCTATGAGGAAGAAGAAAAGCTCCTTGCGCCCTTCAAGGAAAAAGCCAACAAAGGCGAGGTGGTAGAGGTGTCTGCCATAGAGGCGGTCTACCGTGAGGCAGTCGGTCACTCTATCGGTACGGCTCAGATATATTATGTTCTCCATCGTCATGGATGGCGGAAGGTAATGCCACGCAGCAGGCATCCAAAGAAAGCGAGTGAAGAGGTCATTGAGACCTCAAAAAAATTAACACCAAAATCCAAGAACTGAACGAAGTTTTCAACAGAGAAAAAACCATTCACCTGATGTTCCAGGATGAGGCCGGTTTCGGACGGATCAATAAGCCAAAGTATTGTTGGTGTGAGAAAGGCATACGTCCCTCCGTACCATGCCATCATATTCGGGAGTATCGGTATGTCTATGGTGCCGTTGAACCGCTTAACGGTAATTCCTGCTTTTTATACTGAAAACTGATGAAAACAAGACATTTGTGTCTTGTTTTCATAGCCGCCGCAGCGGCGTAGTTTTCGTATGAGACGCCTTTTGAAGCATTAACCGCGCATAGCGCGGCTCTTGAATGCTTCAAAAGAACTGATTAAAAATGTCTATTTTTAATCAGTTAATAGTATTAGTTATGCCTTATTGCAACACAGACTGTATGAACATCTTTTTGCTTGAATTATCCAAACAGTTCAAGGATGATATCGTTTTGCTGTGCTGTGACGGTGCGGCTTGGCACAAATCTAAAACACTTGAAATTCCGGAGAATATGGTCCTGTTTCATATTCCGCCGTACACACCGGAGATGAATCCGATTGAGCAGATTTGGAAAGAAATCCGCAAGATGGGTTTCCGAAATGAAGTCTTTGCCACACTTGAAAAAGTTGTCGATCGTCTATGCGATACTATCTGTTCTTTGACTCCTGATACTATCCACAGTATTACAGGTCGTGATTGGATTTTGTCTTGCTTTAATTAGGGTCTACTGAAAAAGTGGTTAAGCAACCTGAGGGATTAGAATGATAACCCTTTTACCCCAAATTTCAAAAAAGCGCAAAAGCCACCTTGCCAGCTTGTAGGCGGCATTCATGGCTAGAATAATCAGACCAGCCTCCGTCTTGGCGGTCTCATCCAGCTTTGTGGAGATTAAATCCAGTCCGAAGCGGCGTTTGGCATTTCCGTTTCTGCCTTCGACCGCATTTCGGTCGCAGGCATCCTGATACATCTGCCGCTTCTGCTTTCGGTCGGCTTCTGTCCTCTTGGGTCTGCCCAGTGCAGGGCCGGTCAGACGAATCCCTTTCTCTTTGCAGTAGGCACGGTTGGCCCTGGTTTGATATATTTTGTCCGCAAGAACTGCTTCCGGGTAGAATCCGAACTTTCGGCAATAGTCCTCTACAGCTGCTTGCAGATCGCAGCCCTCGTTGAAATTATCCCAGCATGTCTGCTCCAGATAGGTATATCCATCTACCACAGACAAGTGCAGTTTCTGCCCGAATTCTGTGGGGTTGGGACGTTTACCTCTTTGAATGGGACGAACATGAGGCTGCTCCAGACTGACAATTCTATCTTCGCATTTGTGACTGTGTGTATCATACATCTGCTTCTGCTGTGCATAAACCAGTGGAATCACTTCCAGCCGTCTGCACAGCCATTGGGGGAAAAGCTTTTCAAAGTGCGGAACCTGTTGTTTGAGGCCTTCCAAACGCTCAGTTGCCAGTTCGATATATCGCAGTTGGTCAGAAATTGCATTTCTGCACTTGGTTTCTGTCCATTTTTTGCTCTTTGCCAGTGACAGATATGATTTTCCTGCTGCTTTGGGTGAGTACGGAAGCTTATGTCCGGTATGCGGCACTTCCTGCCAAAGCAAATCAACTGCTTTTTCCAAATGCTCACGGGACTTGTTCAGCAAATCAATATCCGTAGGATACTTGATATCTGCCGGTGCAACGGTTGCGTCCATAAGAAGCTTCCCATGATTCTTTTTCTGCTTTTTTTCCTTCTTCAGCTTCTTCTTTGATGTGTTCTTATTTTTCTTTCCTGAACCGCCTTTCGGAGAATGATTCTGGTGTTCATCCTCTTTGTGCTCTTGTTCTTCCTCATGCTCGTGCTTTTCATTATCGTTTTCCACTGCTGCAGAAGCACTCGGGTCAATATTGGCCAAATCATTTCGGTCAACATTTCTCGGGTTTTCAGGCCACTTTCCTGTACACACATACTCGTTAATTTTGGTGACCTCTTCTACTGGAAAACGCTTGCGGAAAAATACCATCATGGAAGAGTCGAACAACGGCTCTGCCAGAAAGGCATGCAGTCCGAGGAAATACTGCATATATGGATTTTCAGCAATGGCAGATACGGTGCCCGCATCAGTCAGGTTATCATATTCCTTGATAAAGATTGCACCAAAAGCGATTCGAGACGAGATGGCGGGGCGGCCGTTCTTATCATTGAAGGACTGAACATAGATATCCTCAATGTAATCCCAGGGCAGTACAGATGCCAATTTCACCCAGCGGTTTGTTTTCAGCAGTTTCCCACCGAAAGGCATAAAGAAGTCCTCGATACTGAGCTGGTCGCTGTTGGATGCAATATACATTGGAATACCCCCAAAATCCTGCGTTATGGCTAAATATGCTTACTTTTGGCTGATTCCATTATACCTCTTTTTTGCGATTTTTGCACCTTTTATAGGATTTTCTTGATAATTTTATACGCTATGCGAATCGTAGATGAAGATTATCCTGTTTTTCAGCAAAACCTA
>JAZLGK010000100.1:0-2247 GCA_045616265.1 Candidatus Limivicinus sp. | reverse complement strand
CTCAACAAATTCCATCTTAGGCTCTTCAAAAATCATCGTCAATCGCCCTCCCTGTCTTGCATTGTACTATCAATAAAGATACTCCGTATCTCAGCCTGTAGACAAAGTACCTCTCATAGAGCGAAAAAGCTTTATGAGGGGTACTTTTTATGGTATAATAGGTACAGAGAGGGGTGGGGCAAGGATGATGAGGAAGATGGGAGAAACCGGACGGGAGCAGGTAGAGATCATAAGTCTGGAGGAGCTTGTGCCGGCAGATCATATCGTGAGGAAAATAGAGGCGGCGATCGACTGGAGCTTCATATATGAGCTTGTGAAAGAAAGCTATTGCGAAGATAACGGAAGGCCGAGCCTCGACCCCGTCATTCTGATCAAGCTGCCCATATTGCAATATATGTTCGGGATTAGAAGTATGCGGCAGACGATACGTGAAATAGAAGTAAATGTGGCATACCGATGGTTTCTGGGATTAGGGCTGCACGACAGCGTACCGCATTTCAGCACATTCGGGAAGAACTATGTGAGACGGTTTGAGGGAACGGATCTGTTTGAGAAGATATTTCAGCAGATATTAAGCGAATGTGTAAAGGCAGGGCTGGTGGATAAAAGTGTAGTATTCGTAGATTCTACACATGTGAAGGCAAGACCCAACAGTAAAAAATATGTGGATGAGATAGCAGAGGAACAGGCGCTGTGGTATGAGCAAAAGCTCATGGAGGAAATACAAAAAGACAGAGAAGCTCATGGGAAAAAGCCGCTGAAAGAAGAGCCGACGGAGGATAACAAGGACAACAACGATGATGAAACGCCGAAGGGTGGCGCGGGAAAGCCTAATCCGAATACATCAAGGAAGAAGCAAAAACGTCGTAAGGACGAAAAACATATAAAGAAAAGCAGCAGTGACCCGGAAAGCGGCTGGTTCAGGAAAGGCGAACATAAGAACGTATTTGCATATTCAGTACAGACAGCGTGTGACAGGCACGGAGTAGTCCTCGGATACAGCGTAAACCCCGGCAACGAAAACGACGGCAGAACCTTTGAGAGCTTATATGAGAAGATCAAGGATTCAGATACAGAAATAGTGGTAGGCGATTCGGCGTACAAGACGCCGGCCATAGCAAAGCTTCTTCACGATGATGGTAAAGAATTGCTCAGTACATACAGCAGACCGAAAACGAAGGACGGATTTTTCAAGAAGAACGAATATGTGTACGACGAATATTACGATTGCTATATTTGTCCGAATGATCAAATTCTGAAATACAGCACGACGAACCGCGACGGATACAGGGAGTACAGAAGCGATCCGCATATTTGTTCCGGCTGTCCGTATCGGGAGAAGTGTACCGAGAGCAAGAAATGCACGAAGATCGTGACCCGTCATGTATGGGAAGATGATCTTGAACAGGTTGAGGAGCAGCGGTACACATACGGGATAAGAGAATACTACGAACTGCGGAAAGAAACGATAGAGCGAGTGTTTGCAATGGCAAAGGAGCTGCACGGTTTCCGATACACGCAGGAGTATGGTAAGGCGCACATGGAGGTCAAGGCTGCGCTTACTTTCGCATGCATAAATCACAAAAAGTTGGCAAAAAAGCGGTGGAAAAGCCGCACTGTCCCATCGCTTTTTCATATTCTCTCAGATTTCTTGTTCACTTTTTTCAACATCAGTACAGCAAACCCGCTTTCGGCCTAAACCTAAAGCAGCTTTGTCTACAGTCTGAACCACCGGTTCAACCGGTGGTTTTGATTGTTACGATCCTCAGCCCTTCGGGGGAATTTGCGCTTCGCAGGGAACCGCCACCTGACACTTCCCGCACCCGTAGCGGACAACGCCCCGGGGCCCGTGGGGCGGAAGCTTGCCGGCATTGACATAGGGGCCGCAGATCGTCTGATCCTTGCCCAGGGCGCAGCCGCGTTCCACCCGGATGGCATCGGCAGGGCAGCGTCTCTGACAGGCACCGCACATGATGCAGTATTCAAACGCATCGGTATAGGGCCTCTTATCCGCTGCAAATTCGCCGGAGGTGATCACGCTTCCAAAGCGCCCCGCCATCCCTTTTCTGGTGATCAGTCCCTTGGACAGCCCGAATGTGCCGAGACCGGAAGCAAAAGCCGCATGCCGCTCCGACCAGGTGGATATATATGGAGTGATCATCCGCAGCTGACCGGAAGTGGTCGGACAGATATTATCCATTCCGGCTTCGGTGAGAAGCTTTTGAATATAGTCCGTCAGCCCGTTGA
>JAZLGK010000099.1:0-2470 GCA_045616265.1 Candidatus Limivicinus sp. | reverse complement strand
AAATCGAAGATTTGGACGCTCACTTATGATGAAGGCATTTTTTCGCAGGAATACTTTGTGTATTGCAAGAAAAAATGACAAAATCTGAGCACATTTTATCCGTCAGCTGCCGCAGACGTATTGTGCGGTGTTGCCTTAAATAAACGCGTACTTTTTAAGCCGTTCCATGGCTTCCACGAGTCTCGAATACGGCAGGGCGAGATTCATGCGGATGGTATCTTTCCAATAGAAGTCCTCGCCGTTCTGCCAGATCACGCCGCACTTTACGCCTCTGTGCTGAAGCTCCGTAATGCTGACGCCGTGCTTTTCGCACCACTCGCCGCAGTCGAGATAGAGCATATACGTTCCCTCGGGCTTGACGCACTTTACGCCGTCAAAATTCTCTGCAATGAAGTCCGTGGCATACGTAAGGTTTTTGTCGATGACCTGGATCATCTCATCGATCCATTCCTCTCCCTCTGCGGAAAAGCCGCCGATCAGACTGTGAACGGAGAGAACATTTGCGTCGTTGTAATGGCTCATCTCCGAGCGGTGGACAACGCGGTCGCGGAGCAGGCGGTTATAGATGATATGGTAGGAACCCACAAGACCGGCGATGGATGCACTCTTGCTGGTGGAATAGAAAGCAATGACGCGGTTTTTTGCGTCCTCCGAGACGGACTGCGTAGGGATGTGCCTGTGCCCGGGCATGATGATATCCGACCATATTTCATCGGAAATCACGATACAGTCGTTGGCGGCATAGACCTCCATGGCTTTCTCTATTTCCCAACGCTCCCATACTCTGCCGCAGGGATTGTGGGGAGAACAGAAGATGGCGAGGTGGATGTTATATTTTTTGAGCTTGGCGTCCATATCCTCATAGTCCATGCGCCATACGCCGTTTTCATCGCGCTTGAGCTCACTGTGGATCACGGGCCGGCCGGTGTCCTCCATGACATGAGTGAAGCCGATATAAGTGGGCGAGTGAATGAGGATCTTTTCTCCCGGGGAAGAGAACGCCTGCACAGCGGAACTGACGCCGCCTAAGACACCGTTTTCGTAGCCGATGTGTTCCTTTTCAAGTCCGGTAACACCGTTCCGGCGGTTCTGCCAGCTTATGATCGTATCGAAAAATTCCTGCGGCAGAGCGAAATAACCGTAATTCGGCATTTCCATGCGTTTCAGAATGGCTTTTGTAACAGCGGGGGAGACGGGAAAACTCATGTCGGCTATCCACATCGGGATCGGATCGAAGCCTTCATCGGGGACAACGCCATCAAAGGGGATCTTGTCAAATGCAAGGGAGTCTTTGCCTTTTCTGTCAAGGACAGTCGTGAAATCGTATTTCATTTTTCCTCTCCTTTTTCAGTATAATGTTCTATAAACTCGTCAAGCTTGCTTTCGTATTCTTCGCGAACCCGGTATATGCTTTCAACGTGTACGATCCCTTCGGTAAAAAGGCAGTCTTTTTCCGTGGGGCACAGCTCGTACATCTCCTGCCCCATTTCAAAGGGGACGGTGGGGTCGGCCGTGCCGTGAACAAAGAGGATCGGGACGCGAGCGTTTTTGAGGTTGGGGCGCACGTCGGTATCTTCAAGGTCGTATTTGTTCACAAGGATATTAATCCCGCGGATGGGCTGATAGAGCGGACCAATGTTGGGTTTGATAAGGTTTACCGCATCGGAGAAGCCGCTGTCCGAGCAGATGAATTTCACCTGCTGCGGCACCCGGTCACTCATTTTGAGCACCGTGCCGCCGCCCATGGAAAAACCGTGGAGAATAACCTGAATATTGCTGCCGAAGGTCTTTGACAGATATTCCAGCCAGTCAAGGCAGTCGAGGCTTTCAAAATAGTCATAGCCGATGAGCTGCCCACTGCTTTCGCCGTGCGAAACATGGTCGCAGCAGAAAATGTCCCAGCCCCGGGAGAAATAATAATCGACAAAAGGCCCGGCCGCCTTAGCGCCGTCGGAGAGATACCCGTGGACGATGAAGGCTATTTTGCCGCTGGGCTTCTCCCCGCAGCAGAAGTAGCTGCCCACGAGCTTATCCCCCCGGCGGCTTTTCAGCTCATGGCGGGTGTGCTCTTTTTCGAGCAGCCGGGCGCGGTAAGCGTCGCGCCGTTCATAGTAGTCGTCGTCATGACTTTTCGAGTCAAAAAGTGCGGTCAGACCTTTGTTCCGAAAGAAAATAAAACGGTAAAGTTCAAAAAAACCCACACCGCCTAAAGCGAGAGGAACCGTCCAGGCGTTTTTCCTATTCATGTCAGCATCTCCTTTCGAAATTATCCTATTATAAAACATTTTTCGGCTTTCTTCAATATATAAAAATGATTCCGCCATAAAAGTTCTAAGGCAACACCGCACAATACGTCTGCGGCAGCTGACGGATAAAATGTGCTCAGATTTTGTCATTTTTTCTTGCAATACACAAAGTATTCCTGCGAAAAAATGCCTTCATCATAAGTGAGCGTCCAAATCTTCGATTT
>JAZLGK010000098.1:0-13547 GCA_045616265.1 Candidatus Limivicinus sp. | reverse complement strand
TAGTACAAAGCCATTTGTGCCTTGTGCTTGTTTTTGTGTACTCTTTTTTAAATTTTTACATTTTTTCAGTGCTTTTCTTTGCTTTCACCTTGCCATCGTTGCCTGCTTTTTGTATTTTCTGCTATTGACCGAAACTCAAGGGTCGAAAGTCTTTCCGATGAGTACGAGGCGTTTGTAAAGCCGTTCGATCTGGAAAATGGACCTCTCTGCCGCTTTGAGCTTTGCCGGTGTGCGGAGGGACTTGCCTTCCTTCACGATATACATCATGTCATTTTTGACGGAACATCCTCCAAAAACTTCATTGATGAGATCGCACTGGCTTATGAGGGGGAGAGTATTCCGCCGGAGGAGCTTACAATTTTTGATCTTGCTCAGGCGGAGGCAAAAAACGGCGGCGCTGCATCTGAGCGTGCAAAAGCTTTCTTTGATGCATCGCTGAACGGCATAGACACTGACTCCAAGCCGATTCCGGACGCAGTGGAGGAAAACGCACCTTCGGGGGTTGGGCACCTCCGTATCAGCGCGGCCGGTAAATTCACTCGGGAGGAAGTCGAAGGGTTTGTGCGGAATCTGGGCATCTCCAGAGGCAGCTTTTTCTTCGGCGCCTTTGGCTTTGCTCTGGCCCGTTTTAACGGAACAAGCTCTTCCTGTTTCTGTACCGCGTATCACGGGAGAAAAGAGCAGGCGTTGAAGCGATCCATCGGTATGTTCGCGAGGACTTTGCCGCTGGCTTTTCGCTTTGAAGAGGATATGTACACCGCAGACTTCCTACGCAGCGTGTACAAGCAGCTTTCCGGAGCTATTTCCAATGCCGCGATCTCCTTTGGCTCTCTGATGACCGATCACGGCATCAGCAACGATGTGGCGTTCCTCTGTCAGGGGAATATTGCCTCGGGGACGCCCCTTGCGGACGGCTGGATGCGCGTAAAGCCGCCGGAAACGCGCGACATCCAGACAAAGCTGAATATCATGCTGTTTACCGGAGAAAACGGCTTTGAACTGCTGGCGCATTACGACCGCTCCCTGTACAGCGAGGGACTGGTGCGCAGTCTCACAAATCTCTTTCTGAATACGGCGGTGGGGTTGCTGCGATCGGAAAAGTTGTCCGAACTCACCCTTACGGACACGGACGATCTGGAGAAGTTGAATGAGTTCAACCGCACGGAATACCCCTATGAGGCGGAAAAGACCGTTGTGGAGATGTTTCGTGAGCAGGCAGTCAGAACGCCGGATAACGTATGTGTCGTTTTCGGAAAAACGCGTCTTACATACCGTGAAACGGACAAGAGAACGGACACTATGGCCGATTGCCTCCGAAGGGCCGGCTTTGGCCGCGGAAAGACGGCGGGCATCCTTATTCCGCGTTGTGAAAACATGGTGCTCCTGTCTCTGGCCGTCCTCAAGGCGGGAGGAGCCTATCTGCCTCTCGATCCCTCTTATCCGGCGGAACGTCTCAATCTGATGGTGAAGGACTCGGGGGCGGCGCTTCTGATCGAGGCATCTGAATACCGTGATCTGATTAGCGAGGAGTTTGCCGGTACACGGCTCCTTACGGATGAACTGGACGTTCTTCCGGAAGCGGCAGCGCTTCCCGGTCCGAATAAAGACGATGCGTTTGTCATGCTTTATACTTCCGGTTCCACCGGCGTCCCTAAGGGCGTGATCTTCCGGCATTCCAACATGACCGTCACGGCGGAATGGGTCAAAAAGTATTACGGGCTTTGTGAAAGCTCCCGCGTGACCTTTTATGCCAGCTACGGCTTTGACGCGCACGCGTTTGAACTATATCCCGCCCTGATCTCAGGTGCCCAGGTGCACGTGATCGGTGACGATATACGTTTGGATTTCAACGCTCTGAGAGCGTATTACAACGATAACGGCATTACACACTCCGTCATGACCACGCAGGTAGGCCGACAGTTTGCTCTGCTGGGCGGATTAAAGACACTGCAGCATCTCTCCGTTGCGGGAGAAAAATTATCCGCTGTCGATCCGCCGCAGGACTTCGCGCTGTATAATCTGTACGGCCCAACGGAGGGCTCAATCGTGACAAGTGCCCTGAGAATCAATAAAAAATACCGCGACGTTCCGATCGGACGGCCGGTGGATAATCTGAAGGCTTATATCGTCAGTCAGGACGGGAAACTACTTCCTCCCGGAGCTGTGGGAGAGCTGTGGATCAGCGGAGCTCATGTGACGGCCGGCTATCATAACCGCGCTGACAAAACAGCGGAGGTTTACGGGGCAAACCCGTTTGCGCACGATGCGGGATATGAGCGCGTTTATCACACAGGGGATATCGTGCGCTTTATGCCGGACGGAAATCTCCAGTTTATCGGCAGACGCGACGGACAGGTGAAGGTACGCGGCTTCCGTGTGGAGCTTTCGGAAGTGGAGGAAGTTATCCACCGTTTTCCCGGCATAAAGGATGCCGTCGCCGCGGCCTTTGACGCACCGTCCGGCGGAAAGTATATCGCGGGGTATGTCGTTTCCGATGAAAAGGTGGATGTGGACGCGCTGAATGACTTTATACGAACTGAAAAGCCGTCCTATATGGTGCCGGAGCTCATAATGCAGATCGACGCCATACCGTTGACCCAGAACCACAAGGTTAACCGCCGGGCACTTCCCGCCCCGAAACGTCAGCAAGGCTTAATCCGACCGCCGGAAACAGAGCTTCAGCAGAAAATCACGGACATCGCCGCCGACATTCTCGGGCACAGCTGCTTCGGAACGGACACCGATCTTTTCCGTGCCGGTCTTACTTCCATCGGTACCCTGCGGCTGAACGTCGCGCTCAGCGAGACATTCGGAAAGGCTTTGAGGCTGAGTGATCTGAAAGCAAACGGCACCGTTCTCGCTCTGGAAGAGCTGCTCACGGCGGAGAATATCGGAGAGACCGCAGAAAACAGGGAAGTGATGAGCGATTATCCCATAACCCAGACGCAGATGGGCATATTCGTTGAATGCTCCGCCGCGCCGGACGCCATGAACTACAATATGCCCGTCCTGATGAAGCTCGGCGCCGGTCTTGAGATAGAGAAGCTTATTGCTGCCATAAAAGCAGCTCTCAACGCACATCCTTACATTAAAACAACTCTTTTCGCCGATAAGGAAGGAAATATCCGCGCAAGACGAAACGACTCGGATGAGCCGAAGGTCGAATTGCTGTGCTGTGACAATCTTCCCGACGTAAGTCAGCTTGTCCGTCCTTTCCCGCTTCTTGATTCGCCTCTGTATAGAATCTCGGTCTATAAGACAAATACGGGAAATTATCTTTTCATGGATTTCCACCATATTATCTTCGACGGCAGCTCCGCGACAATCCTGATAAAGGATATAGAAAAAGCCTATTCCGGCAGCATTCTCGAAAAAGAAACCTATACCGGCTTTGAAAGTGCGCTGGACGAAGAAAACGCACGTTCTTCGGAGCGTTATGTCCAAGCGAAGAACTACTACGACAGCGTTTTTACCGGCTGTGAAACGGAATGTCTGCCTCCGAAGGCTCCGGAAAGCGATAAAGCGGAGGGCGGAAGCGCAAAGCATATATGCTCTGTCTCCCCGGCTGAAATTCAAAAATACTGCATGGAGAACCGCTTTACGCCCAATGCTTTTTTCAATGCGGCCTTCGGCTTTGCGCTCAGCCGCTTCACACAGCCGGATGACGTGGTGTTTACAAGCGTATACAACGGACGCAGCGACCCCCGACTTGCCTCCTCCGTGACCATGCTGGTCAAGACCTTGCCCGTTCTTGTCCGCACCGAGAAAAACACGACGGTTAAAGAGCTTGTCCGCCATACGCAGGAGCAGCTCATGGACAGCATGGCAAATGACATCTTTTCCTTTGCCGAAGTATCAAGAGCCTACGGCATACGCTCCGACATCATCCTTGTTTATCAGGGAAACGACTTTGACTTCGATTCCCTGTGCGGCGAAAAAGCGGAGATGGTCGAGCTTAAATCCGACATGATCAAAGCACCGATCTCTGTGAATATCTTCCTGCGCAATAACAGCTTTGAGCTGTGCGCCGATTACCGCCGGAATTTGTTCCGCCGGGAGCTTATTCTTAAGCTTCTCAGCGCGGTGGACAAGGCTGCGGAAGGCTTTGTCAGAAAAGAATATATCCGTGAGATCTCTCTGCTGACCGCAGAGGATGAGAAAAAGCTTGCCGAAATAAACGATACCTCCAGAGAATTTGAAAATATACCGGCTCACCGCTTCTTTGAGCGGCAGGCGGCTGCCTGTCCGGACAAACCCGCCGTCATCTGCAGCGGAAAGACGCTCACATTTGATGAGCTGAATGTTTTTGCAAATAAAATAGCGTATGCTCTTCTTGAACGCGGGACGGAGAAAAATTCCGTCGTCAGCATAATTCTTGACAGAAGCGTGGAGATACCCACATCTCAGCTCGGTATTCTCAAGGCCGGAGGAGCTTTCCTTTGCCTGCTTCCGTCCTATCCGGACGACAGGGTCGATTTCTGCCTGCGAAACTCCGGTTGCCGCATCGTATTGACTACGGAAAAGCTCCGTCAGGAAAAGAAAGAACTGTTTTCCGCGGATAAGCCGTACTATGCGCTGACGCTGGAGGAGATCGACAGCAGAGCGGAGACGCGGGAAAACCCGAAGACCGCCGTCATGCCTGACGATCTTGCCTACTGTATCTATACCTCGGGCTCTACCGGAAAACCCAAGGGCGTTATGATCGAGCACCACAGCCTTGTCAACTGTGCCCAACCGGCGGACTTTCCCTATTCTCTCTACTGCGGAGAAAAAAGAGGCAGTACGGCACTGGCAATGAGCTCTGTATCCTTCGATATGTCCGTGTTTGACTCCCTTTTGCCGCTGATGAACGGGATGACGGTCGTTTTGGCAACGGAAAAGGAGATCCACGATCCCGCCGCCATGGCAAGGCTGATAAAGGAAAACGGCGTGGATACTTTCTCGGCTACACCGTCCTATCTGACAAACTTCCTCGCCTTTGAGCAATTCAGAGACGCCGTCAGGGGACTTCATACACTCGTAGCCGGTGCCGAGGTCTTTCCGCCCACGCTTTACACCGCGCTGAAGAGCATTTCACCCGAAATAAACATTATTAACGGCTACGGCCCGACCGAATGTGCCATGACCTGTGCCTCCAAAACTCTGAAAAGCGAACACGGCATAACCATCGGCGGCCCCGGCGCGAATACGGCATTTTATATCCTGGATCGCTTCGGCAGTATTCTTCCGCCCTACGGCTGCGGCGAGCTTATCATATGCGGTGAATGTGTTGGCAGAGGCTATGTCGGTCTTCCTGAAAAAACAGCGGCTTCCTTCTTCTGCCTCAAAGGACTTCCTGCCTATCACAGCGGAGATCTTGTCCGTCTGAATGCGGATGGAGAAGTCGAGTTCTTCGGCAGAAACGATAATCAGGTCAAGCTGCGCGGATACAGAGTGGAGCTTGATGAAATAGAAAAAACCATATGCTCCTTTGAAGGGGTGCGGCAGAGCAAGGTCATCGTTCGTAATAACGGCTCTGAGGACTATCTTGCCGCTTTCTTCACCGCCGACCGCAGGATCGACATTCCCAAGCTTACAGAGTTCCTGAAAGCAGGTCTCAACTATTATATGGTGCCGGACGTGATGGCACAGCTTGCATCCATGCCCCTCACACCCAGCGGAAAAGTCGATAAAAAGGCTCTTCCGAACATAAAGAAGGAAATCGGAAAAGCCGGTCGGAAAGCGCCGAAAAAGTCCACGGAGCAACAACTGTGCGAGCTGTTCGGTTCGGTACTCGGTATAGAAGAGTTTTATGCGGACGACAACTTCTTTGAGATGGGCGGAACCTCTCTCTCGGCCTCCCGGGTAACGATGCAGCTGATGGCAAAGGGCATCAAAGTGGAATACCAGAATATCTTCGACAACCCGACGCCGGAGACACTTGCGGAATATATTGATTCCCTTTCCGTCAGCAAAAACTCCGCTCCTAAGGAAGAAGCCTCGGACGGCTCCTTTGAAGCTTTACTGCGCTCCGAGTATGACGAACAGCTTCGGTTTAACACTCTCGCCCATGCGGACAAGGCAGTGCGTGAGCCTCTGGGCGATGTGCTGCTGACCGGTGCGGTCGGCTTCCTCGGCGTACACGTTCTGAAAGAGCTTATTGATCTTCATGAGGGGAATATTCTCTGCCTGGTGAGAAAGGGTGATGCACCCTCTCCGATCGTACGCTTAAAGAATATGCTGATGTATTACTTTGATGATATCTACGCTTCCGAGTTTGAAGGGCGCATAACCGTTCTGGACGCGGACATAACGGATGATGATCTCCCGTCCGTGCTTGTGCCATACTCCTTTGATACGCTGATCAACTGTGCGGGGTGTGTAAAACATTATTCTGCGGATGATACGTTAGAGCGCATCAATGTTCACGGCGTTGAAAATCTGATCCGCACGGTCCAAATAAAAAACGCCAGGATGATCCAGATCTCCACGGTATCTATCCCCGGAGCGCATACGGAGGAAACGTATAAACGGCAGGTAAAGATGCATGAAAATGAGCTGTTCGTCATAGATTCCATGGATAACAAATACGGCCTGTCCAAATATCATGCAGAGCTTAAAATGCTCGAAGCCATAAAAGACGGGATGCGCGGCAAAATCATCCGTGTCGGTAACCTTATGGGCCGTTACAGTGACGGAGAATTCCAGCTCAATTTCAACACCAATGCGTTCCTCAACGCCCTGCGCGGTTTTGCAACCATCGGAAAATGCCCCATCAGCCATGCTACGGATCCGATGAGCTTTTCGCCTGTTGATCTTACGGCGAAAGTGATCGTAACGCTTTCCGGTACCAATGACTGCTTCACCGCGTTTCATGCCAATAACCGCTTCGGATTTGACGAGATGCAGCTGATCGAAGCCTGCAATCGCTGCGGCGTTGCGATCCGGCCTGTGGATGATAAGGAATACTATGCCGACTACTACCGTATGCTTGCCGATGAAAAGATAAATTTAAGACTCCGGGGGCTTGTCACAAATGATCGGCCTGACCTTCACATGGTAGATACCGACAATGTATTTACGGCAAACGTACTGTACCGACTGGGATTTTCCTGGCCGCTGATGGAAAAAGACTATCTTGACAAAACCATCGTCAGCCTTCTGACCCTGGACTACTTTGAGCCGGACGACGGACAGGAGGTTTAAGGATCATGCTGAAAGCCGACAAAAAAGGAAAACCGCCTGTAAAAAGACCTCTTGCAGGCAAAATAACGCTTCAGGTGGCGATCGTGTGTGTGATCGCTCTGGCCGTGCTGTTCACCGGTGTATTCTATCTCGTCTCCAAAATCGCGCGGGATGAAAGCATACGGTATGCAAAAAATCTCGCCAGTCTCTATGCTGATGTGGTGCTGTATAAAGAGGAAGGGTTCGACATCGTTTTCGACGACGCTTTTCTCAAGGCAGCCGCCGCCTGCGGCAACTATATCTGTTCCTGGTACAGAGTGGACGCGGCGTATATGTTTATTCCCGAGCCGGAAAACGGGACCGTGACATATTTTAGCATGACGCGGGCAGATTCCTCCCAAAACCCCGATTCTATCCTGCCTGCCGGAACCGTTGTCCGGCGGCAGCTTACCGCAGAGGAGCTTGCTGTCTGGAACTGTGAACAGGTGTTTTCCTGCTCAGAGAATGAGGACATGATCGATGTACTCACCATGGCGCAAAGCGAAAACGGAAACAGGATCATGGCAGGCGTATCGGTTTCATCGACCAGTGTCAACGAAGAGATACGCACATCCTTCCGCAACCTTGCCCGGGTCATTCTGCTTGTTTTTGTCGTCCTTTTTCTGGTGCTTGACCTTGTGCTGTATAAAAGAATCTCTGTTCCCGCCAAGGAGATCAGCCGTACCATGACGGAATACATGAAGGAAGGGACGCGCTCAAGCAAAAGAATCGGCTATTTCGGGGAGGATGAGCTGGGGCTGATCGCCGGTTCTTTCAACAGTATGGCAGACAGCATAGATACATACCTTGAGAATATTCGGACGCTGAGCAGTGAGAAGGAACGTCAGGAAGCCGAGCTGGACATTGCCTCCGCCATTCAGATGGGCTTTCTATCGCCCAATTTTATGGCCTCAAAGAACTGTGAGATACACGCTCTGATGAAGTCCGCCAGGGATGTCGGCGGTGATCTGTACGACTATGTACAGCTTGACGACGAGCGTACACTGATTGTTATAGCGGATGTTTCCGGAAAAGGAATGGCTGCGGCTCTGATGATGGCCGTGGTGCTGATAACGGTTCGGCAGTATGCAAAGCTCGGTCAGTCTCCGTCTCAGATCCTGTACAACGTGAATAACCTTCTTTCCGAGAGAAATCCGCGACTGATGTTTGTTACGGCATTTGCAGCCATTTATGACGCCTCGGATAAGACCCTGACTTTTTCCAACGGAGGCCACAACCCGCCCTATCTGCTCAGCGATACCCTCCATGAACTGAATACATCCTCAGGAACATTGATCGGCTTATTTAAAGATGAGAAATACTCCGAGGAAACAATTCACCTCCGTACAGGAGACATTCTCTTCCTGTATACAGACGGGGTAAGCGAAGCTACCAATTCAGAAAGAGCCTTTTACGGCACAAAACGGTTGGAAAACACCCTCATCGATGCATGGAATGAGAATAAAAACGACCTCGTAGAGGTCGTCAGAAACTCTCTTGCGGATTTTGCCGGAGGCGCAGAGCCGCATGATGATATTACCATGCTCACGCTTACCGTGAAGCAAAGCCTAAAGCTGTTGCTTGATGTTGACAAAAGTGAATTCGAGAAGATCAAGGAACCCCTTCTCTTGCTCGATGTTCCGCGTTCTCTCAAGCTGGAGCTCTGTGTTGCGGCAGAGGAGTGTTTTATAAATATCTGCTCCTATGCTTATCCGGAAGGGGTTCCCTCCGGAGAAAAGATTATCTTCACTCTGGAACATTCCGACAGAATCGTACTCCGCTTTGAGGATTACGGAATACAATACGACCCGAGAGAAAGTGTCACAGACCCGGAAGAATATGATATAGACAATCAACTCGGCGGACTTGGAAAGCTGATTGCTTTCACTGTGGCGGATGAAATCGACTATGAATATACGGACGGAAAAAACATTCTGACTATAACAAAATACAAAAAAGAGGGGAAAGTATCATGACCATAAAAACCAACAATGAAAACGGAATTGTCACCTTGCTTCTGGATGGCTGGCTTGACACGGAAGCATCACCGCTTCTCGGCACCGCCGTTGAGGAGATCTGTGAGGCAAAGAAACTGATTCTTGATTTTGAAAAGGTGGAATATATGTCCTCTGCCGGTTTGAGGCAGGTTGTGGCAGCCAACAGAAAGGCCGGAGCACTGGAGGCCGAATTCTGTGTTATCCATGTCAATTCCGAGGTAATGAGCATTTTCCGCATATCCGGGATCGACAGGAGAATCAGTGTTTCGGCAATATAACAATTATCCTGAAAAACTCGGACAAAACCGCAGCAGAAAAACTGGAGAGACTGTTTGAATAAGGATGCACGGCATTCCCACGGCTATTCCTTATGATGTCGTAAAGTGCGGGGACTACTACGGCCTGGTCTTTGAGCTGATCCATGCGGACAACCTGTCCAAATCCATTTGCAAGCATCCCGAAAGAATCGAAGAGTATGCTTGATTTTATTGGAGCTTGATCCTGATTGCGATAATAAGAAAAAATGTGCGGATATTTCGCCGGACTATCTTGCAGGCATTCTGGAACATGAGCTTTCGCGCTGCGGAAATGAGGTTAAATGTGCAGTAAAATTTTCTGAGCCGCAGACGCAGATTCTGTATAGAGATGTACGCAGATGGCGCGAAAAAAATGTATAATTTAGTGGGTTTTAGCTATCAATCCGTATTATTTGGTTGGTTTTTGCCAGGGAAAAAGGACGGCTGGATCATCTCACGGTAGGCCTCTGCGGCGATTTGAAATCCGGCCGGACCGTACACTCCCTGATCGCCGCTTTTCACGGTATCCGATGATGCACCTCCTGTGTACCGCTGTCTTTACTGCGAAAGTGAAGCGGAGACCTCTGCCTTCAACATTTGATGAAAAACCAATACCTCGGAGATCAAGATGAGGACTCTCTGTATCGAGCAGGCGAAAGTCTGCTCTTTTTATGTCGGGCTATATCTGCAAAATGCCTGTTTTCAACACTTGTGCGGATATTGATTTTTTGTGTGCTATGCTATATAATTATTATGTATATTTTTACGCACTTTGAAAGAAAAAGAACATAACATAATTGATTATTCCGAAAGAAAGGGAAACAGAATGAATTATATTGAACGGTTTGCAGCGGAAGCAGAAAAAAACGGTTCACTGGCGGCTCTGGTGGATCAGGGGACGGCAAGAACGACCTCCTATGCCCAGTTGGATCGCTTAAGCTCCCTTGCTGCCGGAAAGCTTCATGCTCTGGGTTGTCGGGAGGGCGATTTCGTCACGATCTGCATGGAACGCTCAATGGAGTATGTGGCGGCCTGGCTCGGCGCGGCGAAGACCGGCTGTGCCGTTGTGCCTCTGAGCACGGACTATCCGCAGGAGCGGGTGGATTATATCGTAAACGACTGCGGCGCAAAGCTCACGATCCGGCAGGACTTCTTCGATGATCTTGAACGATATGAGACCTACTTTGCCCCCGCCGGAGACGATTCGCCCGCCTATGTCATCTATACCTCCGGCTCGACCGGATACCCGAAAGGCGTCTGCCATACCGTCCGGGGCGTGTATGCGTCTGCCGTGCGGCATATCAGCGACATTTTCAAGGACAGCTATGACTGTCGCTACCTCTCGATGGCGCAGTTCTCATTTGGCGCAGTTTTCCTCGAAATTTTCGCACGGCTCCTGCTACGGAATACGATCTATATTCTGCCGGATGAGGCGAGGCAGAATCCCCGTCTGCTGACGGAGTACCTCCGGGAAAACAAAATAGACGGAGCGCATATCTCGCCTCAGCTCCTTCGGCTGCTCGACGAGAAGGAGCTCGCCGTGAAGCGGATCGATACCGGCAGTGAGGCCATCGGAAAGGTCTATTTCCCGTCCATCGACCTGTATTACATCTACGGTCAGAGCGAAACGATGCTCTGCGCCACCTATTTCAAGCTCGACCGGGCGTATGAGCATACCCCCATCGGAAAAGCGATCAGCGGCGTGACGGCGCACGTTCTGGATGAGGAAGGTAAAGAGGTGCCGGACGGCGTGACAGGCGAGCTGTGCGTTGAGGGCGAGTACGGTGTTTCTTATCTGAATAACCCCGAAAAGACGGCGAAGAGCTTTGTGAAGCTTGAAAACGGCAATACTCTCATCCATACCGGCGACAACGTGTTCAGAGACGATGCGGGCAGGCTCGTCTATGTCTCACGGAGAGACTGGATGGTTAAGATCAACGGTCAGCGTGTGGAGACAATGGAGGTCGAGCGGAAGCTGAACGCCATTGAGGGCGTTGCGGTATCTGCCGTCCGGGCATGGACGGACAACAACCGACAGACCTACATTGCCGGATACTATCAGACGGACGGAGAAATCACCGAGGAAGAGATCCGTAAGGCGCTGAAAAAGTCTCTCCCGGACTATATGATCCCCCGCTTTCTGATCCGTATGGAAGCTCTGCCCAAGAACCTGAACGGCAAGCTGGACAGACGCTCCCTGCCCGAGCCGGAACTTGATCGGTATAAGGAGGAGTACGTCCCCGCCTCCGACGAGAACGAAAAACAGCTCTGCGAGGGATTCTCCGCAGTGCTTCATTGCGGTAAAGTCGGCATCAATGACAGCTTTATTTCATTGGGCGGCGATTCTATCAAGGTGATGAAGCTGATCGAGACGCTACCTTTTGAAAACCTGACTCCGCCCATGATCCTTTCCGGGAAAACGCCTGCGGGTATCGCAAGACTTTTGGAAGAGAGCCGAAAGGGAACCGAGATGATCCCCCACATGGAGACAATTCCCGAGCTCTGTCCGCTCACAGAGGCCCAGCAGGGCGTGTATCTGGAGTGCCTGGCAGAGCCGAACTCGCTCAAATATAATATTCCCGCTTTCATGCACCTGCCCGAGGGCACGGACGAACAGCGCTTCATCGACGCTGTCCGGCAGACTGCCCAGATGCATCCGGCGTTCTTTGTTACGACCGAGATCGCCGACGGTATCCCGTCCATGCGCTATAAAATGCAGGAGGTCACGGTCACTGTCACCGAAGGAGAGAGCCTTGAACAGATGAAAAAGCGCTTTGTCCGTCCGTTTGATCTCGAAAAGGGACCGCTCTATCGCTTTGAGCTGTGTCACTGCGGCGGGGAACTCTACTTCCTGCTCGATGTTCACCATATCATCTTCGACGGCTCCTCGGTGGAGGTGTTCGCAGCGCAGATCGAGTCCTCTTATGAGGGACGGGTTATAGCGAACGAGGAGCTGACGGTCTTTGACCTTGCGAATGCGGAGAGAAAACTCAAGGAGAGCGAAGCGTATCGGGCCTCTCAACGTTTCTTTGCGGAAAAGCTGGGCGAGGTCGAGCCCTTCTACGCACCGGAGAGCGACCTTCTCGATACTAAAAAGCGTTCGGGTGCTTCTTCGATTTCCCTGACAAATCTCGGCTTCTTTGAGACGGCGGAGCTATCGGCTTTCATCAAGGAGCACGGCATCACCGAGAATACGCTCTTTATGGGTGCGTTTGCCTATGTGCTCTCGGCGTTTACCGGCGCCTCTGCCTGCGGCTTTTCCACCGTCAATAACGGGCGGCATGACCCGAGACTGGCGAACAGCACGGGTATGTTCGTCAAGACCCTGCCGCTCTCGGTTACGGTCAGGTCCGAAATGTCCGTCTGCGATTATCTCAGTGACCTGCAGAAGACCTTCTTTGAAACGATCGGCCATGACTGCATCTCCTTCGGCGAGCTGGTGTCGGCCTATGGCGTCAACTCCGATGTCCTGTTCGTATATCAGTCCGAAATGCTCAACGCCGTCGAGACGATCGACACCGGCGAGCTGATGTCTAAGATCACGGCAATGGTGTTTAAGGAGAGGGACGGCTATCGGCTGAACCTGAGCTTCCTGAACAGCCTCTATTCCGAGGCATTTATGGTCTCCTTCGGCGAGTGCGTGATGACCGTCGTCAAAGCGCTGATGAAAAAGTAGACCCTTGGCGAGATCGAGCTGCTCTCCGAGCATCAGAAGAGGACGCTGGATGCGTTCAATGAAACTCAAGTGCCTTTCGATCGGAATAAAACGATCGTTGATCTGTTCCGGGAGATGGCGGCGCAGAACCCTGATAGTATCGCCGTTGTCTATAAAGACAGAAAATATACTTACCGGGAAACGGATGCGCTTACCGACCGGATCGCAGCTTATTTAAGTTCACAGGGGATCGGGCGCGGAGACGTGGTTTCCGTTTTGATCGGGCGCAGCGAATATATGCCGATCGCGTCTCTGGGCGTATTGAAAACAGGCGCGGCGTATCAGCCGCTTGACCCGAGTTATCCGGAAGAGAGACTGGCTTTCATGGCGGAAGAC
>JAZLGK010000097.1:0-12770 GCA_045616265.1 Candidatus Limivicinus sp. | reverse complement strand
GTGCTCATCTTGCTTGACCTTTTTCCGTCATATTTCATAAAAATGCTCGGAAATACACAAAGTATTCCCTGCGCTTTTTATTTCATCTGCCGAAAAAATCTCTGCGCAATCTGAACACATCGAATTATTAGAGGTTGCCTTTAACAAATACGCAGTAGGGAACGGTCTTGACCGTTCCGGAAGTTCATGTCATTCGGGCGGAACGCTCAGGAGCGTTCCCTACGGGTCAGAGCGTCACAGCTTACGCAGATTTTCAAACAGCGCTTTATTGGCGGCATATGCCTGCTGATAGAGTGCAAAGGTCTCCCGGTATACGCCGAAATTCTTCTCATTCGGCTCTGTCACCGCATTGCTGTATTTTACCTGTGTCCGGCAGGCCTCCTCCAAAGAGCCGTATATACCGGCGGCGACCTGTGCGCAGATGACCGCACCCATGGACGCCTGTTCCTTCGAAGCCGAATGATACAGAGGCATTTCAAAAACATCGGAAATGATCTGACTCCACAGCTCGCTTTTGGCTCCGCCTCCCGCGATGAGGATGCGGTTAAGAGGAATATCCAGCGCCTTGATGATCTGCAGACAGTCCTTCAGCGCAAAAGCAACGCCTTCTAAAACGGCGCGGTGCAGACAGTACCGGTCGTGCTCCAGCGTCAGCCCGAGAAACGCCCCGCTCGCGTGTTCGTTCATATGAGGTGTACGCTCACCGGTCAGATACGGGAGAAACAGCACGCCCTTCGACCCTGCCGGGAGCTTTGCCGCTCCTTCGCCGAGTCCGACATAATCCCCGTCGTTCAGAACGTTCCCGTCAAACCAGTTCTGCGCAAGACAGGCGTTCAGGATCGCTCCCATGATGTACCAGCTGTCCTTCTTTGCATGGCAGAAGGTATGGGTGCGAAGCTGCGGGTCATATTTCGGGCGGTCAAGGGCAACGAGAAGCTGTCCCGAAGTGCCGACGCTGATGGAGGCTTCGCCGGGAGAGAGGATCCCGTTGCCGATGGCGGTCATGGGAGTATCTCCGCCGCCGTAGGAGACCGGCGTTCCCTCACAAAGTCCCGTTTCCTCTGCCGCCTTTTTTGTGACAGTACCCGCGATCTCAAAGGGGTAATGATCCGCCGCGGGAAGGATCGCTTTGTCGATCTGCGCGGCCTTGAGTACGTCTTCACTCCAGCAATGGTTTCGCCCGTCAAACATCAGCGTACTGCAGGCGTCGGTCACCTCGCTGGCTTTTTCCCCGGTCAGCCGGAAACGGAGATAATCCTTCGGGAGCAAAACGCAGTCTGTTTTTTCGTATACATCCGGGTGGTTGTGCCGCAGCCACATAAGGGACAGCACCTGAAAGCCGGAGTTCGGGCGGTTCTGCGTCCACTCGCCGAACTGCTCCGTGGAAACAAGGGCGTTCAGCTCGCTCTTTTCCTGAAAGGCGCGCCCGTCACAGTGGATAATGGCGGGATACAGTACCCTGTCTTCCCTGTCCAGTGTCACCAGCCCGTGCATCTGCCCGGAAAAGCCGATACAGCCGATGGTTTTCGGATTTGTCCCGGTCTTGCCGAGCACATCTTTGACCGCGAGACACAGCGCTTCATACCACGCCTCGGGCGACTGCTCCGCAAAGCCCCTCTGCGGCACATCCAGCGGATACTGCCGATACCCGATCCCTATGATCTCGCCGCCCTCGTCCGTGAGGACAGCTTTCAGCCCCGTAGTGCCCAAATCAATGCCCAGAATATTCATGGTTTTATACTCCCTGTTTTTTGTCAGCCTTGTTGTAAAAGTTATATCATATTCCCCGGTTCCCGTCAACGCGGCACAGGTTTTTTCAGTTTTTTTCAAGAGCTGTTCGTTTTAAAAAAGTTATTCGCTTTAAGCAGCCTTAAAGCGAATAACGATAGATTATACGTGATTTGTCTTATCCTAAGCTCAGCTCCATGCGCTCCATGATGTGATCCTGATATACCTTGTCAAGCTCGACGAAATAGCCGCTCCAACCCCAGACGCGGACGATGAGATTCTTGTAGTTCTCGGGGTGCTTCTGCGCGTCCACAAGCGTATCTCGGTTGACGGTGTTGAGCTGAAGCTGATGTCCGCCCATGTCGATAAAGCTCTTGACCAGCACAGCGACCTTCCCGACCGCCTCGTCATTCCGGAAAACGGTATCGTGGAACTCTATTGTAAGCGGCCCGCCGTTGCAGACGCGGCACAGGTTCGGTTTTGCAAAGGACTGAATGATGGAGACAGGACCTTTTGCTCTGGTAAACAGGCTTGGAGAGTAGTTCGCGCCCAGGTTTTCACCCTTGCGCCGTCCGTCGGGCGTGGCGGGGACTTCGCCCGCGTGCCAGACGTAGTACATCGCGGAGCCGGTACCGGGGCGGAAAACGCCGCCGAACTCGTTGCGCCTTCCCTGCAGAACGTCGGCGTAGGTGTCAAGCAGCCACACGGCACGTTTATCCACGCTGTCCTCGTTATCGCCCATCTTGGGAGTGTGATAGCGGAGCTTGGTGAGAAGCTCGGGATCGTTGGCATAGTTTTCTTTCAGGCACTCGACAAGATGCTCCGCCGAAACGGACTTGTCACCGAAAACATAGCGGTCGATGGCTTCAAGCGAATCCGCCGCCGTTGCAACGCCGGTGCCGTGCAGACCGTAGTTGTTGTACTGCGCCGCGCCGGTGGAGATGTCCTCCGCTTTTTCCACACAGCCCTCCGTCATGAGCGAGATGAAAGGTGCCGGGAAAACGTAGATATTCTTTACCTTCTCTTCGATCGCGTCCGCCTGAGCGACGATGTTTTTCTTAACGCATTCGGTGAACTGCTCATAATTTTCGCAGTTCATAAGATCGTTGACGGAGGCGTCCGCCACGGCTTTGGCGAAGGAGACCGCCTCGATATTCGGAATATCCAGCGCCTTGCCGGGGATGATGAACTCCCAACAGGCGGCGACAACATAGTTATATGCGTCCTCTTTGCTGTAGCCCCAACTGAGAAGCGCGGGGATGACCACATCGTCGTTGGAATACTGTGGGAACCCGAGACCCTGCTTGGTGAGCTGACTGCCCAGAACATAGACGGAAAGCGGCGTGTTCTTATTCACGCGCAGATTGATCTTCGGGTCGATGAGCTTTAATTCAAGGCTTGCTTTCAGGCACATTTCGGACAGGAGATTATAGCTTTCCGTTCCGTCCGGATTAAGGCCGCCCAGAACCATGCTCTGCCCGTTGTCACCCTGCTGCATACCGGTGTAAAGGTCGCTGTCGCGGTTGAAGGTGAGGAAGAATTCTTCGAGAAGCTCAAAGGCGCTGTCCTCCGTGAGAAGACCGGCGTCCAGATCGTGCCTGAAATACGGGAACATATACTGATCAAAGCGCCCGACGGTGTTGTGATAATTGTGTCCCGCCCACATGGTATAGTGGATGATGCGGAACATCTGCAGCGCTTCGAGGAAGGTTTCGGGCGCCTTCGCGGGGACTTTGGCAAGAAGCTCCGCGACGGTCGTGTTGCCGACCTCCAAAGCCTTTTCACGATACCGATCCGCAAGAGTCTGCACGGCGGCAAGAATTCTCTCCTGACAGAGAAGATACGCAGCTTTTTCCGTCTCTCCTGCCGTCTCGCGCACCTTCGCAAGCTTTTTGAGCTCTTCTCTCTTTGCGTCAAAGCCGCTATTTAAAAGCATCGTATAATCGACATTGATGTTGCAGACCTCGCCCTGCTCATGGAGCCAGTGCGTTTTTTTCAGCTCTTCTATCTCGGCCTTCGTATAAAGCTCGGGCAGGACGGGAACGGTGCGCATAAAGGCGATGCTCTCCTCGGGGAAAACAACAGGAATTTCGCTTTCCAGCACCGTAAGCAGTCTCTTTTCGGCGCGTTCCAGAGCCGGGGTATTCTCTTTGCTGAACTGCCCGGCCAGCGCGTAGGGGTCGAGCTTCGGCTGACGGTAGGCATGATGAGCCTTGTCATATATAAAGTATTTTTTGAAACGTTCGATCTTATCCGTCATAATACTGTACACTCCAATCCGTAATTCTTGAATACTTCCAAATGTGTAGCAACCTTTTGTTCCGTATCGAAGATCGGGCTGTAATTCATCCCGACCATTTCGTATTTCGCGCCGGCGGTCTTGTGATAGGGCAGAAGCTCGACGGGTGTTTTTTTGTTGACGGCGCTTACAAACTTCGCCATGGCTTCCAGATTTTCATTTGTATCGTTGACGCCGGGGATGAGCGGCACACGGAGTCTGTGCGGCTTTCCGCTCTCCATGAGCTTTTGTGCGTTTCTGAGAATCCGATCATTATAGACGCCGGTATATTTTTTGTGGAGCTCTCTGTCCATGAGCTTCACGTCCATCATGAAATAGTCGATTTTTTCAAGAACCGCGTCAAAAATCTCTGCCTCCGCGTAAGCAGAGGTCTCAATGGTTTTATGTACATCGGGCAGCATTTGCAGAACTTCCAGCAGGAAACCGGGCTGCAAAAGCGGTTCTCCGCCGGAAAAAGTCACCCCGCCGCCGCAGCTTTTGTAATACGCCGCGTCTTTACGTATGCGCTTTACAAGCTCTTCACTCGTAAGCCGCTCCCCGGCTATCCGTCTCGCGTTCTCCGGGCAAAGATCCACGCATTTTCCGCAGACCTCGCAGTGCTCGGGATGCGGGCAGACCGCTTTGCACTTGCCGCAGTGTATGCAGGCGTTCGGGCTGACCATGATCTGCGGCAGAACGCTCAGCCCCTCCGGGTTGTGGCACCAGTTGCAGCGCAGCGGACAGCCTTTGAAAAACACCGTCTGCCGCACACCCGGCCCGTCAAATATGGAAAATTCTTTTATATCAAATATTATGCCTGTATGCATATCCGTTCTCCGTCACATTTCTGATCGTCTCCCCGCGGACGATCGCTGTCTCGATGACTCTGTGCTCGTGTTCTTCTTCCGCTTCGCCGCGCATTTTTCGGACAAGCACATCGACCGTCTCGACCGACATCAGCTTTTTATGGGAGCATACGGAAGAAAGCTCGTAGGGGATATATAATCTCGATTGGATATGGTCAAAACCGACAAGGGAAAAATCTTCCGGCACATTGTAGCCTTTCAGGTGGAGAAAACGCCAGAAATCCCATGCAATGAGGTCGGAGAAAGCGAAAACGGCGGTAAAACCCATATTCCTGCTCATGATCTGCTCATAATAAGCATTGCTTTTTTCGCCCATGACAGAGCCTTCGCAGACAAGCGCCATATCGGTCGGCAATCCCGCTTCTTCATGCGCTTTGATGTATCCCGCCAGACGCTCCCGCGCACTGGAAATGTACGGCGCGCCCTGAAGCATAAGAATGCGCCGATGTCCGTTATTAATCAGCTCTTTTGTTGCCAGATAACCGCCCATTTCGTCGTCACAGATGACGTAATCGGTATCGAGGCTGTCAAAGCGGCGGCCGATCAGAACGAACGGAACGCCCACACTTTGAAGATAGCGGATATTGGCATCGCTCTTCTGGCAGGGGCAGAGAATGATGCCGTCCACATTTTTGTTAAGCGCCGACTGAATGGCGTTCATCTCCAGCTCTTCGTCCTCATTGGTGGTCATCAGAATCGCGCCGTATCCGTAGGAGCGGGCACGCAGTTCAATGTCACTCATAATGATGCTGAAATGTGGGTTGGAGATATCGCCTAAAATGACGGCGATGGTGTTCGAGTAGCCGCGCCGCAGAGAGGAGGCGAGGTTGTTGATGATATAGCCCATATCCCTCTGCGCCTGCTCGATCTTCTGTTTTGTCTCCGGCGCGATATCGTCCTTACCACGGAGTGCCCGTGAAACGGTGTTGACGCTGTACCCGGTCGCCTGTGCGATATCCTTTAATGTGATTTTCTGCCGCCCGTCCCGCATATTGCCACTCTTTCGTTATATGGTATATATTCTTACATTATATACCAGTTTATCGTAGTTATTTTATTAATTATACACGTTAATGGGCGGTATGTAAAGGAAATAATAAGCTTTGAATTTTAAACCGTATGCGAAAGAATGCCCTCCTGTGTAAAATCCGCCTTATCCGTCAGCTCGCAGGAAACGGTGCCGCGCCGCATGACATAAATTCTGTCACTCATGCCTATCAGCTCGGGAAGCTCGGAGGAGATCATCAGAATACCGACGCCCTCCGCGGCAAGCTGGTCAATGATCTCGTAAATTTCCGCCTTCGCGCCGACATCCACGCCGCGTGTCGGCTCATCGAGGATCAGAAGCTTTGCGCCCGCGCTCAGCCATTTGCCCAGAACAACTTTCTGCTGGTTGCCGCCGCTGAGGGTGCCGGTCTTCTGTTTTGCGCTCAGGCAGATGATGTTGAGCTTTTCGATCATCCCGTCTGCGATCTCGGTCTCTTTGCTGCGGTTTATCCATGTTGACGGGAAAAGCTTTGAAAGCGAGGGGAGAGTTATATTTTCCGCTATGTCCTTTGCAAGAACAAGTCCCTCCTGCTTTCTGTCCTCGGTGAGATACATAAGTCCGATGTCAATAAGCTGCTTCGGGTCGGGCTTTCGGATCTCCTCACCGTTGTAGATAATCTTTCCGCCATAGTAATTCCGGACGCCGAAAATACTCTTGGCAAGCTCCGTGCGCCCCGATCCCACCAGACCGCCCAGACCGACGACTTCGCCTGCGTTTACGTGAATGGAGATAGGCTCGGTTCGGGGGGAGATTTTTAAGTCCTCCACACGGAGAAGCTCCTTGTCACTCGGCTTGTGGGTGCAGGTGTACATCTGTGTGAGCTGTCTGCCGACCATCATGCTGATAGCCTTGTCGTAGGTGAAATCCGCCATGTCGAGCGTGCCGACGTAGCAGCCGTCGCGCAGAACGGTAAGGCGGTCGCCGATCTCCTTCAGCTCCTCGAAGCGGTGGGAAATATAGATGATGCTGACGCCGCGCTCTTTCAGATGGCGGATGATCTCAAACAGGTGGTCAATTTCGCTCTGGGTAAGACTGGCGGTGGGTTCGTCCATGATGATGATCTTCGAGTCGTAGGACACCGCCTTGACGATCTCGACGATCTGCTGCTGCGCGGTAGAGAGGTCGCGCACGAGGGTGTGGGGGTCAATATCAAAGCCGAGCTGCATCAGCATTTCGTGGCTTTTTCTGTACATCTCTTTTTTGTCCGCGAAGAATCCGCCGAGCTCTCTGCCGAGGAAGAGGTTTTCCGCGACATCCAGATTGGTGCACAGGTCAAGCTCCTGGTGAATGAAGCCGATGCCCATCTCCTGCGACTGGCGGGGATTGGTGAAGTGGACTTCTTTGCCGAACAGCTCCACGGTGCCTTCGTCGTGCGGGATAATGCCGCCGACGATCTTCATCAGCGTGGATTTTCCGGCGCCGTTTTCCCCGATGAGGATGTGCACTTCCTGCTCGCGCACATCAAAATGCACGTCGTTGAGAATCTTTACGTTGGTGCCGCGAAGGGGTTTGCCGTATGCGTCAAATATGTACTTGGATATATGATCCATATTCAGTATCGTTTTGCTCATATCTCGCACCTCCTATTATAATTTGCGGTTCTTGACGTTCTCAAGAATGATGTCAAGAAGGATGACGATGCCCTGAATGGCGTTGCCGAGGTAATAGGGGGCGTTCATAAGATTGATACAGTTGTTGATGACCTTGAGGGTCAGCATACCAAAGATGACGCCCGGGACGGAGCCGACGCCGCCGAAAAGACTGACACCGCCTAAAACACAGCCGGTGATGACCGTGAAGGTGTAGTCCCCGCCGCCCATGGTGGGCTGGGCGCAGTTGACGTCGATGGAGAGCAGGATGCCGCAGACGCTGGCGAGCACCGCGCAGATTACGTAAGCGGACATATTGATCTTCGCCGTCTGTACACCGGAAAGGCGGCTGGTTGAAGAACTCAGACCGAAAGAGCTGAGACGTCTGCCGAAGGTGGAGCGATGAATGACATAGTAAAACACGAGGCAGAAAACGGCGGAGATGAGAACGGTGGTATTGAGCTTGCCGAGAATGGCGGTCTTGCCAATGGCAAGGAAAGGCTTTGGCAGACGGTTGATGGAAGCGCCGTTGGAGATGATCTGTGCGATGCCGAGGAGCAGATAGCCCGTGCCGAGGGTCGTAATAAAGGCCGGAACGTGAATCTTTTCAATACAAAAGCCGTTGACAAGGCCGACCGCAAGGCCGATGCACAGGGTTATCAGGATGGACGGAAAAACAGCAAATTCGTAGGTCTTAACAAGCAGGCCGACCGTGATGGACGAAAGGCCGATCATATAGCCGAGGGAAAGGTCGATACCGCCGGTCATGAGCACTGTCATCATACCGAGGCAGCCGATGATGGGGATCGCCGCCTGCTTGAGAATAAGCGCGAAATTTTGAAGCGAGAAAAAGCGGGGAACAAATACGGAAGCGATAACGGCGATCAGCAGAAAGATGACGAGACTGCCGTTTTCCTTGACGAAGCTGCGGAAGCTGCCGGAATTTTTGATTTCTGTTTTTTGCATTGTTTTCCCTCCCATCAAAATACCTTGCTCAGTTCGATCCGCTTCAGGCGTTCACGCATGGAGAAAGCCACGATAGCGATGATCAGAACGCCGACGATCAGATTCTGATAATAGGGGTGAAGGCCGATGAGGTTGAGGGCGTTGCGCAGAAAGCCGATGACCATAGCGCCGATCAGCGCAAAGTAGACCTTCCCTTCACCGCCCGCCATATTGATGCCGCCGATGACACAGGCCGCCACGGCGTCCAGCTGATAGTTGCCGCCCTGCGCGGGGTGAACGGTGTTCATCTGGGCGCTGAGAAGGATACCGGCGACGGAAGCGCAGATGCCGGAGAAGGTGAAAACAAAATAGTTGATCTTCGCGGTGCTGATGCCCTGATTTTTGACGACCTGCGCGTTGCCGCCGAGGGCGTAGATATGCGTGCCCAGCTTCGTCTTATTCATTATGATGTAGGAGAGAATGACGAAGAACGCCATGATGAAGATCGAGACGGGGATACCGAGAATTTTCCCGTTGCCGATGAAAACATACGCGTCGCTGAAACCGCCGAGGGAGTTGCCGCCGTTGAGCATGAGCGCGATACCGTTGGCCACCTGCCCGATGACAAGCGTAGTGATAAAAGCGGGAACCTCCAGCTTTTCGACCATAAAGCCGCTGAAAAGCCCCATCAATGCGCCGACGACTATGCCGCAGAGCATGGCAAAGACCATCGGAATACCGGCCTTCATCATAAGACCCGAGACCATGGCACAGCAGGCGATCAGTCCGCCGACCGAGAGATCAATGCCCTTGATAATGATGACCATTGCCGAACCGAAGGAGACGAGGGCGACGATGGAGGTTTGCCTCAGCACGTTGAGAATATTGTCAAGAGAGAGAAAACGCGGAATTTTTATGGATACGAAAACAACAGCAAGGATGATCGCGACAGCAAGCACGATCTTTCCGGGGGTCAATTTGAATTTTTTCACGATCTTCAGCCTTTCCTACAGCCTAATTTCTTGTTTTCCCCGCAGAGCGGGGGTTTATCTCCGAACGTTTTCAGAGACAAACCTCTGATCTGCGGATCATGTTTTAGCAAGGAAGCCGCCTGAAGGCGGCTTCCTTTTTTAAGAAAAATTATTCCGGAAGATTTTCGGCGGTGTAGCAAGCCGTGCCGGAGTCGATGTACTTTTCGAATGCGTCGGCTTCCTTCTCGCCCTTGAGCACCTGCATGAGGGTGTCAACCGCGAGCTTGCCCATCTCGTTGGGGAACTGAGCCATGGTGCCGAGGACAAGACCTTCTTCGATCAGCTCGATGCTGTCGCCGTCAAAGCTCATGATCTTGACGCCTTCGAGACCTGCGTCTTCGATGGCCTGGAGGATACCGTCAACCATAACGTCGGAGCAGCTCATGATACCGGTGACGTCGGGGTTGGCCTGAAGCATATTTTCGGTGACCTGCTTTGCAACGTCGTTGCTCCAGTCGCCGGGCTGTTCGCCGACAAGCTCAATACCCTCTGCAAGACCGGCCTTGAAGCCGTCTGCACGGGCGTTGCCGACAGAGTTGCCGTTTGCGCCGCGGACAAGGATAGCCTTGCCGGTGCCTTCAAGAGCCTCGCTGAGAACTTCAGCGCCCTGCTTTGCAGCGGCAAAGTTATCGGTGCCGACATAGGTGACGTAGAGTTCTTCGTTGCCCTCGATGCAGCTGTCAACCAGAACAACAGGGATGCCTGCGTCCTTGGCCTTCTGCAGTGCGGGGATAACAGCGTTTGCGTCCATGGGGTTGACAACAAGAGCGTCAACGCCGGCGGTGATGAGGTCTTCGATCTGCGTTACCTGCGTGGCAACACCGGTCTCGGAGCCTGCGGTCACGAGCTGGAACTTGCAGCCGGCTGCAACGGCGGCTTCTTCAACGGCGGTAGCGATGGCCTGCTGGAAAGCGTCGTTGGTGACGGTCTTGAGGGAGAATGCGATGGTGAATTCTTTCTCTTCCGCACATGCGGGGATTGCCAGGGCGAACACGAGAGCGAGTGCGAGAACGATGCTGAGGAACTTCTTCATTTTGGTAGCCTCCTGATTAATTTCGTTGCCGTTAACGTTAATGTTAACGTTAATGATATTATATAACCTGCTTTTCACGCTGTCAACATTTTTTGCGGTTTTTTGCAGTTTTTTACAGTATTCGTCCCTGGGCTGTGCGGCCATACGGTGACACAGCCCTCTGCATTAAAAAAAGCAGAGGGCTGTGTCTGTTCTTTTCATAAAAACTGCTTTCTATCGGGAGATTGCTTTTCATACGATTCTCATCGCACCTGACAGCGCTATAAAAAGGTGACTTTGTCTACTTTTTAATGAGAATCAGTATCATTCTTCCGGAAGAACGATTTTTTCGTACATAGCGCGAATGGCGTCGGTATCCGGCGTCACCGGACTGCTTAAAAGCTTGGACATGATGACCGTCGAGGTCAGCGTCTCCACATCCGCCGCTCTGTTCTTCGATACGGGTCTTTCGATCTTCAACTCTGCGAGCATCTCTTTATAGTCTTCCACGCTGAACACCTTTTCTATTTCGTCCATTCTTTCCCGGGGACGCTCGGGAGACGCATCCACCATCTCCCAGAACGCCGTCATGCTCACCGCGACGGAGTGCCCGTGAGGGAAGCTGTAGAGCTTGTTAAGGGTGTAGCTCATGGCGTGGGGAGCGGTCGTGGCACAGATGCGGATGGCGCGGCCGGAGAGATTCGCTCCCAGCAAAACCGCCTGCGCGGCGGCTTCATATCGACCGGGAGTCCTGTCCATGTAATCGCGCCAGTTGTCGCGGATAAGCTCCACGGCCTGTTTTGAATACGCCATGCTCTCCTCGGTCGCCTTCTTCGACCACCATGTCTCGATCGCCTGACACATGGCGTCGGCCAGTGTGACCTTTTTCTGATACTCGGGGAGTGCGTCCAGAACGCTCGGGATCAGCAGGGCGTAATCCGGCAGGATGCTTGGATGTACGACCGACTGCTTCACACCCTTATAGTAGATGACCGCGTTGGCGGTGGATTCCGCGCCGGTTCCGGCGGTAGTGGGGATGGCGATGACCGTGACGCCGGTATCGGTTTTTTCCTGTTCCAGATAGTTTCTCCCGGCATTCATGCGACAGTAGAGCTTGATGCACTTGGCGGCATCGATCGTGCTCCCGCCGCCCACGGCAATGATTCCGTCGCAGCCCTCTTTATTGAAAAGGGCAACGCCGTTGATTATATCTTCCAGCCTCGGGTTGGGACCGTAGTCGGAAAAGCGCACCCGGTTTATCCTCATTTTCTCCATTTCCCCGGCAAGTGCCAGCTTATCGAAGGACTTTCCGCAAACAAGCAGGGGCTTTTTAATTCCGTTTTCTTCCAGTATTGACGGTATCTCGCGCACACTGTTCGCGCCGATCAGAATTTTCTGTTCCATTTTCTTCTCCTGTTAGAATTCAAATACAGCCGTCTGCAAATGCTTATTCAGTACGGCATGATCCTGTTCGGTCTTTGCTCTCGTCGCCTGATTGTAGCCGAAAGTATCCTCTTCTTCAAAAGGCAGATGCACAAAGGCGGCATATCGGGGTGCTAAACTGTCCAGCACCCGACGACATCGGGGAAGCGTCACCCACAGGAAGGGAAGAATCGCCGCATCCGGATGGAAGCTCCGTGCAAGTTCCATCATTTCCTCGCTGCACGGTTCCGCGTCTCCGGGGATAAACACTCTCTTTCCGGCGGTATCGATCACAAAACCGTAGTTGCCGCTCCCGGGATACCGGGGTGCAAACCGGTGAGGCAACGGGATCGCCGTGACCGTATTGCCGTTAAGCGTATATATTTTATACTTATTTCCCGGCTCCGACCAGGGGTTTATGATCCGGCAGGCGCTATACCGTTCTGCCGCTTTTCGGAGAAGCTCCGCACTGTAATGGTCGGGATGATCGTGCGTTGTCAGCAGAGCATCCGGCGGGGTCTTATCCAGAAGAGAAAAAACGTTTTCCGTCTGCTCCGGGGAAAGGCAGGAAAATTCCGTCCCCTTCGTATCGTGGAGCGCATCGATCCCGTAAACCGACCCTTTTTCGCCGAAACGGAGGATCACTCCGGCGTTCGCGGTGAGTGTAAGACTGAGTTTCAAATAGTCCCCTCCCTTTAAGGGAAAAATACATTTAAGGTAACCTCTAATAATTAGGTTATCCATCGTATTTTATCTGTTTTTGTATTTTTTGAACAGCAGATTCCAAAACCGAGAACCGAAAAACATGATTTCCCAATATTTCGGGGTGAATCAGCCCCGATAATCGGGAT
>JAZLGK010000096.1:0-23119 GCA_045616265.1 Candidatus Limivicinus sp. | reverse complement strand
TTTCTTGTCCTCCTTTTGGTGTCCCTTGCAGTTGCCAGACCGCAAGTTTATCCTACACCAAAAGGAGTTTTTTTGTCCAGTTCCACAGCTTTAAGCGCTTCCGAACCTCCCACGCCTAGCGTGGGGTTTTCAATATACAATAAAGAAAGCCACCTGAATGGGCGGCTTTCAACACATTATTTCCCGACCATCTCGCTGATGATCTTTATTGCCAGCAGAATGAGAACTGCAATGACCGTCGGCTTGACGATCTTCGATCCGCCTTTGATGGCAAGCCCGGAGCCTATGAAGTTGCCGGTTATGGAAGCGACAGCGCCGATCAGACCTAAAAGGAGAAAGGCCTTGCCGTTCATAAGGCTTGTGAAGAGCGAGCCTATGTTTGAGGAAAAGTTGATGACCTTGGTGTTGCCGTTGGCGGTGCGCACATCCAGCTTTGCAAGCCTGCAGAGAATAAGCAGCAGGAAGGTACCCGTCCCGGGACCGTAAAAGCCGTCATACGTACCGATGACCAATGCCGAGGTGCAGGAGATAAGAAGCCTTTTTTTATACTCCATCTCGCCGCGCTCTTCGGGCAGAGAGCGCTGACGCAGAACGAAAAACGCAACCACCGGCAGGACAATCAGCAGCAGATATTGAATATAGGTCTCCGGCAGCATGAGCTGGAGACGTGTTCCGCAGGCCGAGCCCAGAAGGGCAAACACGCCGGCGGGCAGAGCAAGCTTCCACATCACATATCCGCTTTTGATATAGCGCAGCACGGAGGTGAAGCTCCCGATCCCGGCGGACATCTTGTTTGTGCCGAGAGCGATATGCGCCGGAAGTCCCGCCAGAAGGTAGGCAGGAACCGTGATGATCCCGCCGCCGCCTGCAATGGAGTCCATAAAAGAACCTAAAAAGACCATGCCGAGGACGATAAGCGCCATTTTGAGCGTCAAATCGCCGCAGAGCATCTCACAGCCTAATTTTGCCGAAACAGCGTCCAGCGCATTAATGATAATGTTCATAATTCTGTCTTCTTTTTTACAAAAATATTGCTTTTATCTGTCACAGACTGTAAAATGATAGAAAAAGAAATGCACGGGGAGATAAATATGCATCTCTATCCACAGCTTGAAGCGGATTTAAATATTGTACGCCGCAACGCTTATGAAATCAAGAGCAGATGTGAAGAATGCGGAATAAAGGTCACAGCGGTAATAAAGGGTGTGAATGCCGATGCCGAGGTCGTAAAGGCCATTCTCAGCGCGGGTATAGAACAGCTTGGCACCTCCCGCCTCAGTCAGATCGAGCGCTGCAATGAAAAGGGGATAATTGCCGACTGGCTTTTACTGCGTATTCCCCAGCTTTGCGAATGCGCGGACGTTGTGCGCCTTACGGCTGTCAGCCTTGAAAGCAGCATTGATACCGTAAGGGCTCTTGAAAAAGAGTGTGTGAAGCAGAATAAAACGCACAGGATAATTATGATGCTCGACACAGGCGATCTGCGCGAGGGCTATTGGGACAGAGATCAGCTTTTGCAGGACTGCGCCGAGATCAAGGCGAGCTGTCCGCATATCAGAATTGCGGGAATCGGCTCCAACTTCACCGACTACGGCGCAACGGTGCCGACAGTTGATAAAATGAATGAGCTCGTAATGATGGCGCAGCGCATGGAGAGCATTCTCGGCTATCCCATGGAATATGTCTCGGGAGGAGCGACAACAAGCTATCCGCTGGTACACCGGAGGCAGATGCCAGAGGGAATAAACCATCTTCGCATCGGGGAGACGATCATTCTATGTCACGACCTGCCGGACGAGTGGTGTGTGGATGTCGATTACCTCTCCTCTCCCGTTATGCTCAGAGCGCAGGTGATCGAGGTTTATGACAAGCCCTCCGCCCCGGTGGGGGAGACGGCGACGGACGCCTTTGACAACCGCCCGCAGTTTGAAGACCGCGGGATACGCCGCCGCGCGATAATCGCCCTCGGAAGGGCGGATGCGGGAGACGCAGGGAAGCTTGTGCCGCTTGACAGGGGCGTTGAAATTCTCGCCGCTACCAGCGACCACACAATTATAGATATTGAAGACAGTGAGCGGGAAATAAAGGTGGGCGATGTGATGGAGTTTCGCCTTACCTACGAAAATCTGCTGTTTGCCTCCGCTTCGGAGGACGTGAAAAAAATTTATAAAAATGCCTGAATATACACATATTAAAAGACAGTTCGGTCCGGTTTATGACGAAAACTCAAAAATTCTCATTCTGGGCAGCTTTCCGTCCGTCAAATCGAGAGAGGCAAATTTCTACTACGGTCATCCGCAGAACCGCTTCTGGCCGCTGCTTTCCCGCATACTTGAATGTGAAGCGCCGGACAGCACGGAAAAAAAGAAAGCGCTTCTGTTGAAAAACAGAATCGCTCTCTGGGATACGCTGGACTCCTGCGACATCATTGGCTCTTCCGACAGCAGCATAAAAAACGCCGTGCCGGTTGACATAATGCAGATACTTAACGCCGCACGCATAGAAAAGATCTTCTGCAACGGCGGCACATCGCATTCGCTTTTCTTAAAATACCTCACACCGGTGTGCGGTATCATTCCGGTCAAGCTCCCCTCCACCAGCCCTGCGAACGCCGCATGGAGCGCAGACAGACTGTATACGGAGTGGAGGCAGATAACAGAGATTTTGAGATAGGGGAAAAGCTGTGCCAGAGTGGAGAGTGGAGATATATGATAACCGTTTCTTCACAAAAAAGTATAGATTGACAGCAATAATTTTAAGAATTTATTCGTAAAGTGTTGTTTTTCTCCAAACTTCAAACCGGTTTCTCTTCGCTCTCCACTCTTAACTCTCCACTCAATTATGAGTTACAGCTCCAGCTCCTGCTGCTCGATCTCCTGCGCTCGGATCTTCTTTTTCCAGCACTTATGGCACATGGCGATGTAGCTGTCGTTGCCGCCGAGGAAAACCTGGCTGCCCTGCGTGATGACATTGCCCTTTTCGTCGATCCTGGCGTTGACGGTGGCCTTTCTTCCGCAGGCACAGACAGTCTTGATCTCCGTGAGGGAGTCTGAAAGCTCCATGAGCCGCTGAGCGCCGGGGAAGAAATGCGTGAGAAAGTCGGTGCGCAGACCGAAGCACAATACCGGCAGGTCTTCCTCGTCCACGAGGGTGCGGAGCTGGTCGATCTGTTCGGGGGTGAAGAACTGCGCCTCATCGGCGATGATAACGTCATGATGTCCGACGCGTTGATATTCCTTTTCTATATTTTCTTCCGGCGTAATGATCTGTGCGTGAGCCTCCAGCCCGATGCGGCTTCGGATGATGTCCGCACCGTCTCTGGTGTCCACGCTGGGCTTGATGAGCCACACGCGCATACCGAGCTCCTCATAGTTGAACTTGGTGATGAGCGCCTGGGCGGATTTGGAGGAGCCCATCGCCCCGTATTTAAAGTACAATTTAGCCATTTTCCTAACCTCTGTTACTGATTGATGTGCGCCTTGACCCGTTCCACGACCATATCAAAAGCGACGATATTGTGCCCGCCTTCGGGGATAATGATGTCGGCGTTGCGTTTGCTCGGCTCGACAAACTGCTCGTGCATGGGTTTTACCGTGGTGAGATACTGGCTGACAACACTTTCAAGGCTGCGGCCCCGATCGCGCACATCTCGGGTGATGCGGCGGAGAATACGCACATCCGCGTCCGTATCCACAAAAATCTTGATATCCATCTCGCTGCACAGCTCCTTATCCGCAAAGATAAGAATGCCTTCAACAATGATGACCTTCGCGGGCTTTATAAGTACGGTTTTAGAGGAACGGTCGTGAATGGTATAGTCATACATGGGACAGATGATACTTTTGCCTTCCTTGAGCTTGCGAAGAGCGCTTATGAGCAGCTCTGTATCAAAAGCATCCGGGTGGTCGTAGTTGAGCTTGCATCTCTGCTCATAGGGCATATCGTGGTGTGCTTTATAATAGTTATCGTGGTTGATAACAGATACCTCGCCGGGAAAACGCTGAATAAGTTTGCGGGTGATCGTGGTTTTGCCGCTGCCGGTGCCTCCGGCAATGCCGATTACCATTACATCGCTCATATCCATTGACTCCTTGTCTATTTCTTTCCCGAATATAATATCACAGTTTTTCCTCCGTTTCAATTTGACTTTTTGTTTTTCTTTCTATATAATCTAAAAACAAATAGGCGATTGTAAAAGTCGGGCAATTAACCACGGCGTTATGTCCCAATCACGGTAGGGAACGGTCTTGACCGTTCCGAAAACTCCGGGGCTGCGGCTTGTCTGTGGAACGCTCAAGAGCGTTCCCTACGGTGCGGTGGAGTTCCCTACGGTGCGGGGGAGAAAAATCAATAATCAGACACTTAAAAATCCTTGATTTTTCAAGTTCTTTTGAGTTTTACAAGTGACTATCTAAAAACAAATACAAGGAGTAAATGATATGGAACTTAAAAAAACACCGCACAACGATGCGTATCCCGGTCAGATCGCAAAAACTGTCCTCATGCCCGGCGACCCGCTGCGTTCAAAGCATATTGCGGAAACGTTTCTCGAAGACAGAGTGCTTATTAACAATGTCCGCGGTGTACAGGGCTATACCGGAACATGGAAGGGCGTTCCGGTGACGGTCATGGCCTCCGGCATGGGGCAGCCCTCCATCGGCGTGTATTCCTGGGAGCTGTATTCTGTCTATGATGTGGATAACATCATGCGCGTCGGCTCTGCCGGGTCGATACAGGATGATATAAAGCTCTATGATATCGTTATGGGGCAGGCCGCGTCCACTACCTCAAGATATATGGATGTATTCCGCCTTCCCGGTCAGTTTTCTCCCATAGCCGACTTTGAGCTTCTGTCTGCCGCTGTCAATACGGCCAGAGCGCACGGCATTGAGCCGAAGGTAGGCAACCTGCTCTCCGAGGATAATTTTTACCACATCGATCCTGCGGACAATGACAAGTGGCGTCACATGGGCATTCTGGCGCTGGAGATGGAAGCCGCCGCACTTTATGCAAATGCCGCGTACTTTAAAAAACGCGCTCTTTGTATGTGCACAATTTCCGACTGCATCTATACCGGTGAGTCCCTTTCCTCCGAGGAAAGACAGTTCTCTTTCAACAAAATGATGGAGATCGCTTTGGATATCGCCGTTGCCATGGCAAATAAATAATACACCGAAACCGCTCCTCCCCATGTGCGCCGCTAACAATTCAGACGAATTAACGGAAGCACATGGGTTTTTTGTCCTGAAAATCATACAAAAAGCAAGAAAAGAGTTTACATAACTTTTGCAGTAAAAATGCGGCGGATTTTGATAAAAAAGAAAAAAATACGGCTTGATTATGACATAATACTCTGCTATAATCAAAGAGTACGAAAGTACATATATATGAAAAATTTTGGAGGAAAAAACATGAAGAAGTTTATGGCAATGCTTCTCGCACTGTGCATGGTATTCGCTCTGTGCGCAACCTCTGCTTTCGCAGACGGCGCAGACGGTATCGCAGACGAAATGACCTCTGCCGACGGCAAGTATGAAGTCGCTTTCATCACCGACGTCGGTCAGCTCAAGGACAAGTCCTTCAACCAGGGCACTTATGACGGCGTTAAGCTCTATGCTGATGCCAACGGTCTCAGCTACAAGTACTATCAGCCCGCAAACGGCGATCAGGCTACTGATGATGACCGTTTTGACGCTATGAAGGCAGCCTGCGATAACGGTGCAAAGGTCGTTGTATGCGCCGGTTTCATGCAGAACACTGCTCTTGTTAACGCTGCAGACGCTTTCCCCGAGGTCAAGTTCATTTTCGTTGACGGTTGGTCCGAGCGTGCAAATATCGCCGGCATTGCATTCAAGGAAGAGCAGTGCGGCTACCTCGCAGGCTATGCAACCGTTAAGGAAGGCTACGAGGCTCTCGGTTTCTGCGGCGGCGGCGGCGGAACCAATCCTGCCTGCTGCAGATACGGCTACGGTTTTGCACAGGGTGCAGCAGCTGCTGCAGCTGAAATGGGCAAGACCGTTTCCATGAATTACTCCTGGCTCTACGGCGCATCCTTCTCCGCTTCTCCCGAACTCCAGACCATGGCCAACGGCTGGTATGAATCCGGCGTTGAGGCTATCTTCTGCTGCGGCGGTTCCATGTTCCAGTCCGTTGCTGCTGCCGCTTCCGAGAATGACGGCGCAGTCATCGGTGTTGACGTTGACCAGTCCGGTGATTCCGATACCGTTATCACCTCTGCCATGAAGGGTCTGAGCAGCTCTGTTGTCTGGGCACTGACCAAGGCCTATGACGGAACCTGGGAAGAGATCGGCGGCGTTGCAACCTCTCTGGGTGCTGCTGAAGACGCAGTCGGCCTGCCTGTTGACACCTGGTCTCTCGAAGGCTGGACCGTTGAGGAATATCAGGATATGCTCGCAAAGATCGTTGACGGCACCATCGCTGTTGATGACAACTATGAAAATCTCGCTTCCACCGATTCCCTCGTTCTCAACGTGATTGAGTAATTCAATATCTCCTTTAAAGCTGCGGCACACCGGAAAACCGGTGTGCCGTTTTTCATTATTAAAATTCCGCTTCGAGCCAATATTGGAGGGCGCCGATAAGGTTTGCGTCACTGCCGAATTGGCAGCGGACGATCTCAGGGCGAGGGGTATAGTAGGGGGACACCGTGTACATTTTATCAAGACACGCCCGGATAGCTTCGATAAATCTCGGCTGGGCGCTGATCCCGCCGCCGATGGCGAACCGTTCCAGATCGAGCAGGGTCTGAAAATTAAAAAACTGTACGGCGATCTCTTTAGCGTAGGCATAAAGCGCGTCCTCCGCATCCATGTCGCCCTTTTCCAGCGCCTCAAAAACTGCTTCTCCGTCAACAGCCTCCGCTCGTAAATTCTTTTTCTCCGCATAATCTCTGCACAGGCGGAGTGCGGAACAGGTTCTGCCCCATACGGTGTCATGGGATGGGACGCAGTTCCGGTCGGTGAGGATATAGGATACTTCTCCGGCAGAAAAATGACTGCCCTGCCGTACCTTGCCGTCCAGCACAAGCCCACCGCCGATCATGGTGCCGAAAAGCATGACTGCACCGTTTTGGACACCCTTCAGCGCACCCAAGGAGACCTCCGCCTGCGCAGCGCATTTGGCGTCATTATATACGGTGATCTTCCGGCAGCCCGTCCGTTTTTCCAACGCATTCCGAATGAAAAAGTCGTTATTGTATTCAAGCGCCCCGCCCATCTTCACATAGCCGAGTCGGGGGTCGATGATCCCGGGCATGGAGAGCGCTATTCCCGCCGGAGCATGGAATTTTTCATATAGGGAAGCGATGGCTTCGATCAGTTCATCGTGCCCGCTCTGCGGCGTAGGGACCTTGCCTTTTTCAATGAACCGGCACATTTCATCCATAACAGCGTATTTTATAAAGGTGCCGCCGATGTCCACAGAAAGTATTCTCATGTTCTGCCCGTCCTTACTTTTTATATGCTCTGCTCCGTTCTTGCGATGATATCATCCTGCGTAGTCTTGGAAAGCACGTTGAAAAACGCGGAATAGCCCGCGACACGCACAATAAGGTCTTTATGGTCTTCCGGGTGGAGCTGCGCGTCGATCAGCGTTTCCCGGTCAACCACGTTATACTGCACATGGTAGCCGTGCAGACGGTTGAAGAAGGTGCGTATGAGCATTTCAAGCTTCTGCTTGTTTTCTTCGGTGGAAAGCATTGCGGGGGTGACCTTCTGGTTGAGCAATACGCCGCCTGTGATATTGCGGGTATCCAGCTTGGAGACAGACTTGAAAACCGCCGTAGGGCCGTTTTTATCCATGGCGTGCGCCGGGGAACAGCCCTCTGCCAGCGGCGTAAAGGCTTTCCTTCCGTCCGGCGTTGCGGCTGTACCCAGACCCTGCCCGACATTGGCGGAGATGCTGGAGGTTCCGGCGTAGCGCTTGCCGCCGATCGGGCCACGGCCATAGCGGGTGTTGGGATAGTCGCCGATAATGCGGATGTAAGGCGCGTAAGCGTTCACGCCTAAAAGGTCGGCATAGTCGTCATCGTTGCCGTATTTGGGCGCGTCATTGATAAGCATCTGCTGGATACGTTTATTCTTTTCACCGGTAAAATTATCCTTCAATGCCTCGGTAAGCTCTTCACGGCTGATGCGTTTTTCTTCGTAGACAAGCTTTTTGATCGCGGCAAGGGAGTCTGAGAGATTGGCAACGCCGACCTGCAATCCGGAGATGAAATCGTATACCGCACCGCCCTCCTTGATGGTCTTGCCCCGCCCGAGACAGTCCTCCGTCAGCGTGGAGCAGAGCACATCCGGCACGTCGCGTTCGGAGGCGAGGTCGATGGCGTTTTCCACAACAACGCTGGCCTTGGTAAACTCGATCAGGGACTTTTCCCATGCGTCCATAAGCTGATCGAAGGTTTCAAAGTCCTTAAAATACCCGTAACCTTTGACAAAACGCTTACCGGTAGTCACATCCACTCCGTTGTTCATGACCGTGAGCAAAAGCCGCGGCATATTGATATAGCTCATACCGGTGACACGGTAGCCCCACTTTCCCGGGACGGCGGTCTCCACGCAGCCGATAGCGGAGTAATTGTATGCGTCCTCTTCCGAAACGCCCTTTTCGATAAAGGAGGGAATGATGATCTCATCGTTGTTGAAAGCGGGCATACCGGTGCCGAGCTTCATGACCTCGATTGCCTCGTCGAAAAATTCTTTATTAAGCCCCGCATGGTAGCGCACGGTGAGATTCGGCTGGGGCAGTCTTGTCTGGGCGACAGAGCGGAGGACAAGGAAGCTTAAACGGTTCACCGCGTCCTTTTTATCGACCGTCTGTCCGCCAACCGTAACATTCTGATACATCGGGCTTCCGGCGGAGGAAAGAGTGTGCTCCTGACTTCTTACCTTGTTGACGGTGAGCGTCTTGATCCAGAGGTTGTCCAGAAGCTCCACGACCTCCGCCTCGGTAATTGTTCCGGTGTCAATATCATGACGGAAATAAGGGTACATATACTGGTCAAAGCGTCCGTAGGACAAAGAGTGCCCGTTGGACTCAATCTGCAAAATGACCTGAATGAACCACACGGACTGGATCGCCTCGCGGAAGCTCTCTGCCGGGGCATAGGGGACTTTACGGCAAATCCGCGCGATCTCCAGAAGCTCATCTTTCCGTTTTGCATCGGCATCCTGCGCCTTTTTCTCGGCGAGAACGGCAAATCTCTCCGCGTAGGTCTTTACGGCGGCAATAACGGTCAGTACGGCATTGTAGAAAACATATTTGTCAATGCTCTCCGGTCTTGTGAGGTCGAGTTTTTCTTTCAGCTCATGAGCCTTCTCTTCATAACCGCGAAGACCGATTTTCAGAAGCTTTTCATAATTCACAGCGAGATGCGCGTCTCCGGCATTGAGCTTCCCCTCCATGCCGAAAATGCCCGTTTCCATATAGACGTCCATTTCCTTCGGAATGAGGGCGCCGCCTCTGGCACGGAGATTGTTGTTTTCCCAGAAGGGAGCGATGGAGCGCAGTTCTTCCTTCGTATTTTCGGTTATGTAGAAAACATCCCCGTCGCGCTTTTCAAAGAGGTCAAGCTCTTTCATCACGAATTCCATGGTGTATTCGGGGAAAATCGGGGCGTCCCGATTGGATTCCGCCTGATTTCCGACAATGAGCGTTTCATCTTCAATGTAAAGACTCATTTTTTCCAGAATGTTCTTAAAGCTCAGTGCCCGCTTCATCACGCTGGGCTGATTGAGAGTCTTTTTATAGCTTTCCGTGGCAAGCATGGCGCGCTCGGCACTGATATAGGGCTTTTTGTTGAGCACCTGTTCCCGGAAGGCTGCCATTCTGGGAGTAAGGTCTCCGAAATGTTCGGTGTTTTTCATTTGTTTTCCTCACAAAATGATTTCGTCTGAATTTCATGATAGCATTTCTGCCGTGAATGTCAAGACGTTTCGGTTTCACTTCAACGGTTTACTTTCCACGATAAACATGGTAATATGAGCCAAAATAAGACTTACGGAGCGTTTTCGATGAAAGGAAATATTTTCAATATACAGAAATTCTCCATCCATGACGGGCCGGGACTGCGGACAACGGTATTCTTCAAGGGCTGTCCGCTGCGGTGCCGCTGGTGTGCCAACCCGGAATCTCAGTCCGGGAATATGCAGATAAGCTACGACCGGCGGAATTGTGTTCACTGTCTTTCCTGCGTTCAGCTCTGCCCGGAAAAGTGCATAAAATACACGGACGGGGAGATACGTCTCGACCGGGAAGGCTGTGCCGGTTGTATGATATGCGTGAACATCTGCCCCGGAAATGCGCTGAAAGCCGAGGGCAAACTCACGGACAGCGATGAGATCGTCCGCGTGTGTATGCAGGATATTGACTTTTATGAGGAAAGCGGCGGTGGAGTCACTTTCTCCGGCGGGGAGTGCTTTTATCAGAGCGAGTTTGCCGCCGAACTTGCGGGAAAGCTGAAAGAAAACGGCGTTCATCTTGCCGCCGAGACTGCGGGCTATGTGGACAGCGAGGTTTTTCACCGCCTTGCGCCAATGTTTGACCTGCTTCTTTTTGATGTGAAGCATTATGACAGTGAACGGCATTTCGCGGGTACCGGCGTGCACAATGAGCTGATTATTGATAATCTCCGCTGGGCAGTAGAAAACGGCTTTGCCCTTCTCCCGCGTGTACCGGTAATTCCCGGGTTTAATGACAGCCCGGAGGACGCTGCGGGAATCGCGGAGCTTGTTAAAAATGTAGGACTTGAAAGAGTCCAGCTCCTGCCTTTCCATCAGTTCGGGGAGAGAAAATATGAGCTTCTGGGCAGGGAGTATGACTTTGTGGGCAGGAAACCGCTTCAAACAGAGGTTCTTGAAGAATACCGGCAGGTATTTGTTGAGAGGGGAGTAGACTGCTTCTTCTGATACCGCTTTACGATTTGATGTCTGCGTGCAATTGCTGTACAAAAAAGAGAACATTTTCTTGCTTTTTTTTATCCGTGATTATATAATAAAGAATGTTAACGGATTATACATAATTCAAAGAAAGTGAGGTGGAGGCATGGACAAAACGCAGGATTACGTTATTGAAATGCTTCATATCACCAAGGTCTTCCCCGGCATAAAAGCCAACGATGACATTACGCTTCAGTTGAGGCGCGGAGAGATCCATGCTCTTCTGGGTGAAAACGGTGCGGGTAAATCCACCCTGATGAGTGTTCTCTTTGGTCTCTATCAGCCCGAAGAGGGCGAGATCCGCAAGGACGGCGTAAAGGTCGAGATCAATTCTCCGAACGACGCGACCGACCTGCACATAGGTATGGTGCATCAGCATTTTAAGCTGGTCGATGTCTTCACCGTGCTTGACAACATCATTCTCGGTGCGGAGGATACCAAAGCCGGTTTCCTGCAGAAAAAGGACGCGCGCGCCAAGGTCAAAGCACTTTCCGAAAAGTACGGTCTTGCCGTTGATCTGGATGCAAAGATCGAGGATGTCACAGTCGGTATGCAGCAGCGCACCGAGATCCTCAAAATGCTTTACCGCGATAATGAGATACTGATATTCGATGAGCCTACCGCTGTCCTCACTCCGCAGGAGATCGAAGAGCTGATGCAGATCATGAAAAATCTGGCGGCTGAGGGTAAGTCCATCCTCTTTATCTCCCACAAGCTCAATGAGATCATGGCGGTTTCCGACAGAGTTACGGTTCTCAGAAAGGGCAAATATGTCGGTACGGTCAATACCTGTGATACCAACAAGCAGGAGCTTTCCAACATGATGGTCGGCCGTCCCGTGCAGCTTGTCGTTGACAAGGAACCCGCAAAACCCACAGATGTTGTGCTCCATGTGGAAAAAATGTGCGTTGCCTCCAAGCGTCATAAGAATAACGCAGTCAATAACGTCACCTTTGATGTCCGCCGCGGTGAGATCGTCTGCATAGCCGGTATTGACGGCAACGGACAGACGGAGTTTGTCTACGGTCTTTCGGGACTGGAGCCTCTCACCGGAGGCAAGATCGTTCTGAACGGAGAGGAAGTGGAAAATCTCTCCATTCGCAGACGCGGCAAAAATATGTCTCATATTCCCGAGGACAGACATAAGCACGGCCTCGTGCTTGACTTCACGCTGGAACAGAATATGGTGCTCGAAAGCTACAAGGATCCACGCTTTGCCAATGGCGGTTTCATAAAGTTCGATGCGATCCGTGAGTATTCCGATAAGCTGATCGAAAAGTTTGACGTCCGTTCCGGTCAGGGCAGCATAACCGTAGCCCGCAGTATGTCCGGCGGTAACCAGCAAAAGGCGATCATCGCCCGCGAGCTTGACCGCGATAAGGACCTTGTCATTGCCGTACAGCCCACCCGCGGCGTTGATGTCGGTGCGATCGAGTTTATACATAAGCAGCTTGTCGAGCAGCGAGATCAGGGCAAGGCTATTCTTCTTGTGTCTCTGGAGCTGGATGAAGTTATGAGTCTTTCCGACCGTATCCTTGTCATGTATGAGGGCGAGATTGTCGGTGAGCTCGACCCGAAAAAGACCACCGCACAGGAGCTCGGTCTCTACATGGCGGGCGCCAAACGTCAGGAAAAGGAGGGTAAAGCCGTATGATAGAGAAAGAAAAGTTCTTTCACAGAGCCTCCACAAAGAGCTTGCTCGCATCGATCATTTCCATTCTCATCGGTCTGGTGGCCGGTGCGCTGCTCATTACGATTGTCGGACTATCCAACCAGGCTATGGGCGCTAAATCCGTACTGGACGGCATAAAGATCATTTTTCTCGGTATTTTCGCCAACGGACGTGACGCCGCCGGCGACCTGATTTTCGGCTTCAACCCCGTGACGATGGGCAACATGTTCTTCCGCGCTACCCCGCTTATTCTCACGGGTCTTTCCGTTGCAGTCGCGTATAAGACAGGTCTTTTCAATATCGGCGCTTCCGGTCAGTATCTTGCGGGTACCGCCGCGACGCTTTTTATCGCTCTTTCCATTCCCTGCACCGCACTTCCCGGCTGGCTGATCTGGCTGCTGGCATTTCTCGGCGGTATTCTTGCCGGCGCGATCTGGGGTGCGATTCCCGGGGCATTGAAAGCTCTTTTGAATATCAACGAGGTCATTGCCTGTATCATGACAAACTGGATAGCGGCAACGGTCGTTACATGGATGTTTGATAAAAGCAACCTCAAAAACATGGTCGAGGGCACCAAGACCGGGTATATCTACAAGACGACCTACGGTCTTGTCGTGGAAAACGGCGAGAAGGTTTATAAAGCCGGAATGGGCGTGGCCACTCCCAAACTCGGTCTCGATAAAATTTTCCCCGGCTCTCAGGTAAACGGCGGAATTCTGATTGCCATTCTCTTTGCTGTTGCCGTTTATGTTATCCTCGAAAAGACAACTCTGGGCTATGAGCTCAAGGCCTGTGGCTACAACCGCTACGCCGCAAAGTATGCCGGCATCAAGGATAAGCGTAATATCGTCCTCTCGATGGCTATGGCCGGTGCTCTTGCCGGTGCTTCCGGATCGCTCTACTACCTGTCCGGCAATACGGAGTTCTTCTGGTCTACCTACCAGTCTCTCCCGGCGGAGGGCTTCAACGGTATCGCGGTCGCGCTTCTGGCTGTCAACAATCCTATCGCGGTCATATTTACCGGCTCGTTCATGTCCATGCTGAATATCGCCGGTCTGCAGCTTAAAAACCTCACTTCCTTCAACGAATATATCACGGATGTTATCATTGCAGTCATCGTTTACCTCTCCGCGTTCTCTCTCGTTATCAAAATGTGGCTTTCCAAGAGGGATGCACCGGCCAAGGATCTCAGAGTTATCGAAGAAGAAGGCGAACAGAAGAGAAAGGAGGCGGGTAAGTAATGCCGTTTCTTATAAGATCTACTCTTGTCTATGCCATTCCGCTTATGATCGTGGCTTTGGCAGGCGTTTTTGCCGAGCGCAGCGGTATCATCAATCTGGCGCTGGAAGGTATTATGATCTTCGGCGCGTTTATCGGGGTCGCCTTTGTCCGTCTTATGCAGAGCTGGGGCTGGTTTGATGCTGCCAAGCAGGCGGGGAGCTGGATGACGCTGCAGGGTTATTTGATGCTTGCCATGCTCGTTGCCGCGCTTCTCGGCTCGATCTTCTCCCTGCTGCTGGCCTTTGCAGCCATCAATCTCCGCGCCGACCAGACCATTGGCGGCACGGCTCTGAATATGCTGGCGCCCGCACTTGTTCTGTTCTTCGTGCGCATCATTGCCAAGCAGAACGAGCTGCTCCTCTCCAGCGGAGACTCTCCCACGTGGTTTATGATAAAGAAGACCATGCTCGGCTATGACAAAAAAGCAAAGTTAGGCTTTTTCGGTCAGACATTTCTTGACAAGGTGTATCTGACGACCTATGTCTGCATTATCATTTTTGTCGTTCTGTCCATTATCCTTTATAAGACCCGCTTCGGTCTGCGGCTTCGTGCCTGCGGCGAAAATCCTCAGGCAGCGGATTCTCTGGGTATCAACGTGGCGAAGATGCGCTATGCCGGCGTGTGCATTTCCGGGGCTCTGGCAGGTATGGGCGGTTTCGTCCTCAGCGTCACCACCGCGAACTGCTCCGCAAACGGCGATGTCGCCGGTTTCGGCTTCCTGGCTCTGGCAGTCATGATCTTCGGTAACTGGAAACCCTTGAACATTGCCTTCGGGGCACTGCTGTTCGGACTTTTCAAATGCATTGCCGCATCCTACGCAACGCTCGACATCAACGGCGACGGTGTGTTTCTCCTTGCCAATGCGGGCATAAGCTCTCACCTTTACAGACTCCTGCCCTATGTGATCACTTTGCTTGTCCTGGCCTTCACCTCCAAGACCTCCCGCGCTCCCAAGGCCGAGGGTATCCCCTACGATAAGAGTACACGGTAAAAACAATTCCACAATTTACAAAACGGAGAGCCGCAGTTCGACTCTCCGTTTTTCTCTTATTTATTCCGTCAGGAAAGCTTCCAGTTTTTTTATCTCCCCGTCGGTCATCCCCGCGCTGCGGAGATAGTTCTCGGCAGCTTCTCTGAAATGCATCCCGGTAAGGTCGGTGTCATCCGGCAGCTCGGCCAGCCACCACAGCGTGTCATGGACGCGCAGCTCCTTCAAAGCATCGTACCGTGCGCGGTCGCTCTCTTTCGTAATGCCGTAGTAATTCTCATAGGACTTCATGTAATCAGCGGCGATCTCCTCATAGGAGGCGTCCGCCAGCGCGTCAAGAAGCAGGCAGACAAAGCCCGTTCGATCCTTACCCTCGGTGCAGTGGATATAATACGGCCCTTCATGCTCTGTCATTTCAAGCAGTCCTCTGACAAGGGGAAGCTTAAATCCATCTTTGCGATAACCGGCAGCCAGGCCCAAAAGGGATGCTTTTCCCCCGGCATACAGGGAAGCGGCATAGCTTGAATCAGTGTTCCCGTTTTCCATGTAGGAGGTCAGTTTCTTTTTATTGTCCGCAAGATCCAGCGCAAAACGGATGCCGTTCTTTTTCAGCAGCGAATCTGTCACGGCCGCTCTGTGAAAAATGTTGTCAAGCGGAGACGCGCCTCTGAAAAATGTGTTCTTTCGGAGCTTTCCTCCCGACATTGCGTAGAAATTGGCAAACGTCTCATCGCTGTCAAAAGCTTCCCGGTCATTAACATACACGGAGGCCATGGCGTTTTGCCTGTCAAGATATTTCCCTTTTTCACGGATAGTGAGCGTGACCGTATCTCCGGCACTGCATCCCGATTCTTCCCACATTCTCTCTCCGAAGCAGAAAGCAATGGAGATACCCGCTCCCGGATAGTTCGCCACAACAATACGATTTACTCTTTCATAATAACCGTCATAATAGGGAATATCTTCCAGAACAAAACCGCTGCTGAAACGAATATCGAGGCTGTCGCCCAGCTCGGCGCCCAATTGTGCAAACTCTTCCTGCGAAACATCTATTTTGACCGCGCCGAATTCTCTGTCCTCAGCCACGGGAAAGGTCACGGAGCCGTTCCCGTTTTGTGTAAATGCCAATTCTTTATCCATGCGTCTTATTATACATTAAATCTGAACAGCGTCACATCACCGTCGTGCATGACGTATTCTTTGCCTTCACTGCGGACTAAGCCTTTTTCCTTTGCCGCCGCCATGCTGCCGCAGGCTTTCAGATCATCAAAGGCGACGATCTCGGCACGGATGAAGCCGCGCTCAAAGTCAGAATGGATCTTACCGGCTGCCTGGGGAGCTTTGGTACCTTTTTTGATCGTCCATGCGCGGCACTCGTCACTGCCGCAGGTGAGGAAGGAAATAAGTCCCAGCAAAGCATAGGAGCATTTTATCATCCGGTCAAGACCGGATTCGCTCATGCCCAGCTCCTCTAAAAACAGCGCCCTGTCCTCTTCGTCCAGCTCCGCCATCTCTTCCTCCACCTTTGCGCAGATGGGCAGAACCTGTGCGCCCTCTCCGGCGGCGATAGCGGCAACGGTCTTATAGTATTCGTTGTTCTTGTAGTCCGCCACACCGTCCTCATCCATATTAGCGGCGTAAATGATGGGCTTTAAGGTCAGCAGATCGGAGGAGGCGATGATCTCGGCGTCGTCCTTATCGCATTCAAAGGAACGGGCGGATTTGCCGGCATCCAGATGCTCGCGCAGCTCCTTGAATACCTCTACCTCGTGCAGATACTTTTTATCTCCCTTTGCCGCCTTTGATGCTTTATCGATGCGTCGGTCAACCATCTCCATATCCGCCAGGATCAGCTCAAGGTCAATGATCTCCACATCGCGCTTTGGGTCGGTATTGCCTTCAACGTGGATGATATCGTCATTGTCAAAACAGCGGACGACGTGAACAATGGCGTCGGTAGCACGGATGTCACCCAGAAACTTGTTGCCGAGTCCCTCACCCTTGGAAGCACCCTTCACAAGACCGGCAATGTCAACGAATTCGATGACAGCGGGGGTATACTTCTTAGGCTGATACAGCTCCGCTAAAAAATCAAGGCGCGGATCGGGAACGGTGACCATACCCACATTCGGCTCGATCGTGCAGAATGGGAAGTTTGCAGACTGTGCGCCCGCGTTTGTAATAGCGTTAAAAAGAGTGGATTTTCCCACATTGGGCAGACCGACGATTCCAAGCTTCATATATATAAGTTCTCCTTTTTGTTAGCAGTGAGATATATATTATCACATTGATTTTTATTTTTCAACTGATTACACAAAAGCTCTCGCACCAAGAAAGAGACAGCAGCAAAATGCGCGTTTTGCTGCTGCCTCTTTGTTGTTTTAATTGAAAACAATGCGTCTTGCCTCAAAACCGCGGCTGGCATAATAGCCGGAAAGCTCCGAGATGATAACGCCGGTCGTGGAGTTGGATGCATGAATAAACTTGTTATTGCCTATGTAGATACCGGCGTGTCCGATATAGCTGCTGCCGGAGTAGAAGCACAGAATATCACCGGGCCGAAGATCGCTCGGGTCAACGTGTACCCCGTTTGACGCCTGATCCGCCGCGACCCGGTTGACAGTGATCCCGAAATGTTTGTATACATAGTATACAAAGCCGGAACAGTCAAAGCCGGTTTCCGGAGACACGCCGCCCCAGCAATATTTATAGTTGAGATACTGACCGGCAAAATTCACGATATCCTGTCCGGTAACGTTGGAGCTGACGACCGTGCCGCTGCTTCCGGTTGGCTCTGCCGCCGCGTAGGTACCCTCTTTTACATAAGTGGAATACACATAACCCACATCATTGCCGTAAACGATCTGTGTCCATTCCCCGCTCGTACCGATGATCGTAACCTGATTGCCGTAGAAAAGCTCGCCCAGAATCTGCGACGTCATAGATGCCGCGGCACGGAAACGTACGTTGTTGCCGGTAATATAGCCTGTCTTTTTTGCGGAAGATACAGGCTGTTCAGTCGTCCGGACCGCGACCTGAAGGCTCTGGGATACGCCGGAGCTCCCTGCGGAAGCAGTGCTTCCGGGTACGATATATACATAATTGCTGTGGACATAGCCTTCTCTGCCGTCTATGGAGCAGAAAAGCCAGCCGTTTCCGCAGTTTGTATAGACCGTTAGCTCTTTGCCGGTATTATACGTGCCGACAATGGAGTAGTTTGTACCCGGGCCTGTCCGGGAACGGACATATGTACCGACGATATATCCCTTTACACCGTCTCCGATCACCTCAGGATTCAGCGCCGCTGCTGCCGGTGTCGGCGTTGGCGTTGCATTCGGCTGAGGCAGAACAACGATGGGTGCTGTCGGCTGTGTCGTCGGACTTACGACCTTAATACTCTCATTGGGCTGAGGCAGATCGGACACGGCGGTCGGTGACGGACTCAGCACAACAATACCGGATGAGACAGACTGCGCACCGACCGAAGATGTATTGCCCACAGAAACATAGTCCTTATGCACATAACCCGGATTACCGTCTATATAGCCGGCGACCCAGTCCCCCACCGTGGTAACGACCTTGATCTCCTTACCTTTGTTGTACTCTCCGACAACAGAGTAGGTCGAACCCGGGCCGCTGCGAAAGCGCACATACATTGCATTGATATAGCAAGAGCTGTCATCGGAGCTGTCCGAAGCAGGCGCAGATACGGTATTGGGCGTCGGTGCCGAAGAAACAGCGGTATTCTGTGGAAGATTGATGACGGTTATTCCTGTTGAGCCGCTGTCGGCGGTGCTCAGATAAGCCGAGGACACATAGCCGAGTATTCCGTTATAATTGATCTCATACCATGCATCGCTGTAACGGTTTACGATATCTACCGGTGTATTTCTTTCCAGCGAGGCAATGGCATAGTATTCGGTTCCGGGACCGGAGCGGACATTGACCTTGCTCCCTGTAATAACGGCGCTCTCGGCAAAGGAGGGAACCGTAAGCATTGAGCACACAAGGAGCAGGCAGACAAATATCCTCAGAAATTTCCTGCACATTATATTGATCTCTTTTCTGTATTTCTGCAGAATGCCTGTTTTATCCCACAGTACATTTCCGTTATTTGGCGGCCAGAGCTCTGTCAAGCCATACGCTTGCCACATCGATCGCCGAATAGAGCCCTTCTTTTTCTGTCTTCTTGACAACACGATCCCTTGATTTGATGCTTGCATCCGTAAGCTGGAGCTGTACGGAAACCTTTGTCGCAACGTCAAGATCGTTTACCTTCTTTGTATCCATGATCTGCATCATGATAACATATTTATCCGCAAAGCTGCCGTAATAAATAATGCTGCCTTTTCTCTGCAGAGGATGTCCCTTATACTCTAATTTGTTTGCCAATGAAAGCACCTCCAATATTGTAACTAAAATGTAACATAATGTTTTATAATTGTCAACAGGTAATTCTTGCCTTTTTATGTCTCCCCTTTCAGGGGAGCCGAGGAAACTCCGTAAATCCGCTTTTATCCCATGAACACTCCGCCGCCCTGGAAATTGCCCCAGTCATTTCCCCAGCCGGTGCCCCAGTCATTCGACCAGTCGGAGCTGCCGCCCCAGGAATCACCCCACTGGCTGTCCGCGCCGGTATCGTAACCCCAGCCGCTGTCGTTGGTCTGCGTCTGCGGCTGTACATAATCCTGAATACCGAAAATGCCGGTATTCTCTCCGATATACGGGTAAGTGAAGCTCTTATACTCCAGTCCGTCGTGCAAGGGCTGCATGACCTTTTTCCACAGCTTTGCCGCCGGGTTGCCGGAGACATTGATGGTCTCGGGCGTATCGTATCCCGTCCACACCGCTGCCACATAGTACGGCGTACAGCCGCAGAACCAGCGGTCCTTATAGTCGCCGGAGGTGCCGGTCTTCCCGGCGACCGGCATCGTCCAGAGAGCCGCGTCCTTGCCTGTGCCGTTTTCGACAGCGTTCTGCATCATGTAGGTCATGGTGTAGGCGGTATTGGACTTCATGGCGTCAACCGTCCGGGGAGAATTGTCAAGAACCGTGTTGCCGTCAAAGTCGGTGACGAGAGAATAGGTGCGGGCGTAGGTGAACACGCCGTTATTCACGAAGGTACAGTAAGCCTGCGTCATCTCCTTCACGGTAACGCCCTTGGTCAGCTGACCGAGAGCCATAGGCGCGTAGTCCGCATCACTGGGCAGAAGGTTGGTAAAGCCGAGCTTTGTGGTCATGAAATTGTAGCTCGTCTGCGGACCGAGCTTATCGACGATCTGCGCCGCCACGGTATTGAGAGAATACTGCAACGCCTGCTTGATGGTCACAAGACCGTAATAGATATTGCTGTCGTTTGCGGGAAACCAGCTGGAACCGCTGAGATGCATACCCTGCTGGTCATTTACGAGCGTTGTCGGCGTAATAAGTCCGTTGTCCACAGCGGGGCCGTAGGAGGCAATCGGCTTTATGGATGAACCGGGGGAACGGTAGGCGCCGGTCGCACGGTTGAGGGGGAAGTTTCTGTCCTTCTCTCCGACGCCGCCGCAGAGCCCCAGCACTCGCCCGTCATATGGGTTCATCACAACGATGGCGCTTTGAAGCTGCTGTGCGCTTGTGGTCTTCGGAATGTTGTTAATATCCGTATATACCGCGTCGATCGCCGACTGAACGCCGACATCGAGACAGCAGTATATTTTATATCCGCCGTTGTATACAAGCGTCGAAGCCGCTTCCTGACTTATGCCCTTTCGTTCCATCAGGTCTCTTGTAACGTCTTCGATCACAGCTTCCTCATAATAGCTGTATATCTTCTGGGTATATTCCTGTTCGGGTGTATGGTAGAACACCAGTTCCTCGTTGACGGCGTCCTTATACATCTGATAGTCAATATAGCCCTGTTCATACATCTCACGCAGGATGGTCTCCTGACGGTTTTTGTTGTTCTCCTCGTTATAGAAGGGGTCGTAGTAGGTGGGCATATTGGTTATGCCGACGATGGCGGCGCACTCGGCCAGACTCAGTTGGGAGACGTCCTTATTGAAATAGGTGTTGGCTGCCATCTGCACACCGTAAGCGCCCTCTCCGAAGTAGACCGCGTTGAGATACCACTCGACGATCTCCTGCTTGTCATACTTCTTTTCCAGCTCCAGAGCGCCGAAGATCTCCTCCAGCTTTCGCTGTACCGTCACCTGATCCTTGCCGGTGAGGTTTTTGATGAGCTGCTGGGTGATGGTCGAACCGCCATAGGAGTTCTGCATGGTAGCGAACATTTCAACAAACGCACCGGAAGTTCTGTACCAGTCAACGCCTTTATGATCGTAAAAGCGCTTATCCTCAATGGCTACCAGCGCTTTTTCAAGATACCAGGGAAAATCCTCATAATCGACCCATATACGCTTCTGCTTGCCTGCAAGAGTAGATAACTCCCGCCATGTACCGGCGGCATCCTGATAATATATGGTGCTCGACTGATTGAGCTTGTAATCTTCCAGAGACAGTTCAAGCTGCGGGGTAAGGCAGGTCTTAACATAATATGCGAACACGCAGGCGAAAAGCATTCCGGTGATGAGGAAAATCAGGAACAGAGTGCCAAGCACCTTGAAAACCATACTCACACTTCTGCTGGCGAGGTCTACGGTCGCATCCGCGGCCTTGAAAACAAACGGGGTCTTGCGTTTCTTCTTCGGCTGTGCACCGACGGCGGGATCTTTGCCGGTTTTTTCTGTATTTCTTATTCTGCCGGAATTGCCGTTTAGCTGAGAAGCAGAATGCTTTGCGCCCATTCTGCCGGTATCTCCGCTGTGGCGTCCGTCATTGTCTGTCATGAATTTATACGCCTCCTTCGAGGGAACAGTATTCGATAATAACACTGATTTTATATTATAACACAATATCGGTGCAGGAGAAAGAGCAAATGTAAATTTTTCTTGCAGCTTTTAAACTTCACTCTTCGCTCTCTGCTTTCTTCTCTCTGCACTTCAGGTATATTTTACCGATTCGGAGAGATAATTATCCATGTAAACCAAATAAATGTGAGGATGAAAGAAAATGAAAACAAGGCTCAGGATCGCACTGCTGATCCTTTTATCTCTGGCGGCGCTGAGAACGGGCGTCGGAGCATACAGGAGCATAAAGCCCTACGCTCTGTCCGCTCTGCCGGAGGATATCTATTTTAAATACTCCGTGCGAAATGACAAAGCCGTCTATTGCCTTAAAAGCTGTGACGGCTATGTCGCCGTATATGACAGTTCCCGTCCCAGAACACCGCTGAATATCACCGGTATCGAAACCGTCTGTCTCCGGGACGTCGACCGCGCCATGCTGGACAGAGGAATCCCCGTAGAGACCGATGTACAGCTTTTAGAGCTTCTTGAAGATCTCGGGTCGTAAGTCTGAAAATCCCTATTGATTTCTTTGCAGAGATAGTATACAATAAACTCATCTCAGAAAACTTAGCCGTATGGGGGAGTATGTAATGAGCGAAGAATTCGGAAGCGATTATGTAACGATAGTGGATGATGACGGTCAGGAATTTGAGCTTGAGGTCCTTGACACGATGGATTATAACGGAAACACCTATATGGCTTTCCTCCCCGCCGACATGGAAGAGGATGATCCCGATTACGGTATCGTTATTCTCCGTTCAATTCTCGATGAAAAGGGTGAAGAGGTTTTCGAGTCTGTTGATGACGAAAAAGAGCTCGATGACGTCTATGAGCACTTTATGAAGATTCTCTTTGATGAGGACGAAGAAATCCAGGAATAAGTTCCTGAGTCTGCACATATCTTTTGGATGTGTGCAAAACACACGCTTTTTAAGTTCCTGCGGTGTGCGTGCAGTTCACTTTTGAACCTCACGGCCCGTTAAACCCACATCTCTTATAAGGGATGCCGACTTGAATCTGCGGATTGCAGGCCTCCCGGCTCTGCCGGACGTTGGAAGCAGTGAAACAGAACTTAGGCGACCCACCTGCTCTTTTCGTGCAGGTTATAACCGGGCCGACACGGCATTCGCGGGACACTCCCCCGGAATTTATTCCGGGGGAGTTTTTATTTAATTCAGAATGCAGAATGAAGCCTTGAGTTTCGGTCAATAGCAGAAAATACAAAAAGCAGGCAACGATGGCAAGGTGAAAGCAAAGAAAAGCACTGAAAAAATGTAAAAATTTAAAAAAGAGTACACAAAAACAAGCACAAGGCACAAATGGCTTTGTACTA
>JAZLGK010000095.1:0-5351 GCA_045616265.1 Candidatus Limivicinus sp. | reverse complement strand
TTAGGCGATTGTAAAAGTCGGGCAATTAACCACGGCGTTATGTCCCGATCACGGTAGGGAACGGTCTTGACCGTTCCGAAAACTCCGGGGCTGCGGCTTGTCTGCGGAACGCTCAAGAGCGTTCCCTACGGTGCGGTGGAGCTCCCTACGGTGCGGTGGAGAAAAATCAATAATCAGACACTTAAAAATCCTTGATTTTTCAAGTTCTTTTGAGTTTTACAAGTGACTATAGAACTATAGTAGGAAGGAGACCAACTTTTATGGCAAAAACCAAAGAAGAACTGAACGCCCTCAAAGAGGAAGTCGAAGCCGTGAGCAAAAAGCTCCGGGAGCTTACCGTGGAAGAGCTGGAGCAGGTTTCCGGCGGGACAGCCAACCAAGGCGAAACATTGCCCTGCCCACAATGTATTTATTCTTATTCTCTATGCGAGTAGTATTCTGGTCTAGACACAAAAACCTTGAGATCCTTGAGATTTCAAGGTTTTTTGCTATTCTCCGTGAAGCACCCGACAGCTCACGAAATGTAATAAGAAGAATCAAATCAGTTTTTTGGCTTAGAACAGATCCAGCATACTGTCCAGATAGATCGCTTCCCGGACATGGATCTGATACTCCGGCTTGGTCAAATAGTAGAGCAGGAATTCCAGGATCAGGGCGCTGCCGAGGCTGCGGCCCTCAATTTTGAAGTGGGAGAAGCCCATGGGCAGGTAGGTGTTCTGTATGTCGTCGATGCCGATAAAGCCCGGATTCTCCATGGCTTTTGAAAACCGATAACCTTCGCCGCCATCCGGAGCAACACAGATGTGGTCGGGACAGTCTTCCCCGAGACTCTTGCGGCTGACGTTTTCGTAGCAGGCTTTCCGGTCATAGCAGCCAAACCAGCAACATTCGTTGCAGAGGAACTCCACTTTATCCTTCTGCGTTTCTGTTAAGGCGTTCAGCTTGTCAAAAGCCTTATTTAAACGAAAATCCGGAACTACATAGCGGAAATCATCCCGGTTCAATTCGTTTTCAAAATCCCGGAAATCGGTCAGGACTTTCGTGGTGGAGGAAACGAAGTACAGACCGGGATAGTTTTCTTTCAGATAGTCCAGAAGCAGATCGGAGTGGACGATCACGCCCTTTCCTTCGGTCTGCTCAAACGCCGCGCAGAGCTGATTGCACTTTCTGTCTGCAAGGTGTTCTTCCCTCAGCAGGGAGTTTGAGAAAGTCAGACGGGCAGAGATCCCATACTCGCGCATCAGCTCCAAGACTTCCTGCGGATCGTTATCGCCGAATCCGACACGGCCGCCGCCCCAGAGACAGTCTGCCGGTGCACCGTAGATCGAGCCGATGCCGCACCAATCGTAGAAGTATTCCCGATGCTCCCGGAAAAGAGGAAGGAAGATGCGATACAGCTCATAGAACTCAAACAAACCGGGAAGGTGGTAGTAAGCCTTTCTATCCATGTCCGTATCGCCTCGCTTTCATCGTGTTGTATTTATTATAGTCTTGAATCGGGATTTCGTAAAGACGGCTATGCGAGATTGATAACTGTTTTCTTCTGCCGTTCTGCTATTTCTGCAAACTGCGCCGCGCCGCCCCAGGAGTGGGTGATATAGGTCACAACGAAATCAGACTGACGCAGCATCCACTTGTTGCGCCAGGCAATCGCAAAGCGGGGAAGAACTTCCTTGATCCCCTCCGGCAGCATGGTATCGGAGTAGTCTTCCGGATATTCTTCATTTTGCTTGCCGGGCATACGCTCCAAAACGACGGCGTAATTGATCCGAGGATATTCCTTTACCAGCTCACGCAGAACAGATCGCACGAGCCGGTCAAACGCCCCTTTATTGCCAACGTAAAACATATCCACAGACTGATTTTCTATCAAGTCGATCAGAACTTCACGCAGCTTCGACTTGACGGATGACGGGCAATCCCGATGCCCGAAAAATGTACAGGTTTTGCTGTTCATTGTTATCACCAACCCTTTTGAGTTTATTTTAACCCAAAAGGGTTAAACTTTTCAATACGTTCTGGGTATCATTTTCTTGAAAGCAAGGTGATACTCGATGAACATTGGCGAAGCTGTCCGCGATCGGATAATCGAACTCTGCCGCGAGCGGGACATTTCTGTGAATAAGCTCAGCAGTATGAGCGGAGTTACTCAGTCAACTGTCAACAATATCGTCAGTGGCCGGAACAACAGTACGACAGTTTCGACTGTCAAAAAGCTTTGCGATGGATTGGGAATTACGATAGAAGAGTTTTTCCAATCTGATTTATTCAGAGGACTTGAACAGGAAATCAAATAACGGTATCAGCAAAGAGAGCCGGGAGAAAGAATCGCTGCCGTTCAGCATTTTATCGTCAGCAGTGAACGTTTCGCAATTGCAAATATCTGTTGTTTATATGTGGACGATCCCGGTTGGTTTAAAGTCTCTGATCGGCAAGTATGACGTCAATTGGGGCGTATTAATGGCAGGCGGTGTTCTTGCGCTTTTGCCAACCGGCATAATGTTTGCAGTCATGCAGAAATTTGTTGTGGAAGGTCTTACGGCAGGAGCTGTAAAGGAGTAATACCATGGACAAAAAGAATAACGGCAGCATGGATTGGTGGTTTGACGCCAAATTTGGTATGTTTATCCACTTCGGACTGTATTCGTCCCTTGCGGGCGAATACATGGGACAGCGGACGGACAATATTGCCGAATGGATCATGAACAGCCTTAAAATCCCCCGTGAAGACTATGAAAAGCTCGCCCGTCAGTTTAACCCGGTAGATTTCGATGCGGATCATATTTGCCGTCTCGCTAATGAGGCGGGGATGAAATATGTTGTTTTTACTTCCAAGCATCATGAAGGCTTTGCGATGTTCCGTTCTGCCCACCCGTATAACATCGTGACCGGTTCTCCTTTTGGCAGAGATCCTGCGGAGGAACTGCGGAAGGCGTGTGACAAATACGGCTTAAAGCTCTGCTTCTACTATTCTCAGGCGCAGGACTGGCATGATCCCGACGGAATAGAGGAAGGCGTTTCCGATGAGGGGAAGGATTATGAGGCATATCTTCAAAGAAAGTGTCTTCCCCAGTTAAGAGAAATACTGACTCAATACGGCGAGATCGGTCTGATCTGGTTTGATACGCCCATGACCTGTACCAGAGAGCAGTCCGAGATGCTTTATAATTATGTGAAAAGCTTTCAGCCCGATTGCATAGTCAGCGGCAGAGTCGGCTTCGGGCTCGGGGATTATATGACTACGGGAGATAATTTTATTCCCCTTCTCCCCTATCCGGGATACTTTGAAGTCCCTGCAACGATCAACGGAACCTGGGGTTACAGCAAATTCGACAAAAACTGGAAAAGCACGGGGAAGCTGCTGCGAAACCTGGTGAAAATAGTCAGTCGCGGCGGTAATTATCTTCTTAACATCGGCCCCGATGCCACAGGAAAAATTCCGGAGAAAAGTGTAAAAGTCCTTCAGGAGATCGGAGACTTTATGCGGAAAAACGGTGAAAGTATATACGGCGCTGTTCCGCTTCCCGTGTATCCCTATGATATTGACTGGGGCTACCTTACTGCAAAACCTCACAAGCTCTACATTCATGTGTTTGAAGATACTCCGGACGTCTATCTGCTCAATATTGCCAATAAGCCGCTGCGGGCGACCCTGCTGTCAACCGGCGAGGAACTCACACTGATAACACGCACGACCTGCGAAGGAGACAGCAGCTGGCGTATTCTCTGGAACGGGGAAAAGCCTGCCGACGTTGACTGTGTAATCTGCGTTGAGGTAGAAGAAGAAACCATAATGTTTGAGCCCATCAGAGCTTGAATAAAGGCAGGAGGCTATAGAGACTCCGCTGCCCTGTGACGGTGAGGAATACCGCTCAGAAAAAATATTTTTATCAACCGTGAAAAAACTCTTGCAATTAGGCGGCAAGTCTGTTATTATAAACGAGCTGTCTTATCAGCTAAACACAAGCAAGGAGGTGCTTCAATCTATGGCAAAGTGTCAGTTTTGTGATAAGGATATGGCTTTCGGCATTAAAGTCAGCCACTCCCACAGACGCTCCAATCGTACATGGAAGCCCAATGTGAAGCGCGTCAAGGCCATCGTAGACGGTTCTCCCATGCACGTCTATGCCTGCACTCGCTGCCTGCGCAGCGGTAAGGTCACCCGCGCTGTGTAATTCTAACATTACCCGAAACAAGCCTGTCGAGCACGACGGGCTTTTTTCGGTTTTAATGACATTTACCCGTCCGAATGATAATGTAGGATTAAACGCAGTACAATAAAAATATTCGAAGGGAGAAAAAATGAAAACTCATTCACTGAAAAACGAAAACTTTGAGCTGACCGTCATGGAATTCGGCGCAACCGTCAACTCGCTGAAATTCAAGGGACAGGAGACCGTCATGCGCTGCGAAAGCGAACAGGAATATGTCGATACCGCTGCTTTCTTCTCCGCCGCGATCGGACGTTACGGCAACCGCATCGGCAATGCCGCTTTCACTCTCGACGGCAAGGAATACAAGCTCGTCCCCAACGAGGGCAAAAATCAGCTTCACGGCGGTCCCAACGCCTTTGATAAGCGGTACTGGACAGTCGAATGTGCCGACGATGAGAAGATCCGCCTCAGCATTCTCTCCCCCGACGGTGACAACGGTTTCCCCGGCAATCTCAAAATGACCGTGACCTATTCTCTCACCGAAAACGGCCTTCGGATCGTGTTTGAAGGCGAGACCGATGCACCCACCGTGTTCGCGCCCACCTTCCACCCGTATTTCGTTTACGGCGGCACACCCTCCATCTGCATCAACGCCAAACAGCATCTTGAGGTTGACGACGGTCTGATCCCCACCGGCGTTCTGCTTCCCTGCGACGGCAAGTTTGACTTCTCCGAGATGCGCGAGCTTAACATGAGCTTTGACGACGCTTTTGTCCTCAGCGGTGAACACGCTCTCACCTACAAGACCGACCGCTACACCATGGAAATGTGGACGGATTTCCCCGCCGCTCAGATCTACAGCGGCCGTCCCGGCGGCGTGGCGATTGAGCCGGAAGCCTTCCCGGATTCCCCCAACCATCCGAACTTCCCCGACACGACTCTTCGCCCCGGCGAGAAGTTCTGCAAGTGGGCAGAGTACAGATTCTTCTGATATTATATCGAATTCAGCGTAAAACGAGCACCGGCTTTTGACCGATGCCCGTTTTATCTAATTATTTCTAAGGCAACACCGCACAATACGTCTGCGGCAGCTGACGGATAAAATGTGCTCAGATTTTGTCATTTTTTCTTGCAATACACAAAGTATTCCTGCGAAAAAATGCCTTCATCATAAGTGAGCGTCCAAATCTTCGATTT
>JAZLGK010000094.1:0-12519 GCA_045616265.1 Candidatus Limivicinus sp. | reverse complement strand
GCAAAAAATCAGGCATAACGGCCTCCTTAAATAGTAATCCGAAGATACGGGCAGGACTCTAATTCGCCGGATCTGACGCGGCTGATCTGCGAATAGATACCGTTTGCAGTAACACCGCAGAGCTTCGCAAGCTCGACCGCGGTGTCGGCCACGGCAACCGGCAGCTCGAACCTGTCGCTGGTGATTTTCATCCAAATGCTTTTAGCCTTTTTCATAGCGTGCCCCTCCTTTTTCCGCTCCTACAAGAGCGGCGTAACACTTTGCCGAGATCGAGGACAACCGATCCGTAGTCTCCGTTCGTATCGACCTGCCTCTCTCGGCATTGAGTCGCAGCGAGCGGGGGTACTGATTGCTTAGTGCCCACACAACGGTGCGAAGCTCCTCATCGGTCAGCCGGATAGACTTCACTCTCACCCGCAGCCCCCCCTTTTTTCGTTTTCTATGTTTACAGTATAGTCCAAATACCGCCTATAAGTCAATTGGCAAGATAGACAAAATACAGACTATATGTTTTGTGCAAAGCGACACCTTTCTATACTTAGGAATCGTGGTATAATACTCATAAAGACACAGTGGAAGGAAGTAATATTATGCCGATTGTTTACGATAAGCTTTTTGCGCTGCTCAAAGAGAAAAAAATCAGCAGTTACACCGTACAAAAGACCGGCCTGCTCGGTCGCAGCACGGAGCAGAATATGAAAGCGTACCGGGGCGGTCCTGACTACAAAGTACTGTGCCGGCTCTGTGAAGCATTAAACGCGCAGCCCGGCGATCTGATGGAGTACGTTCCTGAAGGCAAAATGGAGGAGTATCTGGAAACGAAAGCTGAAAAAGAAAAAAATCGCGCTTGACAGCGCGACAATTCGGCGTATAATGAAGATAACAAAAGGGCGTTGCCGCAAGACGGTTAGCCCCTAATTGAAATCGAGCATAAAATCATGCTGACCGTTCGGGGACCATCCGAGCGGTCAGCACGCTTTTGGGGATATGTAAAGCATGATCGCGAGGATCACGCAAAGACACACCACAAACCGTATCGCTTTCGCGATACGTCCGTTTCCCATCCGCATCACCCCCTCTCAACAAGGGAGTGGCTAACCGCCTATCTGCGACAACGTCCTGCCTCGTATGAGGCGGGACTTATTTTATCCGCGCCGTCGCATTTTGTCAACTGCGCCGGCTCTCGCCGGTTGCGTAGTCGATCTCAATGCCCGGCTGGACGTTGTAGCAGAAGACGTGCAGCTTCACCGCGTCCCGATCTCCGACGCTCTGCGCCTCGATCTCCACGCCGCGGGCGACCAGCTCGTCGCCGAGGAACACGGGCGTGACGCGATACGCCACACGGTCGCCGGTGTCCTCGATGTAGTCCGCGAGGAGCGTCTCGTAGGGCAGCATTTCCAAATTCATGCTGCGGGTGCCGGTGATGAGGTTCTTTTCGTTCGCGTTCTCACCGGCAAGGCAGAATGCGATCAGGTGGCAGCGGTTGTAGAGATACTTGTCCGGGATGAGGTCGTCGTAGCGCACGGTGTGCCAGCCAGACGGCTTGACCTGTCCGATGCTGCCGCGCTCCTCCGTCGGCATCAGGGAGCGGTCGAGCATGGTCGACGCCGTGCCGCAGCGTCCGAGCGCGTCCAACTCAGCGTAATGCTCGAACGGCGCAGCGGCTAATTCATCCTCGGTGAACGCCGGCACGTTGCCCATGAGCTCCACCGTCAGCGGTGATCCTTCGGTGTAGTACACGTCGAACGGTACCGTCTGCACGGTCACGGGCGGTTCGTCGATTTGCGGAATGGACTGATTTTCGTGCCACTCAACGCAGAAGCCGAGCAGCAGCGCGAGTATAACGAGTACCGCGCGGATTTTTTTGTTTTTCATCGTCTAAAAACCTCCAGATCGTTCAAATTTGCGGGAAAGGGGGAGAGGGAGAGCCAAAGAGCGCCAGCCTGCGGCCGGCTGACCGAGAAAGCCACCTCTCCCTCTCCCCCCCCCAGCGGGCAAGGGAAACCCCTGCGGGAGGAAGGGTTCCCACACCCGCATTCACCCTCTCTTCCTCTCCGGCTTTCTCCCGCTTTTCAGAAAAAATGCTTTTTTCAATGACGAGAGGGAAAAAGAAGAAGTCCACCACTCACGGACAGTTCTGGGCGCTATACAGCCGTTTGGATAAAAAATCGCGCAGTCTTTCTATTTTGCGTAGACTGTTGTTTATTCGTTTTTTCTCCTCACGTAAGTTCTTCGTTATCTTGTTACGTTTTTGGTGTGTCAAAAATCGAGCAACCCCTATTTGGGAAAGGGGCTTGCATATTGCTTCCGCAGCGACTACAATAAGAGCATGGATGAAGGACATCTTTCCTTTAGGTTTTCCATTTGCTGCACTCTGATCGCTGTTCAGTCGCTTCTGCATTGCCGTGATAGCGGTAGTGATGAAGTAAGAGCTTGAGGAGAACGCACCGTCGATCTTCTTGCAGAGCTGGACGAAGAACCCGGGCAGGTTTTTCAAAGCGCGAAGTGCGCAGCACACCGTAGAATTTGCGACGCCAACAAGAGCCATGATCTTACTGATACTGGGATAGGCTCTGCCGGTAGCTCCGGCAGCCTGATGGAGAAACAGGCAAACGACAAACGTGCCGGCTGACAGATCGGCATGACGGAGCAGAGAATACGGGATGAGAGAATAGCCGTCTTGGAAACGTCGATTGCAAGTGTAGGAGCTGCGATCACGGACAAGGCGGCTTTTTCTCGTATCGTAATGATAGTTCTTCTTGATAGAGATGTACCCCGCTTCAGAAAGCTCTCTTGTCGCCTTTGTAACGGTGCCAGGAGCGACGCCTGCAATTCCTGCCAGTTCTCGGATAGACTTGCTGCAAACGCCGTACACATCGCAATAGGCATACAGCACAGCGGCAACCTTGCGCGTTGTGAGGGAAAGAGCCTGATTGCAAATCAGATCATTCGGCAGCTTGAATTTTTGTATTTTCTTCTTCATTTTTGTATTCCTTTCATAAAAATAGCAGACGGCCGAAACGGATCGGTCGTCTGCTTTGTGTTATAGGGTTTGTTTGCGGTCTCGTTTCTCCTTATTCCCAGCTAATTTGCAAGGTGGCATCCGTTGAGCTTCCAGAGACTTTAACTTCGTAACCGTTTTCGGATAAAACATCCGCAACTTCGCGGGCGGCTATTCTGCTTGAATACGGCTGACTGCACGTGAACTCGCCGCTGGCTGCTGACGGTTTGATTTTCATCGTCATAAGCCACGAGACGCCTTTTTGAATACGCGCTTTGTGCTCAGCCTTCGTTTTTGCGAGCGCGTCTTTCGCAATTTTGTTGGCTTCGCTCGCAGAAATGAAAATAATTTCTTCCATTGCAATAATCCTCTACAGATTTTTCGGTATTTTCTCGTACAGCTCCTGCGGCGTGTTCGCCGTGGCATCCTTCACATATCCGGTCGGCGTCGGACGCCAGAGCGTAAATTTCGTTTTTCCCTTTGCCCTTGCCTGCGTGACATAGAACTCCTGCTTGGTGCCGGACGTGATGAAGCGGATATACGGCAGTTCAAATTCGGTAACGGGAATGCCTTTTGTCGTGGACACGGTTTATACCTCCTGTGTAAGCATTCGCTTGTATTTGTAGAATGAGTTACGGGAAACGCCGGCGAGCTTTATCAGCTCAATATCTGTTAGGTTGCCGCCAAAGCTCTTTGAATGCTTTTCAATCAGAGCTTTCGCCGCAGCCGCTTTCTTTGTCTCAACGCTGCTCCCGCTTTTTCGTCCAATCTGCTTCCCAGAGAGCCGGGCTGTCTCGATACCCTCGCGTGTACGTTGGTGCAGATCTGCGACCTCCTTTTCGCTTTGCTCAAAGGCCAGCCTAATCTGCTCTCGCGCAAGCGCCATCAGGTATTGGTTGACGCCCTGGAGGATGTAGTCTACATTTCCTCCGGTCAGCTCGATATTCTTGTTTAAGGCCGCTTTGTAGGTGTCTGTGTTGATGTGCGGCTCTTTGAGGAATACAAGATGCACCCCTCGGTGAAATAGCTCCTCGTAGGCTGCAAAGCCGTCCTCGACGTTTCCGCTCATACGGCTTACAGAGTCAAAGACAATGGTGTCACCGGTCTGTGCTGCCGCGAAGATCTTCCCCCATTCTTTTCGGTTCATCTTCGTGCGCGTGTAGATCTCTTTTACGATCACGGCGTCAGGGAAATTTTCTTTGATGTTTCTGATTTGCCGATCAATAGACTGCTTCGGTCTGCTGATCCGGCAATAGCCATAAATCATGCAATCCTCCTTTGCATAAAAAAGAGCAGACGGCCTATCGGTCGTCTGCTACTTGATGTCTACTGAACAAGGGCCAGTTTTTGCTGCGGCAATTTAATCAGCTTAATCTTTATCGCTTGATTTTTGAATTTTGAGTAATCATCTATTGGTTCTTTACACCAAAAACGATTGATATCAAATTGATGTTCCTGAAGCTTCTTGTCCAAATTTGAGACATGGATGAGGTCATGCTTGAAGTGGGTTTTTGATTCGCTGTCCAAAAGTTCTTCAATCCTTTTAATGTTGCAGCTGCGAATTAACTCATCTTCAAGATTCAAAACTTGAGGAACAAGGACAACTTCTGAAACAGATGGACAGTTTTGCAATACTTCCATATTCTTCTCCAAAACATCCGGATTCCCTGCATCTGTGTCAAAAACTAACACGACCATGGTAGCTTTTTTGAGTGTTCTTAGACGCGTATAGGTAAGTTCCTGTGTCACCACGTTCAATTTTTCGACCTTACCTGCTTTGATGAAGCGTAGTTCACTTTTAAGAACATTAACCAACTTCACTTCATCTTCGCCTTCAACATAATACTGCACATATTTACTCTTCATACTCTTCATCAGTGCGTTCCCCATTCTCAGATTCTCTGATTGCATATATGAGATCAACTGCCGGAGCGCAGGAAAATAAATCGTTTTCAACAGCTCTTTTTAACGAGTCAGTATTACGTTTGAGCAACGAAGACGCAGCAATACAAGTAACCGGACACTCAGGATTTGTGATGTCCTTGTGCAAGAAAGTAAATGTATGTTTTGGTAAGTCCATGTCCAGTATATCGGTATTATGCGTGGTAAAGAACAACTGATCGCCAGGTTGCAGATATTCAATCATTAGTGAGATAATTGCTTTCTCAATGTCTGTATGAATATATGAGAATTTCTCGTCACAGTAATAGAAAGTATTCCGCCTTTGCATAAGCAAAGAAATCACTCGAGCAATCTCTACCCCGGCTTTTGTGCCACTGGAAAGAATATCTGCGATAAAAGAGTCTCCATCTTGAAGTATTGCAGCTCTATCTTTAAGACGTATTACATAAGCCTTTTTTACATCTTGGGATATTTCAACCGACTGGATAGACGGATCCAAAGCTTTTAGAACACTTTCCAGAACAAATCTAAATTGATTATCGTTATCTGGTAACGTTAGAATTCGCCCTGTATCCCTTGGGTATTCAAACATCCAGTCAAGGCTTTCCATTTTTTCCAATTCATCTATGTAGTTTCCTGCCGGAGAATAGGGGGCTTCGTTGATTCGTTTGATGCACGATTCATAGCTGTCATTAGATCGAATGGGCTCTCTTCGTATTTCCAACGCAAAATCCTCTGGGCTATATTTCTCGCCATTACGAGGGGAAATCCTGCAAACAATACGATAAAGAGTATTACTTCTTATTACCATGTCTAATAAAAATGAGGACTCTTTATTCCGATCACAGACGGCATCAGCGAGCAATTCGTAGTTCTTTTTTTCAATAAAATTAAAGATGTTCATTAGCATATGGCCAAATGTGGTCTTTCCCGAGGCATTTGCGCCCATAATAATATTGACCTTTTTGTATCGAAAATTAGGCCTGCCAGCCAAGTGCTCATCCTTAATGGAAGAGTCAACTATTTTTTTGGGATAGGTAAGATTCATATGAAAATTTCTAAATGCATAGAAATTATTTAATCGAACATCTAAAATAACCATGGAGCCCCTCCTGCTTTGCATTTCTTCGGATTTCACGAAATAACCCTCCTTTAGCATTTTACATTGAGTGTTTCCAAAAATCAACAATTTTTTTCAAATTTCAAATCCAACAATAAGAATATCGTTTACATATAAAGATTGTCCCGCGAAACTCGGCGAACAGGTTTTAAGGTTCCTCCTCCCGCAAGTCTCTTAATGATTTCGGTCAGCAGAGAAAGACTATACCTCCGGCATTTCCGCTTCTTCAGATCACTCTGAAATTTTGAAGTTGGCCTTTCGTTGTACGTTTGCCAACAACAAAAAGTAAACTGTAACACGATTGCAAAATAAACGATCGTCTAAAGTGGTACTTTCATAAGGGCGCGAGAACAGACGATCCTCAAGAAAGTTTGGTACGAATTCAAGATAGGTCATAATTGGTACTGTTTCCAGAGGAATTCAGGGCAACGGTCGCGTGACCGCTGCCCTGTGTCGATGTTACGAAAAAACCTGTATGGGATTATACGGCTTATCGTTTATTCGCACCTCAAAATGCAAATGCGCGCCGGTAGAAACGCCGGTAGAGCCGACTTTCCCGATCACGTCGCCGGAGGACACAACATCTCCTACACTGCATAGGCGCTTCTGCATATGCTCATAGCGAGTCTTGATGCCGTTGCCGTGGTCGATCTCAACATAGTTTCCCATGACAGGATTATACGCGGAGATCGTTACCGTGCCGTCTCCGGATGCGAGGATCTCCGTACCGGCAGGCACACCGATGTCTATGCCCTTATGGTCGGTGCTGCCGATCCCCCCGGGGCTGGAGCGCAGGCCGAACGATGATGTAATGCACTCCGTTCCATAATATGCCAAAGGCCACGAAAGGGTGTCCTGGCAGATCAAAAGATCCTCGACCGGCATCGTCGCGCTGCCGCCACTGAGCAGCGTCACAAGAAATAGCCCCGGCATCATTGCGAGTAACAAGAGGAAAGAAAGAACCGCGCCTACGGCGATCCCGATAGATGTCGCCGGCGAGTCCGAAAGGCTAAAATCCATCAGCGACCACCGCCCGTCCCCATTTCATCGAGCTTGTACTGCGGGATGTCGAAATCGACGTGGATGTGCTGCTTTCCGAGCAGAAGGAGAGCATGACCGCGTTGCTGCGACAGCAGGATATTCTTTTCTGCGTCTGTCAGATTAAAGAGATCGCTCGTTTCTTCAAGGTTCTTTCCATCCGTACCGAAGAAAATCTTGTAGGTGGCGCAGTCAAGGATAGCCTGTCCGGAGAGCTTGACTTTTTCATTGAGCAGATCGACGAGAGACTGCGTGACAAGCCAAAGACCAGCTTCATACTTCCTTGCGCGCTTTGCGTAGTTCCTCATATACATCGAGGTCTGCGGGATCTCCGGATCGAAAAGGATATGTCCCTCGTCGCAGACGAGCAGTACCGGCTCGGTTCGATCCTCCGACATGATCTGCCAGCAGAGCGTGAGATTATTGAAATACTGTGCGCGCTTGATCTCGTCGGAACTGTTGATGAGCTGCTTAGTATCGAGCACAATAAAATCATTTGACAGACTGACGTTGGTGCAGCCATTCCAAAGGAAGCTGTCAGCGCCTTGTGCCATATCATAGAGGAGACTTGCAAGCTCTTTCATCGCCGGATCGGCCGCAGCGGACAAATGCCGGTACAGATCATCCGCAACGGGGAAATCAGATGGTTTCAGCGTAGTAACGTCTGTGTCCCATGTAATCTTCTTTTCCGCATACGTTTCAATCAGAGCCTTCTTCAGCAACGCGCGCTGTAGGTCGGTCAGAGAGGGCAGGTAGAGCTTGAAGAACACATCGAGCGTGTGAATGTGTAGCGCCATGGCATTGTCATCGCCGCGGTAGAGAGTATCTTCCTCCTCGTCGTCAACCGGGGCCGGTCGGATCTGAAGCGGATTGACCTTTGCTGCGCCACTGCCCACATCAAGCCATGTCCCGTTGAGGTTTTTACAGAGATCGCGGAATTCGCGTTCCGGATCTATGACAATGATTTTGACACCCTGCATATACATCGTCATCATAAGATGTTTGAGTGCCGTACTCTTGCCCATACCGGGCATACCGGTGATAACGGCATTGGAGCTTGTTCGATCATGCCCGCGATACAGCAGATCGAGAGACATGACGCCACCGTCCATCGTGCGGGCGAAGTAGCTGCCGCGGTCGTCCCGATAGAGACTGACGGTCATCGGGAAGCCACCCATGAGCGTCTCCAGCGGGCACAGACGCATCAGCATATCATCGACCGCAGGCTGATTGATGTAGTAGGGGGACAGATGCTTGTAGGCGTCCTTCTGTATGAGAGCCAGCGGCTTGAGCTTGATCCGCTTTGCCGCGAACCGGCTGCACACCGCTCGGCAGGTGTCCTCCAGTTGATCTGCCTCGCTGCAAAACGGCATTGCCAGAATGGTGATATGCCCAATCGCAGACGATTTGAAGTCCAGCTCTTCAATCAGTCGGTCTGCGTCAACGGCTTGCTTCTCAAAGTGCTTTCTCTTTCGGGCGTTGCCCTCGGTCTCGGCGTCTACAAAGGATTGCTTGACGCTGCGGGCGAGCGCATCGCCCATTTGGGCAGCATTCCCGGGATAGTAGGTAATAGACGTGACGCAATCAGAATTATTGACAAGATCGACCGCCCATCCGTAATCCAGCTCGGACGGGAAGCGCATCGCTCCGTAAATGCGTCCGATAGCTGGGCCAATAACGACGCGAGAAACATCAAAGGATAGGCCGCCCACGGGAGTGAGTAGATTTTGCAGTCCTGCGGCTTCATTTTCGCTGCTGTTTTTGGACAGAAAACGCTTCTTACCGGGAAGCATCGGAATTTCGTCAAATTCCTCGGTGGCGGTGCTCTGGAATGTGGTCAGATCAGCAAATATCTTGCAAAGGTAAGTGATCTCCTGCGTGTTCATAACATCCACGGAGATCTGTGCTTCGCTCAGCTTCGAGCGCATTTCTTTCAACCGCTTTTTCAGCGTCATATCAGCGCCGCGTTCTGCCTTTTCCCACAGTTTGACGATAATCATCGGCTCTTTTGCACCCTCGCGCGCGAGATCGCGCAGACTATTGATTTCGCCGTTGATAAGGCGGAGCTTTGCGTCAGACTGTTTCGCTTCCTTCCTGCGTTCCGCCATATATTCGATCATACCCATCGTATCGACCGTGCGGGGAATGGAAATAAACTGGAACGGCTTCTCGCTGCCGGCGCTCATCATTGCGGACGAAAGCCGCTGCGCAAGAAGAACGCGCTCCGTTTCGGATAACAATCGGTTATCACCGGCTCGCACGGACAGATACCCGAAAAGGTATCCATCCTTGCCATATAGCAGATCATCGGAAATATCCTCGATATTGAGAAATGCCTGCGCGGTTAGCAGTTTGCTGTCATTCTTTTTCAGGTTTGACAAAAACGATCACCTCTTTCTGCTTATTCTTATAGACTTGCTGTTCGGAGCGGAAACGCCGCTGTTTCTGCAAAAAATCGTAAATAGATTGATTTTCGATGCGGCCAAAGAACCCTACGCATACAAAAATCGTAAAGAGAACAGCAAAGACAGATATTGTTCTGCACTTATCCGAACCTGTGATGATACAAGCTGCGACACAAATGACCATGACGATCCCTGTTATCACCGCAGAGCGTGCAGTTTCGGCTTTTCCGAAGCCGCGGAACAGCTCCCATCGCAGCGGAATATTTTCGGGTACGGGCAGTTTTGCCATGTGGATGCACCTCCATTGTCTAAAAAATAACGCCGCCGCCAAAGTACGATGCAACAAGATTGAGCAGCCCGACGACACATTCCGCAAGAACGGTGAAAATCAGCGCGTTGCGGATGCGCTTTTTATATGCTGATCCATCTTCTTCCATCTGCATATAGATTAGGCAGGCAACGATCCGAGCACTTGCTGCCACGGGGATTAAGATTAGGAAAAAAGAGAGCAGGTCTTTAATCGTATCCATAGCTGCACCTCATTACACAAATAACATTTTTGCCGCCCGAGTAACCATGGCAACGGAGTACGCCTTTTGCGCTACGCCGCCACCGCCACCCTGTGGAACGAGGAATTGCTGCAAGAGCTTCGGCGTTGAGAGCGCCGCGATCACCAGTGCGATTGCGGCAAGCAGATTGAAAAAGCGGAAAGTTCCAAGGACGCGGAATGAGAGAGACATCAGGCACACCTGTATTACGACCGTGATCCCCGTTTTGATAAAAACCTGCATATAGTTCTTGAACAGCGCCATGTCACTGTCAATCAGGCCGAGCGTAGCAACCGGAACTCCCATGCGCAAAACAAGCAATTCAAAGCCCTGTGCCACCATCTTAATCCAAAGGATAAGGACGAAAACGAAAAACAGCAGAGCGAAAGCAAGCGTAATAAACAATTCGCCCCAATCAAGGATTGTCGCGGTGATTATTCCGGCCAATCCGCCGGAGTACTGCATGATGCCGAGCCGTCCCATAATTTCCTGGGCAGCCCACACGACAACATCCACGCACTTATCATAGAGATACGGAAAACTCACCATGACAAAAGCCGCCTCCGCCACACCGGTCAGCATATCACGGGGACTGGAGTCAGCATCTCCGTTTCGCCAAAGGATATAGATCTGAAAGCCCTTAAACAGAAATTTCAGAGCAACCAGACTACAGGCGAGGACATACAGGAAAGTGTAGACATTATGAAGCATATCTGTCGATAGTACCGTATTGGAGCCGGAGTTGATAAGGTACTCCACGTGGAACGTGCCGCTGAGCAGGTCGATCATCAGGCCGTCAATCAGCGCAAAAGCGCTGTTAACGATGCCGGAAAGCCAGTCGTTGATCGTAGTTGTAAAAAGCGTCTTAAAGGTTTCTATGAGCTGCGCCGGATCAAGGAGTGCGGACAAAAAGCCGCCTCCATCGTCATCATTTTCCTCCTCCACCGTTACTTCCGCAGATGTTTCTGTGCCGGTGCCTGCCGCCGCTACTGTAACTGTCAGACACAACGACAGGCACATCAGCAGGCATAACAGCAGGGAAAGAAATGAGACGGGTTTTCTGTTCTTTTTCATACGCATGATCAGAAATAAGACGCCAGCAGCTTAATCAGCCCACCGACCAAGGCTCCCGCGACACCACAGACAATAGCGGTCTTGATGCGCTTTTCCCACAGTTTCCCATCCTGTTCGTCTGCCATGGAGCGGCGAATGATGAAGTAGATTGCCATTGCGCCAGCGACAATGGGAGAAAGGATAATCAGCCATGTCGAGAGGTCGGAAAAGAGGTTATTCAGCCCTGTTGCGATTTGGCTGTCCTCAATGCCATCAGCGAGTGCATTGGTTGCGGTCAGCATCATCAAAGGCGTTGCGGTGACAAAATTGCGGATTGTGCTCTTGTCAAGTTTTTTCATGTTAATCGTCTCCTGTTTCCGCTGCGGATGCAGCTAAAAGTTCTTTGATATAGCGTTTCCAAACGCCCCAAAATTTTCTTTCGGAGCATTCCGGCTCCGTCCTGTCCTTTCCGCGCAGCATCGTCATATAACGATTGTGCTCGGGATCGCCCATGCCGTATGCTGCGTTCCAGACTGTCTTTGATAGGTCAGGCGCGTACATGATCGCGGGGGCATATCTTGTCAGCACAAGCTGATACGGACGGTTGATGTGCTGACGCAGCTCATCCGGCCGCATTAAGGGACGTCCGGTCAGATTGTAGCTTGCCGACGTCTGCCCAGTGCTGGAGCCTGACAAGCTCGGAGACTTGATCGTATAGTTTCCAAGCCGGTCTGAAATCTCTTTGAGTGTCGCGTCACTGTCACTCTGGAGATATACCCACGTTTCCGCGTTCGCGCGGATGGTGCGGCCGACTTTATCTCCGTATTTCTCGTCAAGCTGTTCCGTTGCCTGAATAAACAAATGCCAGCGGATACCGCGACCACCGGATACCGTCATAAGCGTATCAAAGTTCGGTATTTTTACGAAATTGCCGAACTCGTCGCAGAAGAAGTGTACCCTGCGCGGCAAGCGGTTTCCGTGCCGATCTGCATACTCAGCAAGAATTTGATACTGCTGGTAAATGAATAGGGCAGCAAGCGCGTGGTAGGTCTTTTTATAATCGGGAAGAATGACAAAAACAGCGCGTTTGCGCGTTGCGGTTGCTTCGGGATCGAAGTCCGTATCGGCTGTCATGGAATGGATCAGCGGATCGGTAAAGAGATCGAGCGTAGTAAGCGCCGACGTGTAGAAGCTCCCGCGCATCTTGCTCGGCGCAATATTGGAGATCCCCATTGACAGCTTGGCCGGATGATCGTCCGGCAGCATCTTGAGGTATAGGTTCAGCGGCAGAAGTCCGTATTTCCCGACCGGCTGACACATATTCGTGATGAATTGCTGGACGTTGGCAAGGTTCTGAAATTCGGGGTGATCGGGATTGTCATGCGCGCAGATTAGGCTCGCCAGCGTCAGCGTCGCCCTCTCACCGTCCACCCAAATGCTTTCACTTGTCCG
>JAZLGK010000093.1:0-33118 GCA_045616265.1 Candidatus Limivicinus sp. | reverse complement strand
CGCGGAGACGTGGTTTCCGTTTTGATCGGGCGCAGCGAATATATGCCGATCGCGTCTCTGGGCGTATTGAAAACAGGCGCGGCGTATCAGCCGCTTGACCCGAGTTATCCGGAAGAGAGACTGGCTTTCATGGCGGAAGACTCTGCTGCAAAGCTGCTCATTGCGGATGAAGAGCTTTCGGAGAAGCTTCCCGCATGGGATCGGAAGATCCTCTATACGAAAGATATACCCTCACTTCCCGAAGTTTCGGAGGCAGAAGGCAAGGCACTTTCGCAAGCAGCCCCGAAGCCGGACGATCTCTTTATCCTGCTGTATACTTCCGGCTCGACAGGCGTTCCGAAGGGCTGTATGCTGGATCACGGGAATATTGCGGCCTTCTGCCGTCAGCACAGCAAGCGTCTGGAGATCGGCAGAACGTCCGTAGTGGCGGCCTATGCGAGCTACGGGTTTGACGCAAATCTCATGGATACATATCCGACTCTGATCAGCGGAGCAGAACTTGTCATTGTGCATGAAGATATCCGTCTGAATCTCTCCGCACTTAATGAATATTATAAAGCGCAGCGCGTGACACACGCATTTATGACAACGCAGGTAGCCAGACAGTTCCTGCTTTCCGCAGACAGTCCGTATCTGAAATTCATCTATCTCGGCGGAGAGGCACTTGGGAGTGCAGTTCCGAATGACAGCATACGCCTCATCAATCTGTACGGCCCTACAGAGAGCACCGTTTATGTGACTGCCTTTGAGATAGACAGAGCTTATCGCCGCGCTCCGATCGGAAAAGCGGTGGAAAACATGAAGCTCTACGTTGTGGATGCGAAAGGAAGGCGGCTTCCCGTGGGTGTCCCCGGAGAGCTTTGCGTGGCAGGCGCTCAGGTTTCCGCCGGTTATCTCAACCGTCCGGAAAAAACAGCAGAGGTTTTCAGAGCCAATCCTTTTGACAGCGCAGAAGAATATGAAACCATGTATTGTACCGGTGACATCGTGCGTCTGCTTCCGAACGGAACGGTAGACTTTATCGGCCGAAGCGATGCTCAGGTCAAGGTCAGAGGCTTCCGCATCGAGCTCACGGAAGTGGAAGAGATCATCCGCCGCTTTGACGGGATCACCGATGTGACCGTGGTGGCGTTCGACGCGCCCGCCGGTGGAAAAGAACTCGCCGCCTATATCGTCTCCGGCAGCACCGTGGATACGGAAGCGCTCAAAGCGTTCATCCGTTCGCAAAAGCCCCCGTATATGGTTCCCGCAGTTATCATGCAGATCGACTCGATCCCGCTCAACCAGAATCAGAAGGTCAACAAAAAAGCTCTGCCGAAGCCTGAACTGTCCGCTGCGCCGGAACAGGAAAAGAAGAACAGTGCGCTGACGGAATGCGAGAAGCTTCTGCTGGATATCCTGAAAGACACCGTCGGGATCACCACGACCGATGTCACCTCGGAGCTTATCGGACTCGGTCTGACTTCCATTTCAGCCATTGCCTTCGTGACTGCGGCGGAAAAGAAATTCGGCGTCGATTACCCCGTGGCAAAGCTGCTGCAGGGCGCCTCGGTCATGGATATCGAGAACGAGATCATGCGCTCCTTCCTTTCCGGAAACACAAGCAGACAGGAAGCCACCGGAAAGCAGGCCGCCGAGGCGGAGATACGGGATGAATATCCTCTGACCCAGACACAGCTGGGTGTATATTACGAAACGATGCAGCATCCGGAAAGCGTGCTGTACAACGTGCCGTTCTGTCTGAAATTTGAAGGCATCGACAGCGGACGGCTGTGTGACGCGCTCCGAGGCGCGCTTCGGGCGCATCCTTACCTGAACACGCACATCACGACCGGGAAAAACGGCTTCATGCAGGTTCGAAACGACAGTGCTGAGGCCGAAGTTACCGTGAGCGAACTGGGAGAGCGGGACATCCGGGAGGTCTTCCGTGCCTTTGTCCAACCGTTCATGCTCCACGAGGGTCCGCTCTACCGCCTCGAAGTTATCACCGGTCCGGGACAGGTCTGGCTGCTGATGGACTTCCATCATATCGTGTTTGACGGTTTCTCCGTCAATCTGTTCATGGATTCCGTGAAGAGCGCCTATGAAACCGGTGCGGCGGAAGCGGAAGAATACTCCTACTTCGATTATTCCCTCGACGAGGAAAAACTCTGCCAAAGCGATGAATACGCCAAGGCCGAAGGCTATTTCAGAGATCTGCTCTCCGATTTTGAAAACGCCACGGAGATCCCTGCGGACATCAGCGGAAAAGCGGAGGACGGAAAAGCTGCGAGCGTATCGGAATGCATGGATCGGGATGTCGTGGAAAGCTTCTGCAAAGCAAACCGGATCACGCCTTCCACCCTCTTCCTCTCCTCGGTATTCTATACCGTTTCCCGCTTCGCGTCCTCAAAGGACGTCTACCTCTCCACAATTTCCAACGGCCGTGCGAACTCCAAGACCCGCGGCGCGATCGGTATGTTTGTGCGTACACTTCCCGTTGCCATCCGTCCGAAGGACGGCATGAGCGTGGCGGACTATATCTCCGCTGCGGGAGAGAGCATGAACGGCAGCATCGCCCATGAACTTTACCCGTTTACGGAGATCGCCGGGAAATACGGCTACACCACCGATATCATGTATGAATGTCAGCTCGGCGTGCTCTCGCAGATCACGGTGGGCGGCCACACGGCGGAAAGCCTCCCCGAGGAAGAAGACACATTGAAGTTCAAGCTGAAAATTGTAATCGCGGACAGCGAGGACGGCATCCGCCTGAGCATCGGGTACAACAACGCGCTCTATTCCGAAAAATATATGCAGCTTCTGGCGCGCTCGCTGAAGATCTGCACCGAAAGAATGATGGCGGCACCCTCCGCCCAAATTCATCATCTCTCCCTGCTGACCGACGAGGACGCGGAAAAGCTGGAAGACTTCTCCAAAACCGAACACGGCCCCGTACCCGCCGGCGGACTGGTACACAGGATGTTTGAAGAACGTGCGGCAGCGCATCCCGACAAGACCGCCGTTATCGCCTGCGACGGACAGATGAGCTACGGTGAACTGGACAGACAGGCGAACATCATCGCAAACAACCTGATCTCGAGAGGCGTGCGCAGGGAAGACATGATCGTTCTGCTTCTGCCGAGACGCTCGTATTACTTCGCTGCCGTCCTGGGCGTTCTGAAGACCGGCGCGGCCTTTATTCCCTGCGATCCACAGTATCCGGCGGAGAGGATCAGCCTGATCACGGAGGATTCCGGCGCGCAGTATATCGTGACCACCGAGGACAAGCTCGGCCAGTATGAGAGCGGAAAAGCCATCAACATCGCGGATCTTCTCGAAGGAGACCGAGCCGAAGACCCGCAGATCGAAATGTCCCCCGAGGATCTGGTATACGCGATCTATACCTCCGGCTCGACCGGAAAACCAAAGGGCGTCCTGATCCGCCACATCGGCGTCTGCAACTATTTCTCCGACGCGAAGGCGAATATTCTGTACAGCAAAGCATCCGAGCTGAATGTTGAGAACGTGCTGTGCATCACGACCGTTTCCTTCGATATGTCCATGAAGGATGGACTCGGAATTCTCTGCAACGGCAAAACGCTCATTTTTGCCGACGAAGAGCAGATGAACGATCCGATGGCGATCGCGACCCTGATGGAAAAATACAATGTCGAACTGTTCAGCTCGACTCCTTCCCGAATCATCCAGTATCTCGACTATGCCCCGTTCGCTGAGCAGATCCGGAAGCAGAAGATCGTCATCTGCGGCGCGGAGATGTACCCGATGTCTCTGCTGAAGACACTTCAGGAAATGACCAAAGCGGAGCTTTTCAACTCCTACGGTCCCACGGAGATCACGATCTCCGCCAACATGGCGCATCTGACGCAGGCCGATCATATTTCCGTCGGCAAGCCGCTTTACAACTATACCGAGTACATTGTCGATACGGATGACAACCTGCTGCCTCCCGGCGTCACGGGCGAACTGTATGTGGGCGGCCCCGGCGATGCGAAAGGCTATAAAAATCTTGACGAGCTGACGCAGAAACAGTTTGTGGAATATCGCGGTCTCAGAGTATACAAGACCGGCGATTATGCCAGATGGGATGAGGACGGAAATGTCATTATCCTCGGCAGAAAGGACAATCAGGTCAAGCTGAGAGGTCTGCGGATCGAGCTCGGCGAGATCGAGACCCTGATCACGCAGCAGCCCTCCGTCAAGCAGGCACTGGTGCTCATCAAAAAGCTGAACGGTCAGGACACGCTCTGCGCATACTATACGGCAACCGAGAAGATCGACGCAACAAAACTGCGTGACGCACTCAAGCAGAAGCTGACCCACTATATGGTTCCGACCGCCTATCTGCAGCTCGATGTTTTCCCGGTCAACGCCAACGGTAAGACAGACAGGAAAGCACTGCCCGAACCGGTACTCCTCCGCACGGGTGATTATATCGAAGCCGCCGATAAGATCGAGCGTTTCTTCTGCGACCTGTTCGCGAAAGCACTGAAGCTCGATAAGGTCGGCGCCGAGGATGACTTCTTTGAATACGGCGGATCTTCCCTGACGGTAACATCCATCGTGGTCGAAGCCGTGGAAGCGGGGTATCAGCTCAGTTATTCCGATGTTTTCAGTCATACGACGCCGCGCGCTCTTGCCGCGTTTGCGGCAGGCTCGGCGTCCGCTGACCGCGACAGTGAGATCGAGGATTTCGATTACACAGCCATCAACAGCGTCCTGCGCCGGAATACGCTGTGCGCTTTCCGCAGCGGGGAGCAGCGAGAGCTGGGCAACATCCTCCTGACCGGTGCCACGGGATTTATGGGAACCCATGTGCTCTATCAATTCCTTCGTCAGGAGACCGGCAAAGCCTATTGCCTGCTCCGCAAGGGCAAATTCCCTTCAGCGCAGCAGCGTCTGAAGAGCATGATGTTCTATTATTTCGGCAAAGAAGTAAGCGAGGAATTCGACGAACGCGTGGAGGCCTATAATGGCGATGTGACCGATTATAAGTCTTTCAGGCAATTTGAGCAGTTCGATATCAGCACAGTGTTCAACTGCGCCGCGAACGTCAAGCATTTCTCCGCGGGCACCGATATTGAGGATATTAATATCGGAGGCGCTGACAACTGCATCGCTTTCTGCCGGAAAAAGAACGCCCGCCTCATCCATTTCTCCACTGTCAGCACCGCAGGCGAATTCAGGGTTCGCGGCAGCGCGGATGTCCCTGTGTATACCGAGCAGACACTGTATGTCGGACAGGTTCTGGACAACAAGTATACGCACTCCAAGTTTATCTCGGAGAGAAATGTTCTGGCCGCCGTTGCGGAAGGTCTGGATGCGAAGATCATCCGCGTGGGTACGCTCGCGCCCAGAAACAGAGACGGCGAATTCCAGATCAACTACCTTACCAACAACTTTATGGGGCGTCTGAGAACCTACGCGCTGGTCGGTGCTTTCCCGTACAGCATGATGCAGAATGTCATCCGTATGGGCGCAATCGACCTGAGCGCCACAGCGTTTTTGAAGCTCGCAAAGACCCCGCGTGAATGCTGCCTGTTCAATGCCTGCAACAACCACTCGATCTATCTGTCGGACATTATCGCCTGTATGCGCCGGAGAGGAAAGAATATCCGCTTTGTGGAAAAGGACGAGTTCAATGCGGAATTGATGAAAGCGGCGGAAGATCCGGTCAAGGCGGCAATAATCTCAAGTCTTCTCGCGTATGCGCACGCCGTCCCCGACGACACACTCAAGCCGGTCAGCTATAGCTGCGCTTACACCAATGATATTCTTTACCGGATGGATTTCATGTGGGATATCACCGATATGCAATACGTCGAAAGATTTCTGTCGGCCCTCGAAGGTCTGAGATTCTTTGACGCGTCCAATCTTTTACGCTGACAGGAGGGACAGTCATGAACGCTTCCATAAACACGCGAAACAATGATCTGATCCGATCTATATTCAAAAAAATCCTGCTGCCGGCTCTGGCAGCAGGAGCATCCGCCAATATTGCGACCATGATCGACGGCATCGTTGTCGGAAACGCCATAGGAAGCGAGGCTCTGGCGGCTGTAAATTCCTGCCGTCCCGCCTCTCAGATCTACGGTTTCCTTTCCGAAATTCTCGCCTCCGGCGTCGCTGTGAGCATAGCACGCTCCGTAGGGAAGAGCGAAAAGGGAAAACCGGATAAATTATTTACGACCGGTATTTCCGCAGCCCTGATCGCAGCCGTCGTTCTGACACTCGTGCAGCAGCTTTTCGCAGGGAATATCTGCCGACTGTTCGCCAACGACGAAGTGCTCTATCCTTTGGCGCTTCAATACTACCGAATTTTCTCTGTCAGCGTATTCTTTATCCTTTTTAACAATTCTCTGTCATCCGCTATGCGGACAGACGGGTACCCGAAGCTGTCCGCACTCGTCCAACTGTTGCCGCATATTGTGAACGCGCTGCTGAACGTTCTGTTCGTCAGTGTATTCGATATGGGGCTGAGCGGAGTTGCGATAGCAACGGTGCTCGGATATTTTGCAGCCTTTCTGGTCGGCGCTTATTATTTCTTCTTCAGAAAAAGCTATCGTCTCTTACGCGGAAATTTCGGGAGAAATCTGGCGGAGATCACCTCTGTCGGCACACCGCCGGCAGTCAATATGGGACTGATCTCCATCAAGCTGCTGATCATAAACAGTCTGGTCTTATCCGTCGGCGGCTCTTTGGGCATGGCAGTCATGTCCCTGATCATGGTCGAATGGGCACTGGAATCGCTGTTTATCAGCGGGGTCAAGCAGTCCATGATGCCAATGATCTCCTACTATTACGCCAACGGAGATTATCATGGCGTCCGTGCGGTTTTCAATTATGCATTCCGTTTCCTGATGACAGCGGAGGCCGCACTTGTACTGCTCTTTGAAGTTTTTCCGCAGTTCCTTCCTTTCATCTTCGGAATGAGAGAACCTGAGCAGATCTCCGCGGCGTGTGTCGGTATAAGAATATTTGCTCTGTCGATGCCGCTGGAGGCCTTTGCCATGCTGACTATCAGCTACTACACCGCCATCCGGAACAGGAAAACGGCGGTCGTACTCTCCGTTCTTCTGGGACTCGTGGCAACGGTGCCGGTAATATACCCGCTGGCTCACTTCTTCGGAATAAACGGTGTGTGGCTGTCCTTCCCCGTGGCAGAGCTGATACCTCTTGCACTGATCGCGATATTGTCCCGGCTGAACTCCGAAAGATTTTTCAGAATGAAAGGTCATACCTATCTGCAGGAGTTTTCCGTAGATGTCGATCAGCTTTCGCATACAGTGGATTGCGTCCGAAAAGCCGTCGGCGATGCCGGCTTTGACGCTATCGCCGCCAACCGGACAGGGCTTGCGATCGAGGAAATGGCATTATCCGCCCTCGAAAGAAACAGCGGGAAAAAGGTGCATATAGATGTGACGGTGCGAAAGATCGAGGATGCGCTTTTGGTCACGTTTTCGGATGACGGGACGGAGTTCGATCCGGTCACTTCCGCTGACGGCGAAGCAAAGGCAAGCAGTCTCGCGATGCTCAAGGCGATCTCCGCCAAAATGGAATACGGCAGGATCGTGGGAATGAATAAGACGGATATTTATCTGCAGCTGGAAAGGTAATCCCGAATGAAAAAAAGTAAAAGGGAGAATAAAAAGCTGTCGGAGCGCCTTTTTGCGCTGCGGCAGAGGATAAGCGGCAGAGACCTGCCCGATTCGATAGAGGAACGGTATTTTGCCGAGCACAGCAAAGAAACAGACAAATTCTTATGCGGTGAAATAGTGATCATATTGGTGCTCGTGCTGATTTCCTTCCTCATAGAAGTCTTTTCCGACAATGTATATATTGTCAGGGGAGATACGGTTACAAAGGTTTTCTCCGGAATTTCCATTATTTCACTGATCGTCACACTGCTGATCGGAATGTCCGGACGGAACAGATACAGACCGTGGTTTCGCTATCTTGCGTCTTTTACCGTAGCCGTTGCCAATCTGGTTTTGTCTGCCTATATGACGTATTCGATCATTCCGATTCTCCTCCTGCCAATCTTTCTGTCGGCGTTCTATTATGATACTCCGTATGTTATTGCTACGACGCTCCTTAATCTGATTGCCAGAGCCGGCGGACTGTTTATCTATTATAAGAACTATCTGACGATAGACTATTATTACCTCGGAGATGCCGTGTATAAAGTCAACGCAAAAAACACCGTGGACGTGATCGATTTTATACTGCTCCTTGTGAGCGGCGTTTTCTGCGTGCTGCTGAGCGGTACGCTGCGTAAGGCCATGGAAGAAAAGCTGCGCAAAGAGAAAGAAAAAGCGGTGATGGACCGTGATATGTCCACGGCGGGCATAATTCAGGACAGAATGCTGGTAAAGCAGTTTCCGCTTCGCGATGAATATGAGGTCGCGGCCGATATGACGCCGGCGCGGATGGTAGGCGGTGACTTCTATGATTTTATTGAACTGGATAATGACCGTGTCGCGCTGGTGATCGCGGATGTATCCGGCAAAGGTCTGCAGGCCTCGCTGTATATGTCACAGATCAAAGCAATCATCAAGGTGTATGCGCAATCAGGATACAGCGTTGATAAGATTGCGGAAAAGGCCAATTCTTATCTGACTGCCGGCGCGGCAAAAGAAAGAAGTTTTGTTACCGCCTGGGTCGGAATCTTTGATCTGCGCACCGGAATCCTCTCCTATACCAACGCAGGACATAATCCACCCTGTCTTGCTCGCAATGGTGGACCTTACGAGTTTCTGAGTTCAAAAGTTAACTTTGTCATTGGTGGTAAGCCGTTGATAAGGTATTTGGAAAAACAGATCCAGCTGTACCCTGGAGACAGAATTTTCCTTTATACCGACGGTGTAACAGAAGCAAAAAATGAGGATGGCAGTTTTTATGGGAATCAGCGCCTTCTTGCGGGGTTGAATGAGTATCCCGGTGCCTCTCCTGCCGAAACGGTTGCAGCGCTGAAAGCCGAATTATCTGCCTATTCCGGAGGTGCGGAGCAATACGATGATATCACCATGCTTTCGTTCCTGTTTAAGGAATATGCCGTTGAAAAAAACAAAGCGGGAAAGAGCTTTTCGGCAGATGAGGCTCATTTTGCCGAAGCAATCCGGTATATTCGCAGTGAATGTGAAAAGATCGTTTCTCAGGAGAAGATCCTCAGGGATATTGAGATCGCGTGCTCTGAAGTCATTGCCAATATCTGTTCCTATGCTTATGAAGGGAAAGCGGGAGAATTTGAAATTCTGATCGAGGAACGCGGTCAGGATATAAAGATAAGCTTTACGGATCACGGCAGACCTTTCAATCCGCTTCTTAACGCTGCTCCCGATACGACCGTCAGCATGGCTGACAGAAAAGCAGGCGGCCTGGGAGTTTTTATTGTCCGGAAGCTTATGAATGATGTATTATACAGATATGAGAACGACTGCAATGTGCTTGTCCTGATAAAACAATTCAAATAACAAGGAGTGTATCAAATGAACATCAAAGGAATCCTGGAAAATGAAACCGCGATCTTATCTCCTATGGAGAAAATAGACTTTGGTTCGGCGCATGAGTTTGAAACGGTGATCGAGGAATATGCCGAGAAAGCGGAGAGCATGGTTATTGATATGGCTATGGTGGATTATATCAGCTCCGCCGGCCTGCGTGCGATCCTTCTCGCAGATAATCTGATGAGCGCAAAAAAGGGTCTGGTATTGAAAAATGTCAATACCAGTGTAAAGGATATTCTGGATATCTCCGGTTTCAGCCGGGAACTGAAAATTGAATGATAGCCACCGGGCATGAAAATTAAACCATCAGGGCATCTGCCGAAAGCACTATGTCAGATACCCTGATGATTTTTTCTGTCCCGACGATTGGCATAAGTCTTTTTAAACCCTAACTTACACAGAACACGTAATATAAAATAATGAAAGTGAGCAAGAATCCCAGTCAAATAGCAAAAAAAGAGTGGCTCTATGTCAATAGTTGGGGTAGAGCAAGAATAAGAAAACCTAGGAATTGGGAGCGTGCATCAGCTCCAGAAATCATAGGCATACTCAAGTTCAGAAGAAATAGCAAGCAGTACTCGCAGCCTGTCCCGTTCTTCATCAGCCAATTTTTGAGGACTCTTATTGAGGAGATATGATAACCGATTCGACCCCAAGATCGGAGAAATGATCAATACCGCGCTACAGGGCATACAGGATGGCAACTCCGAGCTGCGAGGCGTGTTCCGCAGCATCAACTTCAATAGTGAATCCATGCTCGGTAACCCGCAGCAGAAAGCTACGAAGCTGCGCACACTCCTCGAGGACTTCAAGCCTCTTTGCCTCGAACCGTCGCAGATCGAGATAGGCCCCGGCGAAGATCCTGCGTATGTGATAGGCGACGCATACGAGTATATGATTGGTGAGTTCGCAACTGAGGCGGGCAAAAAGGCTGGCTCCTTCTTCACCCCCAGCATGGTGTCTGAACTGATGGCACGGCTCGTTGCGCCTAAGCCCAACGACTCTATATATGACCCGACATGCGGTTCCGCATCACTTCTGATAAGGACAGCACGGCAAGTCGGCGATATGGACAAGGTTGCAATTTACGGCCAGGAGATGAACGGATCGTCATGGTCAATGGCGAGAATGAACCTCTTCATCCACAACATCCATGTTGACACCAACAACATCGCATGGGGCGACACGCTTTCCAATCCGCAGCACCTTGACTCTGACGGCAACCTGAAGCAGTTTGATGTGATCGTGGCGAATATGCCCTTCTCGCTTGACAAGTGGGCGGAAGGCTTCAACCCCGGCGGACAGCAGGATGGCTCTGAAGATAAAGACAAAAAGTTTAAGATGACAGCAAATCTTGATAAGTATCACCGTTTTGACTGGGGCGTCCCACCTGCCAGCAAGGGAGACTGGGCTTTCCTGTTACACATGCTATACTCCCTTCGAAGCAATGGCAGAATGGCAGCGGTCGTTCCTCATGGTGTGCTGTTCCGCGGAGCTGCGGAAGGACGCATCCGTCAGACAGTAATCGAAAAGAACCTGCTTGATGCCATAATCGGGCTGCCGGCAAACCTGTTCTACGGGACCTCAATACCGGCTTGCATTCTTGTATTCAAAAAAACCGCTCAACGGACGACATCCTATTTATCGATGCATCCGGCAAGGATGCCGACGGCAATCTCCGCTACAGAAAGGATAAGAACCAGAACAAGTTAGACGAAAAGCATATTGCGGACATACTGGAAGCCTAGCCTGCTCTTTTTTGCGTTTAAATAAAATGTGCCATAAACAAAGGTTTACAGCACATTATCAGCACCCCCGGCTGGATTCGAACCAGTGGCCTTTCGCTTAGGAGGCGAACGCTCTATCCTGCTGAGCTACGGGGGCTTATCAAGCTTTGTTATTCTAACGCAGAAAACCTGTTGTGTCAACAGTTTGATTTTTAAATCCTGCTCTGTCAATTTTCGCTTCAAAGCATAAAATGTACTGAAACAGATGAAGGAGGATTTAATTTGAATAATAGCGATGTTAAAACAGGAACATTGCCGATGTCTGCTCCGCTTGCAGCGGCGTATGTTCCCATGCAGAAAGCATCTCAGCCTTCCTATGAGGCAAATGAAGCGCTTTCCCGCGGTACACTGTTTCCCGGGCTTGACCTGCCCTTTATGAATATAATCAACGGTCTGCAGCCCAATAATGCGCTCAGTGAGCTGCAGGCGATCTGCTTTGCAGCACACGAGCTTGTCCTATACCTTGACACGCACAAAGATGACAGAGAAGCGTTTGAAATGCTGAAAAGCTTTCTTGCTCTCAAACAAGAGGCAAAGGACAGATACACCAAAAAATACGGTCCGATTTGCACAGACGATCTGATAAAAGAAGAGAGCTTCACATGGACGGAAGATCCCTGGCCGTGGGATTACAGGAAAGGGAAGGAGGCATAAAGAATGTTTGTATATGAAAAGAAACTTCAGTATCCGGTGAAAATAAAGACCCCCAACCCTGCTCTTGCAAAGTTTATCATCTCGCAGTACGGAGGACCGGACGGAGAGCTGGGTGCCTCCCTGCGGTATCTCAGTCAGCGCTATTCCATGCCGTATCCTGAGCTGAAAGGACTGTTGACTGATATTGGCACAGAAGAACTGGGACATCTTGAAATGGTCGGAACGATTGTTCATCAGCTCACCAGAAGCATGACGCCCGAGGAGATAAAACGCGCAGGGTTTGACGTATATTTCGTAGATCATACGGCGGGCGTATATCCCGCCTCCGCCTCCGGCTCCCCGTGGAACGCAGCGGCAATAGGAGTAAAAGGCGATGTACTTGCCGATCTCAACGAGGATCTTGCCGCCGAGCAGAAAGCCCGGGTAACGTATGATAATATTCTTCGTCTGAGCGATGACCCGGATGTAAACGACGTCATCCGCTTCCTCCGTGAACGTGAGGTCGTCCACTATCAGCGCTTCGGTGAGGGACTCAGATTGGCTATGGATAAGCTGGACAGGAAAAACTACTACTCGTGCAACCCTGCGTTTGACTGAAATCGCCTCTTTGCCAATAGCTGAGCGTAGCTGAAAAGATAAATATCCTGAGAGGAGCTGCGGCCTGCCGCAGCTCCTCTCAGGAAGAGTTCAAATTCTTGATCTGATATATGCCGACTTATACTTCGGTTATCGTAACACTGATCCCGTTTATTTCAACGCCGTTTTCTGCGGGGATGAGGATGTATTTTCTTCCGTCAATGATCCGCTGCTCCACAAGGCAGGCGTTATCGGGAGAGAGTGTTATTTTTATTTCCGGGGTTTCAATATGCAGCTTTTTGGCATCAATAATATTGTTCGGATCGAGAGAAACTCCCTCCCCGAAGGATTTTTCACATTCTTCTTCAAAACCTGCTATCTTATCATCCTCTAAACCGCTCTCCCGAAGGATTTCTCCGACTTCTTTTACCGTGAGTTCAAGCTTTTCGGGACACTTTGCTTCTTTATGTACAAGGATGCGGTTACGGATCTGTTCATTGACGGACTGAACAATATCGAAACTGCAATCCTTATCCAGCGAGGTACTTATAACGCTTCCGAAGGTTTCCTTTTGCGCCGGGGCCGACATCGGGGGCGAACTTGTCTTGAAAAGCGCATCAATCAGCTCCGGATGCAGTTCTGAGGGCTTTTTGGTGTAATAGAGTGCGTCATAGATATTTGTGCTGCGCTCGTCAAAGGTGGGGAACATGAAGCCGAGCAGGGGAGAAGATACCGTCTGCCCGGTGGAGCAGGAATGAAAATCTCCGCTGTCGGGGGTGTAGCCGAGTTCGAGAGAAGCCGATTTGACAGGGCAGATGCAGCAGAGAAAATATTTGAAAACTTCACCGCTGTCTGTCCGCGCATCATCCCCATGCCCCCGCAGATGCGGAACATCATAGGCGTCCGCAGCGAGAAGGATAAGATAATTGATCTCATCCTCAAAGCTCAGGGAAGAAATGATCTTACGGCAAAGCGTATTGCGGCTTTCCCCTTCGTGCAGGAGTTCTTTTTTCAACTGCATGAGAAGTGCGTGCTCCTCGCTGCCCGTGACCTGCTTCGTCTCAAATTCTATGTCAATAAGATTCCTGCCGAGAGTTCCCGAAAGCGTTTTTTTCAATATAGAGAGATACATCTCGCTTTCATCATGACTGAGAAGTCCCAGAGAGCTGTCAAAGCTTGAGATGATCTCCTTGTTGGAATTTACATAGCAGCCGTATATGTTGGCAACAGAGCTTCTGTCGCTTTTCCAGCGACGGCGGATCTCACTTAATTCACGTTGATTCATTTTTTTGAGGTTCAGCTCCTTGATGATCGTTTGTACAGATCGAATTCTTTGTTGGAAAAAATGATCTCAAAATCATCGCCCAGATCGGGCGTTATATTGTATTCGCCGGTGTTTCGATAGTCAAGATAAAAATCCGCCTCGTCGATGCTGTGACTGTTGACGTCCGGCCTGATCGAAAACCGTTCGGTGTTGAGATAGAGACTTCGGGGTGCAAAAAAGGCAAGGGTACAGTCCTCGGGAGTATTTGCACGGATGAAATTATAAACCTCGACTGCGGCGGGAGAATAGGCGTTCTGCATATAGATATCTTCCACATTCACGATCTCTCCCTTTTCCGGGATCGCGTATTTGTGTCCGATGTCATTAGAGACGAGCTGATAAAGGCAGAGAACACACATGAGCGAGGCTATGAGAACGGAAAGCTTTTTGAAGGTTCTTTTTTTGAAAAATCCGAGCTTTTGCGAAATAAATATGATCCCGTACCCGAAAAACAGAGCAATGACCGGAAGAATGGGGTATATATACCGCATACCCTGTGTGTACGGGAGCATGGAAGCGGCAGCGATATAAACAATAACAAGCAGCGAGAGATGCAGATTCTTCCGTATACCGAAAAGAACCATTCCCAGAACAGAAATCATTATACTGCACCAAACAAGGACAGAGCTTAAAAAGCTGAGATCGGAATAGCGGATGCCGAAAATCCTTCTCAAAGCACTGTATAGCGGGCTTATCAGGAGATTGTTCCATATTTGGGAGAAAAAGTCCCGTATCAATGCAGAATATACGTTTAAATTGTTCAGGAAAAGGGAAAATGAAAAATCCTTAAGATCACTTGCATTTGAAGTGGCAGATGCGATCAAAGCTTCCGAGAGAGCTTTCAGAACAAGAAAAACAATATAGGGAAGCAGCTCCGGCAGAATTGTTTCCCAACGGGTGAATTTTTTTGCTTTTATAACGTATACGAGATGGGCGGTGATACATGACAGTAAAATCGCAATACCGTTCAATCGAACCTCATACATATACCACAGAACGACACCGAGAAATACGCCGAGTATTCTGCGTTTCGGATGATCGGCGCTTTCAAGATAAAGCTCTGCAGCATACAGCGACAGAAGGGAAAAAAACATGAAAACCATATCGCTGTACAGGGTATTGAAAAACTGATAAAACTCAGCGCAGGTGCAGAAGGCAAAGGTGAGCAGAAGCGAGAATATGTATTTAAAGCGCCTTCTCAGGAAAAGAAAAAGGATGGCAGCAAAAAGCGCAAAAGAAAGTACGGAAGGAAGCTTATAGAAAACAACGGATGTAAAGCCGACACGGTCAAAGCCAACAAGACGATAGACCAATGCCAGCATAAGCGGATATCCCCAGACGTAAACGAGAGGCTTCCCGGCTGCCTCTTCCGGAAGAGGAGAAGGATGCATTTTCGTGTTCAGAACGGTTTGCTCAGCAAGCCTGCCGTCGGAAATAGCAATGCCCTCCGAAATATAGGCTGCATAGTCATCTCCCCAGAAACACCCGTTTGTCAGCGAAAAATAAGAACAGAGAAAAAAAACTGCAATAAGAGCAATTACCGTTATGGTATCAAGTCTGTGCATTCTTTTATCAGAAAGACCGCCCACAGTATTCCCTCCCTGTTTTTTCCGTGGTAAACGCCGATCGATTCGTCTTCTGCATCTGTTCCTGACGAATTGATCATCGTTTTACTTGATTATAACATATCTGTATCCCATTCGGCAACAGGCATTACAAGGTCTTTTTTTGCGGAAAAATCTGCCGGGGTCTTGCCGAAGGAATAAAAATAGTATATATTAATATCGAGAAATTATAGGAGGCTGTGTCCTTGGCCATTGTGGAAGTTAAAAACATATCCTTTGCGTATTCCGCGCACGATGCAGTAAGTGAACTGTCGTTCGAGGTGGAAAAAGGGGAAATGTTCGCTGTTTTCGGAGCAAACGGAAGCGGAAAGACAACAACAGCAAGACACCTGAATGCGCTCCTGAAGCCACAGAAGGGGACGGTTTCCGTCTGTGGTCTGGATACTTCCGACGAAAAGAATACAGTTGCCATAAGAAAAAAGTGCGGTATGATTTTTTCGCATTCCAGGGAACGATTTCTGACCTCGTATGCCATAGATGAAGTTGCGTTTTCTCTGCTTTGTGCGGGAGAGAATAAAAACGATGTCAAAGAAAAAGCTGTCGAATACTTAAAGCTCACCGGAATGACGGGCCGGGAAAATGAACGGCTGGATGCACTTGATGCATATGATTCGCTCTCGGTTCAGATCGCATCCGTACTTGCTTCGGCGCCGGAGATAATTGTTTTTGATGACGCGTCCACGGAGTTGATCGGAGAAAACAGAGAAAAAGTTTTTGCCCTTTTGAAAAAAATCAATGAAGCCGGTAAAACACTCATCCTTTTTACCAACCAATACGATGAAGCGGCTTTATCGGAAAGAGTTTTACTGCTTGCAAAGGGATGTACGGCGGCATACGGAAACAGCAGAGATATACTCACGGACAGAGAACTGCTCCAAAAGGCGGGGATCGAGCTTCCGTTTCCGCTGAAAGTATACTATGACCTTCTGGACGGTGACATTCGACTCAGAAGACCGCCGCTCAATATGAAAGAACTGGTGGATGAAATATGCCTTTAGACCTTCAGAATCTTGTATATCCGATAAATAACCTGCGTTTTACCGAAAAAAAAAGAATATTACATATCGATCATCTTAGAATAAAAGACGGAGAGTTTGTCGGGATCATCGATGCGGGGGAAGGCGGCGCTTCGATCCTCGGGAAAATACTCTGCGGTCTTACGAAACCGGAGCTTGGCAATGTTTCAATAACAGGGGCGGACGGAAAGCAAACAGCAGAATCAGTATTCTTTGACTGTGAGTGTGAAAAGACGATTTCCGAAATAAGCGTCGGGAAGGAAGTCTGCCGACGTATAAAAAGTACGGGATCAAAAAAAGACGAGATTTCCGATAAGACAAAGGCGGCGTTAGAGCTTGTCGGTTTTGAATATGATGCAATAAAAAACCGTTCTCCGTTTGAACTGTCTGTCGGTGACAGAAGGAAGATCGTACTTGCCGCAGCTTTTGCACGCAGGCCGGATCTGCTTGTGCTGGACGAGCCTATGAAAGACATGGACGGGCTTTGGTGCAGCAATCTTATGAAACTCCTGAAAACTATCAGCCGCAACGGAACGACGGTCATTCTTCTCACGGCGGATACTTCCCGGCTGGCCGAGTACGCGGACAGAATCCTTATCATGAAAAACGGCGGCATCACAGTCGATTCCTCGGCTAAAAATGTCTTTTCCGAGTATTACGGGCTGATCCATCTGGGGCTTCCTGTCCCGGAGGTCAGAAAATGCTGTCAGATGCTCCGAAGACAGGGGATGGATATGCCAAATAATATTATTCTTTACGATCAGTTTATCGACAGACTCAAGATTCTTATGTGGAGGAAAAATAAATGATCTATGATTCGCGGAGCGAAGACATGGATAAAAAGTCTGTATTTGCCGAAATAAACCCGGCTGTTCGGCTCTTTTGCCTGCTGTTTCTTACCGCATCGTACATACTGACAGATTCGTTTTTCGGCTGTTTATTTGCACTTGCATATCTGTTTGCTTTGCTCTATCTTTCACAGCTTGATTTTGCGGTGGTCACATCTGCGGTTAAAAGACTTTTTCCTCTGCTGCTTTTTATTACGCTTCTGAATTCCTGCTTTTATTCACCAAAAACCGCTTTTTTTCGATGGTGGGTGATCGCTCCGTCTTTAAAAGGTTTCGTAAGAGGCCTGATGCTCGGCTTGAAAATTACCGAAATCGTTGTGTTATTTGATATCTTCAACGCTTTGACAGAGCCTATGGAGCTTGCTTCAACACTGGCGGCTGTCCTTAGACCTCTTTCCCTGCTCGGGATCGCGCATGAGCAGATTTCTGTAACGGTTTCCTCAGCCTTCTGGTTTCTGGATCTCCTGAAGAATAAGTTTTCCGAAATTTCTCGACTGAAGAAGAACACCGGATCATTTCGTGCGGAAAAGCAGGGACGCTCTGATCCCGGAGAAAAAGGCAGGCTTCTTATACCGGTGCTTTTTGAGGCGTTTCATGCTGCGCGCGATAGAGCCGCCCTCTTTGAGGCAAGAAGTGTTCCGGAATACCTCCGAAACAACAGCGATTTTCCCAAAAAGATTTCGATGTATGACTATTGTGCCGTGACGGTATGTGCCGCGTTTTTTGCGCTCCAGCTGATAGTTTTCTGATGACAGGTCCTAAATGAAAAATATAAAGATGACGAAAACAGAATATTCAATGCTCTGTGCACTGTGCATTGCACTTTCAGCGGCGGTACAGCTTGCGTTTTCGGACTTCGGTGCAGACTGCGCCTGCTATTTTGCCGTATTTATCTGTGCAGCGTGCTGTCCGCTGAATTACGGAATCCTTGCTGCGGTGCTCTGCCCGCTGGTCTCCTTGATGACGGTTGGAAACCCTGCGGCGGTTTTATACCCGGCGGGAGCAGTAAAATGTCTTGTTTTCCTGTTTTTATCGAAATTTTTGTTCCGAAGAATAAATACGGGTAAACTGCTTACAAACCTGTATATCTGCCTCGTGCCGTCGGTTTGTACAGGACAGATAGTGGATGCTGTGATCAGCACGGCGATCTTCTGCGGAGATGTAAATTCGGCAGTCGCTTTTGCTCTTGAAAAGCTGATCGCTTCGTTACCCGGAATCATTGTTCTTTTTGCTGTTACAGCGGGAACGGTCATGCTTCTGAAAAATCTTGGGATCATTGAAGAATAATAAGACGGAGACCTCGGCACTTGATCTGAGGCCTCCGTTTTTTTATTTTTTGGAAACGATATTGTCTTTATCCTTATATATGCTGTCAGCGGGAATGACTCCTCTCACACAGGAGGTGGGATAGATATGGGAATTTCTTCCCACGACCGTACCGGGGTTTAAAACGCTGTTGCAGCCGACCTCCACATGGTCGCCGAGCATTGCGCCGACTTTTTTCCTTCCTGTCTCATGGGGAAAACCGGGCTCCTTGATGACGACGTTCGTTTTGTCGGATTTCACATTGCTGGTGATGGAGCCTGCTCCCATGTGGGCTTTATATCCCAGCACGGAATCTCCCACATAGTTATAGTGTGGAACCTGCACCCCGTCAAAAAGGACAACATTTTTAAGCTCTGCGGAGTTTCCCACAACGGCGTTTTTCCCAACGATTGCACTTTCCCGGATAAAGGCGCAATGGCGTACTTCCGCGCCGTGATCGATTATGCAGGGTGAGCCGATGAAGGCCGAGGGGAAAACCTTCGCGTCCTTGGCGATCCATACAGATTCGGAGGGGTGATCGAATTCTTCCTCACTCAGCGTGGCGCCGAGCTTCTTTATAAAGTCTTTTATTTCCGGCAGAACCTCCCATGGATAGGTCTTCCCGGCAAAGAGTTCTGCCGCGATGGTTTTCTCAAGATCAAAAAGCTCGTTTATTTTTGTCATGCCTTCACCTTAATAAGCTTTCCGGCTTTTGCCATGGCGTCGATGATCTCATCGACCTTTTCCCTGCATTTTTCCTGCGTATCGGCCTCAACCATGACGCGCAGCAGCGGCTCCGTACCGCTTTTCCGAAGCACGACTCTGCCGTTTTCACCAAGCGCGCTCTCAACCTCTGACACGGCGGCTAAGACCTCCGGACAACGGAGCGTTTCGTCCTTATCGGTTACGATGACATTTTTGAGCATCTGCGGGTACGTTCTCATACCGGAAGCCAGAACGGACAGCGGCTCCTTGCTTTCGGTCATGCACTCCATGATCTTGATTGCCGTGAGCAGACCGTCGCCGGTATTGGCAAGGCGACCGAAAATGATGTGTCCGGACTGCTCGCCGCCCAGGAGATGACCGTTTTCCCGCATATTTTCCGCTACGTATTTGTCGCCGACGGCGGTTTTTTCGTACCCGAAATCGAGTGCATCCAGAGCCTTATATAAGCCCATGTTGGACATGATCGTGGTAACGATCTTTGAAGTGCCGAGGGTACCTTTTTCCTTCATATATCTGGCATTCACATAGAGAATGTGGTCGCCGGTGATGATATTCCCTTTTTCGTCCACGGCAAGGCAGCGGTCGGCGTCCCCGTCAAAAGCAAAACCGACATCCAGCCTGTTTTCTAAAACAAACCGGCGCAGATTCTCGATATGGGTAGAGCCGCAGTCGACATTGATATTCACTCCGTCCGGGCGATTGCCGATCACATAGGTGTCGGCTCCCAGAGCATCAAACACGCTTTTAGCCATCTGCCAGGTACTGCCGTTGGCGCAGTCGAGACCGATTCTGTACCTTTTATAGGAGCGTGTGGCGAGGGAGATGAGATAGCCTATATACCGGTTTCGACCGGCGGCGTAATCGACGGTCTGCCCGATGTTTTCGCGCTCGGAATAGGGAAGCTCTGCAGCGGAATCGATGTATTCTTCAATTCCGTCCAGAACTTCCTCTTCCATTTTCTCGCCTTTTGAATTGATAAGCTTTATTCCGTTATCGTAGAAAGGATTGTGACTGGCGGAGATCATGATACCGCAGTCAAAATCATCCGCCCGAACGATATAGGATACGCTCGGTGTGCTCGTGACATGAAGAAGATAAGCGTCGGCGCCGGAGGCGGTCAGTCCCGCACAGAGAGCCGATTCAAACATATAGCTTGAGCGGCGCGTATCCTTGCCGATCACAACTTTGGCTTTGTGTTCTTTGCCGTAATACCGGCCGAGATAACGACCGATTTTATAAGCGTGTTCCACGGTAAGGTCTTTGTTGGCCTCGCCGCGAAATCCGTCCGTTCCGAAATATTTTCCCATATTTCCTCCAAGATTAAAGTTTTCCTGCGGCGGTCGGATCTGCGTAGACGGAGACGGCCGCCGGGATCTGTAAAAACGCGGCCGGTACGGCGGCGTCGTTTCGTGCGTACAGCATTTTGTGAACTGCGTTTGCTTTTCCTTCCCCAAAAGCCAACACGATTATTTCCTTTGCATCCGTGACGGATTTTATGCCGAGAGTCATGGCTTTTTCCGGAATATCTTCCGGTTTTTCGAAAAGCTCCGCAAACTGACGGCGGAAAGAATCTGTAAGGCTTTGAATATGTGTCCGGGAAGAAAAGGGAGTTCCCGGTTCGTTGAAGATAATCTCACCGTTATCGCCGAGGCCTGAAACGATCATGTCCAGTCCACCGCAGGAGGCGATTATACCGTCATATTCGCCGTAGATTTCATCATTGAGGAGAAAGCACTTTTCTTTGTCTGCATTGACTCGTAACAGAAATCTATCCAAAAGCTTTTTTCCGAGCTTATCGCCGGGAACAAATTCACCCGTGCTGAAAAATCTTGCCCGGGAGAAATCAGCTTTTCCGGTAATATACAACTCCGTCAGCGCATCAAAAAAACCGTCCGGCAGATCGGCTGCGGAAAAGGCAAGGCAGGCGTCACTCTTTTCGGCAAGCAGCTGAACGATCCTTTCGGCAGCCTTTTGGCAGGCTTCGTTTTTTTCGGAAATAATTGTTTTCATAATTGTCTCTTTTATCAGCAAAATAAAAAGGGGAGTGATACACGGTGATAATCGTAATTATAAGAACTCTGATAATCTTTTTTGCCCTGATGATCATAATGCGTATACTCGGAAAAAGACAGCTTGCCGAAATGGAGCTGTCGGAATTCGTGGTGGCGTCGCTGGTGGCGGATCTCGCCGCGCATCCCTTGCAGGACATCGGCATACCGATGATTAACGGACTTGTGCCGATCATAACCCTGTTCTGCTGTGAGGTGATCCTGATATGGATCAGCGGGAAAAGCATTCATGCCAGCAAGCTTCTGTTCGGAAAGCCCAGCATACTGATCGACCACGGGAAAATCAATGTGCGGGAAATGGAGAATAACCGCTTTTCCAACGAAGAGCTGATGCAGGAGCTGCGAAACAAGAACTGCCTCGACATTGATAAGGTACAGTATGCCGTCCTTGAGACGAACGGCCATGTCAATGTGATACTGCTTCCCGAGAACAGTCCCGTAACGGCGGAGCAGATGGGAAAAGCGGCTGCCGATAACGGCTATCCTCATATTATCATCAGCAAGGGGAAGATTTCTGACGAAAACATGAAGCTTCTCGGATTAGATTCTCAGTGGCTCGATGAAAAGCTGCGGGAGAACGGAAAGAGCGATATTTCGGAGGTCTATTTAATGACCGTGACCGAAAACAGAAAAATAAAAATCTATAAGGAAGACGAGCAAAGTGAAAAAACGTGAATCAGCGGCCATTTTTGTGCTTACCGTTATGGTGCTGCTTTCGGTATGGAACCTTAAAAAGATAGACTCTCTTACGGACGGCATCATCGTTCTTCTGTCGAAATCACAGACAAGCGCCGATAATCTTGAAAGCAAAGAGGCTATGAAGTTTTTAAACGACGCTCTGGAGCTCTGGCTTAAATCGGACAGGTATACCCACATCTTTATCCGCCACAGCGAGATCGACAGCACAACAGACGCTTTCTATGAACTGAAGGAAAGCCTTATGGACGGCGAAAGCATATCCGCCCGGGCAGCGTATGAAAAACTGCGGTATCACCTTATGAGCATAGATGAGATGGAGCACCCGTCACTTGGCAGTATCTTTTGAATCGTTTTCCAGAAGAAGCTTGGAAAGCTCTTCCATGAAGGTGTTGATGTCCTTGAAGCTGCGGTAGACGGAGGCAAAGCGGACGTAAGCCACTTCGTCGATCGCCTTGAGTCTCGCCATGACCATTTCGCCCACATCAACGGTTTTGATCTCACGCTCCAGGTTGCTCTGCAGCTCCTGCTCGATGTCATCGGCGATCTTCTCAAGCTGCCCCAGGGAAACAGGACGCTTCTCACAGGCTTTGACCATACCGTTGATAAGCTTTACCTTATCAAAGGTCTGGCGGCTGCCGTCTCTTTTGACGACTACCAGCGGCATACGTTCGATGATCTCATAGGTGGTAAATCTTTTGCCGCAGTCGAGACATTCGCGGCGGCGGCGGATGGTCGCGCCTTCTTCCGCCGGACGTGAATCGATAACCTTACTCTCTGTATAGCCGCAAAACGGACACTTCATTTCTAATCCCCCAAACTATATTTATATATACTGCTGTTATAAAATTATACAGCATTTATTTTCCGAATATCAGATGCAGTTTCGTTTTGTTGAAGACATAGACAACAGGCAGAATGACAATAATACTGAGAACATAGTACAGAATAAACGATACGGTCATCGGCAGAGGCAGGCGGAAAACGATTGCCCGGCTGACCGTAAGCCCCACATGACTGAAGCACATAAAGATCATGGAGTTTTTTCCGATATATTTCAGCGCTTTGTTGACAGGAGTGAGGAAAGAAACCTTGTCGGACCAGCGGAAAAAGTAGACCCAGAGCAGCATGGTCACGCAGGTATTCAGATGAGTCATCGGAATGATCCCCCATTCACCGTTTCGAATATTGGAAATGGGGCATAGATCAATGGCGATATAGTTTAATACAGCCGCGGCAATAAATAGAATTATTCTGAAATATCTGCTTTTAATCTTTGCCAGAACGGAATCGGTAAAAGAAAGGATCTTCCGACCGTTGAAACCGAGATATACGTATATCAGAAGCGACATGGAAACGTCAATACTCATGGGCAGGCGGACGCCGATGAGCATGACCCACAGATTCCCGAGCAGAGTAATCAGCAGGACAATGACCAGACGAGCAGCTTCCTTACATACGGTTTTCTCTATCAGAGAAAAGATGATGACGGCAAAGAATATCATCGGCAGAAAGTATAAAGCGGATTCTATGGGGAAAAAGCCCGTGGGCGTATATAAAACGGCTCGGAGAGGCGCGATCAGATCTCCCTGAACGTTCCCGGAAAAGATCAGCCAGATGATATAATAGAACAATCCGAAAACATAATAGGGGAAGAGATTGGAGCGGGCCTTTTTTATCAGATTCTCCTTGAAGCTGAGTTTACGGCTGTAGAAATAGCCTGCCATGAAAAGAAAAGGGTGGACACAGATATCGGCAACGTATTTCAGCATGAAGAGAGTAAAATTTGCATGAAAATAGTTTACCAGCAGAATGCAGACGCCTCTCATGGTATCCACATAGTCTATTCGCTTTGTTTTCCCGCTTTCGGAAAAGGTGGGAGATTCCGACATTTTCTGACTCCTGAATTTTTTCTGCTATTATATCACATAACATCCTACAGGAAAAGAATTTTTTCTTTCCTTTTCATATAATCTCATATAATCGGTATAGATATGCCGCATTGGAAAGAGCTTTCAAAAAAAGTTTTACACATTCGTATTTATGAGGCATAAACTGTATTGAAGCTTCTAATTCATTGTCAAACAGGAGGTAATGCCAGTTGGCTGATAAGCTTAGTTCCGGACCGGCAGATAGCTCGGCGAGCATCCGCGAAGCTGTCTGTATCAATACAAAGAAAATATTCGACAGCTGCAGAGATAAGGACTGTGTGGATGATCTGCGCATCTATCCCACTCTCACATCCCAGTCCTACATAGAAAACGCCCTCAGTATCCGGCCGCGAAGCGCTCAATTGCTCTATATAAATGTCAATGTTGAACCGATCTCCTTTAACCGCGGATACTTTACCGTTGACTGCACCTATTTTTACCGCGTAACGGGAGAGACATTTCCGGCAGGGCAGACCTGCACGGGACTTGCAATATTTGATAAGAGAGTCATGCTTTTCGGAAGCGAGGGAAATGTCAAGACCTTCTCTTCCGACATTGCATCCCTGCATACTCCCATAGACGATATGCCGACAGCGGTGGTCAATTCCGTCGATCCGATCTGCCTGCACTGCAAGATCGTGGATGCCGAGTGCCTTATACCGACCGATATGGAGCAAAGGGGAATACCTGGCTTTATAACGGCGGCATTTGATGAATCGCTTGTTCTGACGGATACCGCCAAGAGATGGTATGCCACGATCGGACAGTTCAGTATCATAAGGCTGGAAAGAGATACGCAGCTTCTGATTCCGGCTTACGATTACTGTGTACCGGATAAGGAATGTCCCGGCGTTTCCAGCGACGAAGACCCCTGTATGCTCTTCAGCCGCATCCGCTTTCCCGTGGAGGAGTTTTTCCCGCCGGACAGCGTCTCGGAATGCGATAATTACCGCACGATGGCCGAATCGAATAACCGATAAAAAAATGCCTCTGTTCACTCATCCTGATGAACAGGGGCGTTTGTTTTGAATAACCCGGCTATTATATTTAACAAAATATGGCATAAAGCTTGACAGATAAATAACAAGGATGATAAAATGTTTTCTATAAATCTGTGGTGTGACCACAAATGAAAACAGGGAGGAAATCAGTATGCCTAAATATGATGCCGTAGTGATCGGCGCCGGGAACGGCGGTCTTGCTGCGGCCTGCAGAATGGCCAAGGGCGGCAAAAAGACTCTTCTTATTGAAAAACACAATCTCCCCGGCGGCTGTGCGTCCAGTTTCCGCAGAGGACGATTCGAGTTTGAGACAGCACTGCATGAGATATGCGAGTGGGGTACGCATGAAAATCCGGGCGGCTGCCGCAAGACCTGTGAGGAATTCGGTCTTGATATCGGCTGGCACATGGTTCCGGACAACTTTCGCGTAATTACCACCGCCTCCGACGGAAAGACCCACATTGACGCGACTCTGCCCTGCACCGTCAAGGAATTCGTAAACGAGATGGAACGTCTTGTTCCCGGCTGCCGCAAGTACATTCAGGATATCTTCGATCTGGGAACCGAGTTTCATGAGGCAGGCGACTATTCGCTCGCCTGCGCCGGAAAAACCGACTCCAAGTATATGCAGGAGCATTTCCCGAATTTCCTCCGCCTCGGCAGCTACAATGTCAATCAGGTTTTTAAAGCCATGAAGATGCCGAAGCTCGCACAGGACATCATGAACACCTATTGGGGCTACCTCGGCGTGGATGCGGATCACGTCTCCTTCCTGCAGTATGTCAATATGCTGTGGCTGTACGTCAATCACGGTGCATGGATCCCCGACAAGACCAGCAACGAGCTGACGACCGGCCTTTTGGAGTGCTTCCGGAATATGGGCGGCGAGGTCTGGATGAACTGCACGGCGACCGAGATACTTTTTGATGACGATAAGGCCGTCCGCGGTGTCCGAACCACCTGCGGGGACGTGGAGACAAAATACATCCTCTGCAACATGAACCAGAATATGGTCTATGCCACCATGTGTCCTCCTGAGGTCGTTCCCGAGCGTATGGTGAAGCTCGGCAATGCCCGCACCTATTCCGCCCGCATGTTCGTTGTTTATATGGGACTCGATAAATCGGCGGAGGAACTTGGAATTCATGACTACACTATATTCCTTCCGACCTCTGCGGATACCGTTAAGGAATACAACGACGGCAAAAAGATCGCCACCAACTGCAACCAGGTCATGGTCTGCTACAATGTGGTCAATCCCGGCTTCTCTCCCGAGGGAACCTGTGTTATTTCCCTCACCAGCACTTTTATGGACGATGACTGGGCCAATGTCTCACAGGATGATTATGTGGAGACGAAGACCGCCTTTGCGGAAAAGCTCATCCGCCTCTTTGAAGAGCGAACAGGCTTTACGGTAACTCCCTATATTGAAGAGATAGAGATTGCCACTCCCTGGACCATGTGCAACTACGTCAATGTCCCGCAGGGCGCGGCCTACGGCTTTGAGCTGAAGGACTGGGACAACATGATGCCCCGCATGATGATGATGGGAACCGAGTTCCCGGTAAAGGGACTCAAATTCGTCGGAGCCGCCTCCATCCGCGGCGACGGCTACAACTCCGCAATATTCAGCGGCGACACGCTGGCAAAGAAAACTCTTGCCGAAATGAGAACAGAGGAGGCTAAGTGATATGGCTGCAAACTGCAATTACAAAGTAGGTCTCATCGGCGCATTTGATATGCTGCGCTTCAAGAATATGCCCAAGGTGCGCGAGGCGGCCATTCAGGCGTCTCCCGCTACTCCTCTGCCCAAGACTCTTACAACCAACGAGAAGGCAAAGCTCCGCCATCCCGAAAAGCAGACTGTCGTTATCTCCGAGATCCGTCAGAACGGACCGGATGCCAAAACGATCGTTTTTAAAAGCGAGGACGGTTCTCCCTTGGCTCTCTACCGTGCCGGTCAGTACATAAGCGTTTCCGTTCCCGTCGGCAATACCGTCACCACCCGTTCCTACTCCCTCTGCGGAAGTCCCGTCTGGGCCAAACGCGGGGAATACAACATCACCGTCAAGCGTGACGACGCCGGCTTTGTCTCTCCCTATATTCAGGATAATTGGAAGGTCGGGCAGAAGGTCGTTATTTCCGGCCCGCAGGGACATCTCTACTATGAGCGTATCCGCGACGCAAAGAAGGTCGTCGCTCTGGCGGGCGGCTCCGGCATTACGCCGTTTATGGGCATGGCATACGCCATCCGCGACGGACTGGAGGATTTTGACCTCACCATTCTCTTCGGCTCCCGCACCGAGGAAGGGATCGTCTACAAGAAGGAGCTGGACGAGGTATGCAAAGCCTGCGATAAGGTACACGTTGTCCACATCCTTTCCGATGAAGAAAAACCGGGCTACGAGCATGGCTTCATCACGGCGGATCTTATCAAAAAGTACGGCGGCGAGGAATACAGCATCTTTATGTGCGGCCCGCAGGCCATGTATAACTTCCTTGATACCGAGATCTCGAAGCTTGGATTGCGCCGTAAATTTGTCCGCCGGGAGCTCTTCGGCATGATAAAGGATCCGTGGAATCAGCCCGGCTATCCCGAGGAGATCCGCGGAAAAACCTTCAATCTCAAGGTCATTCAGTGCGGTAAGGAATACAATGTCCCCATGTCCGCCGATGAGCCTGTTCTGGTCGCCGTCGAGCGCGCCGGGATCGCGGCTCCCTCCCGCTGCCGCAGCGGCGAGTGCGGCTGGTGCCGCAGTAAGCTCCTCTCAGGCAAGGTCTTTGTCCCCGAGAAGACCGACGGCAGACGCAGAGCGGATATTGAATTTGATTATATCCATCCCTGCTCGAGCTTTGCCATGTCCGATATCGTGATCGACGTTCCCGCCAATACCGTAAAATAAAGATTATCTCCCCGGTAAATTGTCGTTTACCGGGGACTTTGAAAAGGAAGTGGAAATAGATATGAAGCTTACCCCCGAACAGCAGGCTCTGCTCGACGGCAGCCGCGGAGAGACCATGGCGAAGGTCATGGAGACGCTTGTCTCTTACGGCGATACCTTCCGGGCCGAACGCATGGTTCCCATCACCAATAAATACGGACACACGGTCATTTCCTTCGGTCTCGGCATTATGAAGCCGGTGAATGATCTCTATGATAAGCTCATTGAAGCCGGACTTACCGACGGTCAGAAGTTTACCGCAGACCCCAGACCTATGGATCCCCATGTACCCTGCAGCCTTATAGAAAAGCTTGTTTTTAAGAAATTCATGTATTCCGCGCAGGCGCGTCTCGAAGAACAGCTCAAGAAGCTTGGTATCTCCGACGAAGAGGACTATACATGCACCTGCTATTTAGACCAGGTCGGTAATAAGCCTAACAGGGGAGAGGTACTTTCCTGGGCGGAATCCTCCGCTGTTGTATATGCAAACTCTGTCCTCGGTGCGCGCTGCAACCGCAACTCCGGTATTCTGGAGCTCTTCGGCTCCATTGCCGGTTTTGTACCGGAATTCGGTTTCCTGACCGATGAGGGCAGAAAAGCCACGTGGATCGTTGAAGTGAAGTGCGAAAAGAAGCCCGAAGCACAGCTTTTAGGTTCGGCCATCGGCATGAAGGTCATGGAAGAGGTGCCGTATGTCAAGGGACTCGATAAATGGCTCGGAACGGAGCTCAACGATGAGACCTGCGCTTACCTCAAGGATTTCGGCGCCGCCACCGCCTCCAACGGCGCGGTGGGACTTTATCACATTGACAAGCTCACCCCGGAAGCAAAGGATTTCGGAGAAAGTCTCATCAAGGAAGGCGCCCGGGTCTATGTGATCGACGACGCGGAGATCGAGAGAGTGAAGAAGAGCTATCCCTGTGTCTGGAAGGATCTGAACGCAAAACCGAAGCTCTGCTTCATCGGCTGCCCGCATCTTACGGTTGGACAGCTCGTGGAGTGGACGCACAGACTCGAAAAAGCTCTGAAAGAAAACGCCAAGAGCAAGCTGACGGTTCCGACAGTGTTTACCGCCGCCGTCAAAGTGCTGAGGGAATTTGACAGACTTCCTGAGAGCGAGATGCTCAAAAGCTTTGGAGCGGTCACCGGCAGTCTCTGCCCGCTTATGTATATGAACAATCCTCTCTGCAAGGGCAAACCCGTCATTACCTGCTCGAACAAGCTCCGCACCTACTCGACCGCGAGATTCTATCCCGAAGAAGAGATTCTGAGCATTATCACAGGAGGTGCAGAAAAATGAAGACATTTAAAGGACGCGTGATCGTTGCCGGTACCTGCACGGCTCCGGCGCTCGTCAGTCACGGCGGCGTGAATACGCTGGCAAGCTTTCAGACGCCTATGATGACTCATGATAAGGAGATGAAATGCTCCGATCAGAATAATCCCGACCTCTATAAAAAACCGATGATCGGCAAGGCGCTGTGCCTGCCGATGACCATCGGCTCCACCACCGGCGGCATGGCGCTCTATACGATCATGGAAGCCGGGATGCAGCCCGCCTGTATGCTCTTTTCCATGACGATCGACTCTCTGGCAGCGTCCGGCGTTATCCTCGGCGGGATCTGGACAGATGCCAAAATGCCCGTCGTCGATGAGCTTGGCGAAGATTTTCTCGCCTATGTCAAGGACGGCATGAAGATCAGCGTCAAAGAAGACGGTGTAGTGGAAGTAGAATAAGAAATACAAAGTATTAAAAAACGGGTTGCAGCAAAATGCGTATTCTGCTGCAACCCGTTCTGTCAGTATAATGCTTCCAGCCATGCGTCAAATCCCGCGGGTTTTGCCGTAAAGGCTACGGTATACTTATTTCCGTCCTTCTCCGTGACCTTTCCGAAAAGCTGCCCATCGATGTCGATATCCACGTTGTCGTACAGGACAAGCTCCGTCTCCGTTTCCAGAATACCGGCGGAGGCGCAGAGAGAAGTGAAAGATCCGTTTTCGCTCCCGGTGCTGACGTGCTTGCCGCTGATGGTGTGGAAGTTTACTTCCACAGGCTTTTTCAGAGTGCGGAACATAAACTCCCCGCTGCTTCTCTCGGCGAGAGAATACGGTTCTCCCAGAGCTGTCGGGCGGCTGAGCGTTATGGGATGATCGACGCCCTTGGGCAGTACCTCCAGCTCCTTGTCGATCTGTATCGGAACGCGGATCATTGCTCGTGTCTCCGGGCTTATCAGAATCTCCCCGGCTGTGGTATAGGACTCTATTCTGCCGCAGAGATTGACGTTGCTGCCCATCACGCAGTATTTCTTGCGCAGGTTGGAGCCGATATTTCCCACAAACATCTTTCCCGTATTGATGCCGATGCCCATGGAAAACTCCGTTACTCCGTGCGTACGGTTCCACTCGTTTGCTTTCTCCATGGCGTTCTGCATACAGATGGCGGCGGCCACGGCATCTGCGGCGTGATTCTCATTTTCTGCAGGAGCGCCGAAAACCGCCAGAATACCGTCTCCTAAAAGCTCAATGATAAGACCGTGGTTGCGGTTTATTTCCTCGGTCATCAGCGTAAGGTAGTTGTTCAGCGCATCAAACATGAGCTGCGGGGAGGTTTGAACGCAGGCTGCGGTAAAACCTCTCAGATCGCTCATGAGAACGGTGACAACGGCCTCTTTCGCCATGACCTCCGTTCCTTCCGGCTTATCAAGAAGCTCTTTCAGCAGCGTGTCGGACATATACTCTCCGAAAGCTCTGCGTATATATTCGTTCCGGTATTCAAGCTGCCTGTTCAGCTCCCGGATCTTCTCCATGATGACGAGTTCTTTTTTCAGCTCCGTCAGATCGGTAATATCCTCCAGGAAAATGAGGATCCCGATTACTTTTTCCTCGCTTCTCAGCAGAGATGAGCGCAGACGAATATCCCGTCGGCCGATATCTTTGACCTCGTTCGAAACGACCTTTTCGTAAAAGCCGTCCTTGTGATAGATCGCTTCCAATACGGCGTCCCCGATGCTTTCATCAATATTCGAATGCGCCATAAAAGCCGCAATGGACATTCCTTTAAGCTCCGTGCGGGCAACACCGACGAGATAGGCTGCTTTTTCGTTCGCCTCTGTGACGGATCTTGTCTCGGCATCGAATATGATAAGCCCCTCTTTTAAATGCATAAGCGTGTATTCCCAAGCAGAACCCATCTTGTTTACGGAGATAAAACTCATATTCTTTCCCACCTTTACATCAAATAACGACTTTCCAATTCCCTTCAAGCTCCGGTCGGATCGGGGAATTTCGGGAGATAAAGTCCTCAAGCATTTCTCTTACCGTCATCTCGGATTGCCAATGCTTATCGGCGGCTATGATGCCGTCCTTTTTCAGCATAGTGGAGTAACGGTAGTTATGCACGGCGAGGCTGAATACCTGATCGTCGCTGACAGGAAGACCGTGTACCCTGATATTCCTTATTCTGTCTCCTGGCTCGTTCCTTACGTGGATCTCATAGGAAACACCGGAGAAATAATCCTGAAGAAAGGGTGGAAAATTCGGGTTGAGCCTCAGCTTCGCTTCCGGCTTAAAAGATCTTTCATAACAGCACGCGTTTTTTTCAAGATACTTTTTCAGCTCTTTTCCGCAGATATCCACTTTTATAAGATAGTTTTCAAACATATAGATGTTTTTAACGCTGCGCATGGTGATGGGACCTTTTTTAAGGTTCGCGTTCGGATCGCTTAGACAACAGGCGGAAATGTCGGCTCCCGAGAATGCAAGCTGAACGCGGTTAATAAGATTTGTGAGGGGCGTTTCCTGCAGACGTGAAATGGGAACGCCTCTTTCTCTGTTTTTTGGCTGAAAGGTCTCCGAAGCCAGCCCTATAACAGGAGAATCCGTATCTCTCTGCATTCCGTCGAAGATGAATTCCGCCGTCTCCTGCTGAAGGCGCAGGACACTCGGAAGCTCTGTAATATCCGATGACGGCTCATAGTTTTCAAGGCTGACAACGCTTACCTCCGAACGGAAAGACCGTCCGCCTTCCCCCGTATACACATCAAACCTCAGAAGCTCGCGGATTCTATTTCTTACCTCGCCGTACACGGCTGAACCGCGTTTCCCGATATCGATAATATGTGTGTGCGCCATTTGCAGAATGTCCGTCTGAGGAACAAGGTCGGCAATGTGCCACGCGGAATCGCTTCCGTTCTCTGGATCGTATTCGCCGTAGCCGCCCATGTGTGCGGAAACCACCAGCACATCGTACTTTCCGCCGAGTTCTGTCAGAACTTCCCTGACGGCATCGGCCCCCGGTGTGAAGGTAAGCTCCGAAACACCCGGCGCATCCTTTGCCGTAATAGTGACAAAGGGCATCACAACGCCCACAACGGCTACTCTGAATCCGCCTCGCTCTATTACAGTATAACTTCTGCCGGTAAAAAGATTCCCGTCCGCATTTCTGACATTGGCGGCAAGCACCGGGAAATCTGCCTGTGTGAACATTTTCTTAAAATAGTCCGTACCCATGTCAAAATCATGGTTTCCGACAGTGGCGGCGTCATAACCGATGAGATTCATTGCCTCTATTACCGGATGAGGTTCTCCGCTATGTTTTGGACAGATATCATTCAGCATGACCGAACCGCCGATCATATCCCCACCGTCTATGAGGAATACGGCCTCCCCGGAGGCCCTCATCTGCCGGACATAGGTGTAAAGTCTGCCCATACCGCTCGGAGCGGTGTAATCATCGGAAAAATCATAGCCTGTGAGGTTGCCGTGTATGTCGGAAGTGGCAAGAATAATAAGATGATCAGGTTTTTTCGGCATTTTTTCGAACTCTTTTTCGTTAAACAGATTTTTCGTTTCCTATCATTGTAAAGAAATAAAAACAGATCTCAGAATTGTTATAAAGTGTACCATATTGCCGTGTCGGATTCAAGACGCAACGCTTAGAAACTAAAAATATGATCCGTTCTCCGCCTATTTTTCTTGAGTTTCGGTCAATAGCAGAAAATACAAAAAGCAGGCAACGATGGCAAGGTGAAAGCAAAGAAAAGCACTGAAAAAATGTAAAAATTTAAAAAAGAGTACACAAAAACAAGCACAAGGCACAAATGGCTTTGTACT
>JAZLGK010000092.1:0-3002 GCA_045616265.1 Candidatus Limivicinus sp. | reverse complement strand
ATGATGGTTCTGACAGAAACTCGACGACCCGGCCATGTGCTTCTTTTGAGGGAATATTGCAGGCGGAAAGATACAACGCCGTATGTGTGCAGTCCATCTGTCCGGCAAACTCCAGAAAAGAACGCAGCGCCATCAGACGCTGGTTCCTGGTACTGGCGCTACATTTCCGCACGTCTTCCAGCCAAGTCAAGAAGCCAAGAATCGTATCCCGGTCAATACGAGAAAAGGTCAATTCTACGGTTGCCACGCCCTTCCAATCCCGCATATAGGACACAAAAAGGTTCAGAGTCTGTTTATAAGAGAGGATTGTATTTTCGCTGAGGCAGCGCTGCTTGGGGAGATATTCCAGAAGAAAACGCCGAACTGCGTCAAAGAAATCATTCATCGGTTCCCACCTCCGGCAAGAGTGCCTCAGAAGAAGAAAATGCAAAGCCGGACATTTCTTCCAACAAACCGGGAACCAGATGAATATAATAGTAGGTGTCCGAGAGCTGCGCGTGTCCCATGTACGCGCTCAGATACGGAAGCATGGCATTCAAATCCTTGCCCTCACGCATCCAATGGTACAGCCTGTGGGTTGCAAAAGTGTGGCGAAAATCATAAAGGCGTGGGGAACGGCATCCAGTTCCGGCAATACCTGCTTTTAATAAAGTCTGCCGAAAGATCTTTTCCAGTCCACGTTTTCCATAATAGCAGCCCTCAGAGTTTGGAAAGAACGGCTCCCGTTCCGGCATAACGGCAGAGACGACAGTATTACAGCTTGAGAGCATTTCTACCACATCATCTGCCATCACGACTATACGGCTTCTATGTTGCTTGCTTTCCATAATATTCAGCCGCCCTTTGTCCAGATCCACATCTACAACGCGCAATCGCCTGACTTCTGCCGGACGTAAGCCGCAGCAATATAGCAGTTTCACCATTGCTGGGATTACAAAGTGACGTGCAGGGAATCCTCCACGTGGTTTCAGGTCATCAAGGACGTTCCAAATCGCCAAAATTTCTGCTTCTGTGTAGATGTACGGTAGATATGGTGCGTCTTTTCGGGCTATGTCCGGCGGCAGGACATAGGCAGTTTCTTCGTTGCGGTTCAAATACCGGGCGAACTCACGAACCGGCATCATTCGGTTGCGGAAAGTATTATTTCCCTCTGTATCCTTTTTTGTAGCCCATGCAAGACAGATTTTTTCTGTCAGGAAATCCTCATCCGGGAACTGGCTCAGGCAAAAGCGGTCAAAGTCCCGCAAAATACGAGATGATTCCATGTAGCCAAATCCTAATGCATTCTTCTGTGCGATGAAGTCTTCGATTCGGGCAGAAAAGCGGCTTTCAAAGGTGTAAATCATCTGTTGACACCTCCCTCTCCTTGAGCAAGCAGCGGCAGTGCGCACATCTTCAGCCCTTGCTCGTCAACAGACAGATACGGTTTCATAGAATCCATGTTTCGCTGCCCCAAGAGCTGTTGAATCAGTTCAAAAGACACCTCATTTTGAAGCAATCTTGTCCCGAAAGTCCGACGAAGCGCATGAAACGCTCGGCGTTTGGCGGGGATTCCTGCCTGCTTCATATGCTTGGAAACAACGCTGCTGGCAGAACGCGCATTAAGAGGACGGATCACTCCGGTATGACACAGGAAAAAATTCGCAATATCGGAATCCGGGCGGCCATTGAGGATGTAATCTGCAATGGCGTTTCCACTTTCGGGTTCAAGCGGAAGGGTCAGCGGTTCACCGGTTTTGTGCTGGATGATACGAATCTCTCTTGTTCTCCAATTAATGCTGCCCAATTTTAATCGGACAACATCGCAGGCCCGGAGACCGCTTTGCACGGCCAGAACCATCATGGCATAATCTCGTTTTCCAATGGCTGTAGTCCTGTCAGGGTGTTCCAGCAGACGTTTCAGTTTCTCTTCGGTAAAGCCCTCGTGGAACATCTTTCTGGTGGCCACAAGTTCTGGAAGAGACAAACTCAGGTCAATTGCTGTCAGACCGTGTTCATACAGAAAGCGTAAGAATAGCCGTACACAAGAGATCGCTGAACGCAACCCACTGGTGTAATGTGCAGCAAAACTGGTAACACATCTGTTCATGTTTATCTGAGAGAAGTCCGTCAAAGTCTTGAATCCGTGATTCTCCACTTCAATCAGAAAACAGCGAACAGCACTTTTGGTAGCTTTGAGCGAGGACTCTGCCATAGTGTGATCTGCGCTCACGCAAAATTCTTCTAAAAGTGTTTGGAACAGCTCAACAGGTTCTCGTTGTCCCCAGTTTGGGATCTTTCCCGGTGTAATGTCGCCCGTACGGTGCATTTCCCGGATCCAATAAGCAGATTTTCGTAAATTCTGGTAGGGAACTCTGGTAATTTGTCCCTGCTCATACCGTAACCGTCTCTCGTTAACGAGCCGATCCAGTATCTCATCAGAATATCGATCCGTTCCAGTGTCATAGTGCCGGTTTAAGATGACGGCCAACCCGTCATCTGTGTAGTGCCGAACTGTCACTTCGGACAGACCAAGTTTGGAGATTGCTCTGTGAGTCCGCCAGACCAAAGCGAAAACATCTTCCGGGTCAGCAAGCTGTTCTACAGTTGGAATGCTTCTCTTGATATTTTGGCGTTGCATCGGTTCCAGTGCCAACGATAGTTTCGGCTCGCACTTGGTATCCATGACCAATTCAATAGGTTCCATAGACCCTCCTTGTAAAAATAGGTGTCAGGCTGGTGCCTGCAACCAACATTATACAAAATTTTGGAACCTTATTGTTATTCCGAAGTTTTTTGCATAACCCCTTGTAAAACTGAGCTTCTATCAATTACTTCGGAATAACTGGGATTTCGGTATAATCTTGGTTATTCCGACATCGGGATAACCAAAACATGAGTGTCGCGGGAAAACGTGCGGGGCTGGACGGCTCCCGTTCCAACCTTTTCTATGAAGCCGTCCGTATCATCAAGGAAATGAGGAAAGCCACAGGCGGCGAGTATCCGAAATGGGCGTGCTGGGA
>JAZLGK010000091.1:0-4056 GCA_045616265.1 Candidatus Limivicinus sp. | reverse complement strand
ACTAAGTTCCTTGAAAAGCAGGGGCTTACTGTAGCTTAGATTTGCTTGAATCTACATTACCCTTGCAAAAAGTGCCTTTTGCAGGGGCGGGTTTTTGCGCCCTTTTCCCTCTGTGCTAGATCTGTACTTACTTTCACATTACTCTCCTTTTACGCAAGCGCTAATGTAAAAACGAATTCGGTCACACCGTCTTCGCTCTTTACCGCAATGTCTTCGTCATGGCTGTTTATGATCGTCTTAACAAGGTAAAGCCCCAGACCGACGCCTGTTTTGTCCACGCTCCTCGAACGGTCCGATTTGTGAAAACGGTCAAATATACACGGCAGATCATCCGGCGGGATCGTCTCACCCACATTTTTCACCGACACATAAGCCTTGCCGTCGTCCTTATAAAGCCGTACCGTTATGCAGGTGCCCTCCCTTGCAAATTTGACCGCATTGTCAAGGAGGTTATAGATGACCTGTGTAATGGCGTCCTTATCCGCTATGACCATGATATGATTATCCGGAAGCTGCGGATCAACATCCAGATTCTTTTTCGTCGCTCTGCCCTCAAAGCTCAGAAGGATCTGCAGAACAAGCTCTGTCATATCAAATGCCGTGCGTTTGCTCGGGTCGGAGGCTCTGGACTTCATCTGTGACACATCCAGCATCTCCCGGACAAGCCTCGAAAGGCGTCTTGTCTCGTCCCGAATCGAAATGAGGTATTTGTCCTGCTCCTCACGGCTGATCGTTCCGTCCAGAATACCGTCGGCAAAGCCCGCGATCGTGGTCATCGGAGTACGAAGCTCATGAGAGATGTTGGCAATAAACTCGCTCCTTCGTGCCTCCGCCTGTTCCAGAGAGTCCGCCATCTTGTTAAACGACTCGATGAGCGCCCCCATTTCATCGGTGCTGTCCTCCTGCTGTCTGACGCGCACGGAAAAGTCGCCCCTGGCGAACTTCCTGGAAGCCGCCGCCATCTCATCCAGAGGCCGTGCCATACTCTTGGAATAGAGCAGCGAGATAAGAAGCGCCGCAATAAAGACCGCAACCGTCACGGCAAGACCGACGCTCAGGAAAGAAGACCAGGCGCCGAGCATATTATCGATCACATTCGTGACGAAAACATAGCCGTAGACCGTACTGTCGTTTCTCACCCGGATCGGTGTGGCTACAACGTATCGGTTGCTCTCGTAAATGCCGCCGAGATTGGTGATCTGATTGTATCCGCCTTCCCGGGTGATCTGCCTGAGCAGCTCCGGAGAAATGACCAGACCGATATGCCGACAGACCGGATCCCTGTCCGAGCAGTTGCGTATGATCCCTTCCGTATCGGTGACAAAGATCTGATTGCCGGTAGAGTTGGATATGGTCGTAAGGGAGATGCCCATATTCCAGCTGTCAAGGGAGTTATGCTGGACAATGGCGGAAGCCATGTGCGATACTTCCCGTGCGCTGTTGACCATGTCCTCCCGGTATTCGCTTATGACATAGTTGCGCCCGATCCCCACGAAGGAAAAGGCAAGGATCATAAAGCACACGGAAACCATTACGGCTGTCGCCGTAAAGTTTCTCAGATAAATGCTTTTCATCGGAGCATCACTCGATCACTTCAAATTTATAGCCCACGCCCCAGACTGTTTTGAGGCTCCACTTTTCGGAAACGCCCTCCAGCTTTTCGCGCAGACGCTTGATATGAACGTCAACCGTCCGGGAGTCGCCGAAATAGTCAAACCCCCAGACCTCGTCGAGAAGCTGATTTCTTGTAAAGACCCGGTTGGGCGAGGAGGCAAGATGGTATAGAAGCTCCATCTCCTTGGGGGGAGCCTCGACCTTTTTCCCGTTCACGATCAGCTCATAGGAATCAAGGTTTATGGTCAGCTTATCAAATTCAAGTCTTTTCTCGACCGGCGCGTCGGAATCGGTGCGGCGCATCACGGCATGGATCCTCGCAATAAGCTCCTTCACGTCGAAGGGCTTTGTAACATAGTCATCCGCGCCCATTTCCAGACCGCTGATCTTGTCATTGGTCTCTCCCTTGGCGGTTAACATAATAATAGGAACAGAGGACTTCTCCCGGATTTCACGGCAGACCTGCCAGCCGTCCTTCACGGGCAGCATAATATCAAGCAATACCACATCCGGCAGGAAAAGGTCAAACATGGCCTTTGCTTTGCCGCCGTCGGGGGAGATCATTATATCAAAACCGTCCTTGCCCAGATACAGTCTCAGAAGCTCCGCAATATTACTGTCATCTTCCACAATAAGTGCTCTTTTATTCACAATAATCATCCGTTCCGCCGCTTCGCGTCGGCACAAATAGTAATGAAATCGCTGCATCTTATCACGCGAAGCAAAGGAATGACAAGATGATTATTAATTCAATCAATATAGCGTGAAAGGACTTTCACACTAACACCCTTTCGCTATGTATTACAGGGTCATATTATATTATAACCCATCTCATCCGTAAATGGTTAAATAAATGTAAATGTGTTGTTCATATTTAACACAGACCACAGGCATGAGCGGATCAACAGACCTCCCGATACCGGATAGCCGCTATCGGGGGATACATTCAGTATGGAAAATCTCGCCCGGATATGTTATATTATCCTCAACCACAATAACGGAGGATCTTAAAGAATGAAAAAGGACTATCAAAAAACCCTGACGGCCTGCTATCTGGGCTTTATCACACAGGCCATCTCCGCAAATTTCGCCCCCCTGCTGTTCCTGCGCTTTCATAACGATTACTCGATCCCCTGGAGTCAGATCGCGCTGATCTCCACGACCTTCTTCTTCACACAGCTTCTGATCGATCTTTTCTGCGCCAAGTTCGTGGACAGGATCGGTTACAGAGTATGCGTCATTGCCTGTGAGGTGACCTCTGCGCTCGGTCTTATCGGTCTTGCCGTTCTGCCGGATCTGTTTTCTTCTCCCTACACCGGGATCATCATCTCTGTTATCCTTTACGCCAGCGGAAGCGGACTTATTGAGGTACTGTTGAGTCCCATCGTGGAGGCCTGTCCCTTTGACAACAAGGAGAGCGTTATGAGCCTGCTGCACTCCTTCTACTGCTGGGGCTGTGTCGGCGTTATTCTCTTCTCGACCGCCTTCTTTGCCGTTTTCGGTACGGAGCACTGGCGCGTCCTCTCCTGCATTCTGGCGATCGTTCCCCTTTACAATATCTATAATTTTGCCGTCTGCCCCATCGAGCATCTCACCGAAGAGGGAGAGGGTCTGAGCATTGCGGTTCTTCTGAAAATGCCGATCTTCTGGGTGGAGATCGTGCTGATGATCTGCGCGGGCGCCAGCGAGCTTTCCATGGGACAGTGGGTCTCCGCCTATGTGGAGTCCGCCCTCGGCTTTTCCAAAAGCATCGGCGATATCTTAGGCCCCTGTCTTTTCGCCGTCGCTATGGGCATCAGCCGGACCTTCTACGGCAAATTCGGACATAAGATCAACCTCTTCTCGTTTATGACCTTTTCCGGTCTTCTCTGCATCGCCTGCTATCTTTTAGCCTCTCTCTCCGGAAACCCGGTGTTCGGACTCATCGGCTGCGTCGTCTGCGGCTTCTCGGTGGCAATCATGTGGCCCGGAACGATCAGCATCTCCTCCAAAGCCATCCCCCTCGGCGGCACGGCGATGTTCGCGCTGCTCGCCATGGCGGGTGATCTCGGCGGCTCGGTCGGTCCCGCTCTCGTCGGCATTGTCACGCAGAGTACCGGCGACAACCTTCGCCTCGGTCTTATGGTCGGCTGTGTCTTCCCCGTTGTCCTCGTCATAGCGATCCGCATAATGAAAAAGCTTTCCGGAAAATAAGCGGAAAACTTGCATAGTTTCGTTAAATAATGGCTCTACCCCAACTATTGACATAGAGCCTAGCTTTTTTAAGAGGATTTTCGATCCGCTTTGTTGCCATGCCTTCTTTTAGGGCAATACCGCATAATGCGGCAAGAGCAGATGGCGAGAGAAAATGGGTTCTGATGAAGGCATTTTTTCGCAGGAATACTTTGTGTATTGCAAGAAAAAATGACAAAATCTGAGCACATTTTATCCGTCAGCTGCCGC
>JAZLGK010000090.1:0-10634 GCA_045616265.1 Candidatus Limivicinus sp. | reverse complement strand
CATACTATACGATCATCCTTTCGATAATTGTTCGGTGCATCTTTGCGATAACGAGCCTTGTTCCCGCCGGAGGGAGAACCCATTATCAATGCGACCCATTTATATTTTTAAGAGAGCTTTTCTCTCTTGCCGGGAAAACTTTTTAATGCGGAATGCGGAATGACGAATTCGGAATAAGGGAATACGTTCCTCAGAAGATATTCCGATTCCGTTTTTCCGGTCTGCTTTTTTTCGCGGATACGGAATACGGAAAACCTGTACTATTCCGCATTTTGAATTCCGCATTCCGAATTATCTTAACCCTGGCGCTGCTTGTGCTTGGGGTTCTCGCAGATAACCATGACTTTGCCATGGCGCTTGATAATCTTGCACTTCTCGCACATGGGTTTTACGGAAGGTCTGACTTTCATTGTATTTCCTCCTATTTGCTTCTCCATGTGATGCGGCCGCGGGTGACGTCATAGGGAGACATCTGTACCGTGACCTTATCACCGGGAAGGATCCTTATAAAGTTCATCCGGAGTTTTCCGGAAATATGTGCCAGAATGATGTGGCCATTGCCGATATCCACCTGGAACATGGTGTTGGGCAGGGATTCAACCACAGTGCCCTCGAGTTCGATTACATCGTCTTTTGCCAAAGTAAATTTCCTCCAAAGTCGGGTTTAAATGTCCTCTGCCATCGTGAGTATTTCCGCCTCGCCGTCGGTGATGGCGATGGTATTCTCATAGTGTGCCGAGAGACTTCCGTCACAGGTCACGACCGTCCAGTCGTTTGCGAGCACACGCACGGCGTATCCGCCGGCGTTGATCATCGGCTCGACCGCTATGACCATTCCCTCCACAAGCCGGGGGTCGGGTCTGCGCGTCTCCGGGCGGTAGTTCGGGACCTCAGGTGCCTCGTGCATCTCGCGTCCTACGCCGTGGCCCACATAATCTCTCACTACGGAATATCCGTAAGACTCCACATACTCCTGAATGGCAGCGCCGATGTCGCTCACGCGGTTGCCCGCTCTTGCGTATTTGATGCCTTCAAAGAAGCTTTGTCTTGTGACTTCCACAAGCTTTTTAGCTTCCTTGCTTACCTCGCCGCAGAGAAAAGTCCCCGCGCAGTCACCGATGTAGCCTTTGTATGTGGCTCCCACGTCTATGGAAACGATATCGCCATTCCGGACAGCTCTTCTGCCGGGAATACCGTGTATGACCTCATCGTTCACGCTTATGCAAGCGCTCGCCGGAAAACCTGCATAGCCCAGAAAGGTGGGTACTGCACCGGACTTCACGATGAACTCATTGATTGCCTTGTCGATCTGCTTTGTCGTCATGCCGGCTTTCACGGCCTGACGCCCGATGGAACGGGCGCCCGCCGTAATTGCGCCGGCCTGACGCATAAGCTCGATCTCTTTGGGCGATTTGATATAGATGCGTTCCGCCATATCAGATCCCCAGAATTTTTCTTATCTCCGCCGTTGTTGCATCGATGGTCGGCTGATTATCCACACACCGGAGTTTTCCTTCCTTTTCATAGAAAGCCTTGAGAGGCTCGGTGTTTACGTGGTAGGTCATAAGACGCGCCTTTACCGTCTCGGGCTCGTCATCCTTGCGGACAGTGAGCTCTCCGCCGCAGAAATCGCATATGCCTTCCTGCTTGGACGGATTGGAGAAGATGTGGAAGGTGTTGGAGCACTTCGAGCAGGTTCTTCTCCCGCTCATGCGCTTTACGATGACCTCATCGTCCATATCGATGGAAAGGGCACAGTCTGGCTCGATCCCCAGTTCCTTCATGGCTTCCGCCTGCGGAATGGTACGGGGAACACCGTCGAGAATATAACCGTTTTTGCAGTCGTCCTTTGCAAGTCTCTCCTTGAGTATACCCATAATGACGTCATCGGAGACAAGCTTGCCGGCATCCATAAGAGCCTTTGCTTTGAGGCCCACGGGAGTGCCTTCGGCAACGGCCGCGCGGAGAATGTTGCCGGTGGATATTGTCGGAACATTCAGCAGCTTGCTGAGTATTTCCGCCTGAGTTCCTTTACCTGCTCCGGGAGCACCTAAAAGTATCAGCTTCATAAGTGCCTCCTTATATCAGGAGAGGAAGCCCTTGTAGTTACGCATAAGCAGCTCGCTCTCGAGAGCACGGATGGTCTCCAGTGCAACACCGACAACAATGATGATGGAGGTGCCGCCGAGGGACAGACCGGTAAGAGAGGAGGTCGTGCTGAAGTGAGATACAAGGATAGGAGTTACGGCAATGATACCGAGGTAAATTGCACCGAAGAGAGTAATCTTGTTGAGAACTCTCTGGATGAACTCACTGGTGGGCTTACCGGGACGGAAGCCGGGGATGTAGCCGCCGTTCTTCTTGAGGTTATTTGCCACTTCCACAGGATTGAACTGGATGGTGGAGTAGAAGTATGCAAAGAAGATAATGAGAAGCAGGTACACAACAGCGTACAGGATGCTGTTGGTGCCGAAGTTTCTGGAGAACCAGCCGTCGGTCTTGCCGGTGAACGCAGCGATCGTTGCGGGCAGAGAGGCAATGGACTGAGCGAAGATGACGGGCATAACGCCGGACATATTCACCTTCATCGGCAGGTGCGTGCTCTGACCGCCGTACATCTTGCGTCCGACAACTCTCTTGGCGTACTGCACGGGGATCCTTCTCTCGGCGTCATTGACGATGACGATGAGAACGATAATAGCCAGTGCACCCAGATACATCAGAACCGCTACCCACCACTTGAGGTTGCCGGTGATGCAGTTGGAGATGGTGCGGACGATGCTGTTGGGGAAGCGGGAGATGATGGAGGCAAACAGGATCATGGAGATGCCGTTGCCGATGCCGTGCTCGGTGATCTGCTCACCGAGCCACATGATCAGAGCGGAGCCGGAGGTGAAGGTCAGGACGATGACGATGCCTGCCCATACGCTGGTCTTGGCTTCGGGAACGAGGATGTTGTTGTTCTTGATGAGCATGTAGTAGGCAAAGCCCTGAAGAAGACCGATCGCTACGGTGGAGTAACGGGTGATGGAGGCGATCTTCTTCTTGCCTTCCTCGCCCTCATCCTTGCTCAGACGCTCGAGTGCGGGGATGGCGATGCACAGAAGCTGAATGATAATGGATGCATTGATGTAGGGCTGGATGCTCAGCGCGAAAATAGTCGCGTTGGAGAACGCGCCGCCGGACATAACGTCCAGCAGACCGAGAACGGTGTTCTGCATCTGCGAGAAATAGGTCTGCAGCATGGAAACGTTCACGTAAGGTACGGGAATAGCGTTGCCGAGACGATAAAGAAGGATAACAAAGAGGGTGAAAAGAATCTTTTTACGGAGATCTTCAACTCTCCATGCATTTTTCAGTGTCTGGATCACTTATACCACCTCTGCCTTTCCGCCGGCCGCTTCGATTTTCTCTTTTGCGGTATCGGAGAAAGCAGCAGCCTTAACAGTGAGCTTCTTTGTGATTTCGCCATTGCCAAGGAATTTTACGCCGTACTTGCACTTGGACAGGAGGCCTGCGTCGAGCAGAGCCTGTGCGTCCACGACCGCGCCGTCCTCAAACTTGTCGAGAACTGCGACATTGAGTGCCTCCAGAGGCTTTGCAAAGATATTGTTGAAGCCTCTCTTGGGGATACGGCGTGCCAAAGGCATCTGGCCGCCTTCGAAGCCGATACGGGTACCGCCGCCGCTGCGGGCCTTCTGACCCTTGTGGCCGCGTCCTGCGGTCTTTCCGTTACCGGTTGCGTGGCCTCTGCCCTTGCGCTTATCGACATGGGTGGAGCCGGCTACGGGAGAAAGTTCATGAATATACATTCTCTTGCCCTCCTTATTCTTCTGTGACCTTTACAAGATAGCCGATCTGGGCGATCTTGCCGCGGGTCTGGGGGTTGTCGGGCTGTACGGTCTCGTTGCCGATCTTGTGCAGGCCGAGGGACTGGGCAGTTGCGATGTGCTTATCGTGTCTGCCGTTGAGGCTCTTAACGAGCTTGATTCTAAGATTAGCCATGTTTCGTCCTCCTTAACCCTGAACTTCTTCAGGAGTCTTGCCTCTGACTGCGGCGACCTGAGCGGCGTCACGCAGAGACTTGAGGCCTTCCATGGTAGCGGCAACAACGTTTGCGGGGTTGTTGGTGCGCAGGCACTTGGTACGGATGTTCTTGATACCGGCTGCCTCAACGACTGCACGGACAGCGCCGCCGGCGATAACGCCGGTGCCTTCCGGTGCGGGCTTGAGGAGAACACGACCGGCGCCGAACTCACCGATGACCTCATGGGGAATGGTGGTACCCTGAAGAGTAACGGTGCAGATGTTCTTCTTTGCGTCCTCGAGGCCCTTGCGGATCGCCTCGGAGACTTCGTTGGCCTTGCCCATGCCGTAACCGACTCTGCCCTTGCCGTCGCCGACAACGCAAAGAGCCGAGAACTTAGCGACACGGCCGCCCTTGACGGTCTTGCTGACGCGGTTGAGGGAGACTACCTTCTCGACGAACTCGGAAGCGACCTCCTCCTTGCGGCGGTCTTTTCTGTCATTATTATATGCCATTATCCGTTGTCCCCCTTCCTCAGAACTTGAGGCCGCCCTCACGGGCGCCTTCTGCCAGTGCCTTCACACGGCCGTGATAAATGTAGCCGCCGCGGTCGAACACCACGTTTTCAATGCCCTTTTCAAGAGCACGCTTGGCGATCATCTCGCCGACGGTCTTGGCAGCAGCGGCATTGCCGCCCTTGCCTTCGAATGCCTTCTCAACGGTGGAAGCGGAAACGAGGGTGTTGCCGGCAACATCATCGATGATCTGGGCATAGATATTTGCTTCGCTGCGGAATACGCAGAGACGGGGCATCTCGGGAGTACCGGAGATCTTGCCGCGAACTCTGTTGTGGCGCTTGATGCGCTGTCCTCTGGTGTCGGGTCTTTTAATCATTCAGGCACACCTCCTATTACTTAGCACCGGTCTTGCCTTCTTTGCGGCGGACAACTTCGTAGTCATACTTGATGCCCTTGCCCTTGTAAGGCTCGGGAGGACGCTTGCCACGAACTTCTGCTGCAAACTGGCCGACCTTCTGCTTGTCGATACCCTTCACTACAATGTGGTTAGGATCGGGAACATCGATCTGGATGTCCGCGGTCTCGGGCATGGTGACAGGATGGGAGTAACCGATGGTGAGAACCAGATTCTTGCCTTCCTTGGCTGCCCTGTAACCAACGCCGTTGATCTCCAGCTTCTTCTCGAAGCCCTTGGTAACACCGACGACCATGTTGTCTACCAGGGTTCTGGTCAGACCGTGGAGGGAGCGGGTTTCCTTGGTGTCGTCGGGGCGCTTCACATGGAGAACGCCTGCGTCGATCTCAACGGACATGGAGGGGACGAGGGTGCGCTCAAGAGTACCCTTGGGGCCCTTGACGGTGATGTGGTTGTTGTCGTCAACCTTGACTTCAACACCTGCGGGGATGGTGATGGGAGCTCTACCTATTCTTGACATTCTGCTACCTCCTTACCATACAAACGCCAGGACTTCGCCGCCAACATTCTCTTTGCGAGCCTGCTTGTCGGTCATAACGCCCTTGGATGTGGAAATGATAGCAATGCCCAGGCCCTTGAGGACGCGGGGCAGCTCGTCAGCGCCGGCATAAACGCGCAGGCCGGGCTTGCTGACACGGCGAAGGCCCTGAATGGCTTTCTCCTTGCCGGGGAGATACTTGAGGGTGATGCGGATGATGCCCTGAGTACCGTCATCGATGACCTGGAATGCCTTGATGTAGCCTTCGTTGAGCAGGATCTCAGCGATGGACTTCTTCATCTTGGAAGCGGGTACATCAACGGTCTCGTGCTTTGCGGTGCCGGCATTGCGGAGACGGGTCAGCATGTCGGCGATAGGATCGGTGATCTGCATGGATTTTTATCCTCCTGATTTAGAGTTACCGCTCATCTAAGCGGTTTCGGCGGCGAGGTTCCATGCCAATACATGATTGGCCATGGCCTTTCGCCATCCTTTATATACAATAACGGAAGTGATCGGCTTCCGGAATTGACAGGTAAATGCGGAATTCGGAATAAAATACAAGATATAGCGGTCAGGCGCTCCGAAAGCGCATAAATACCACCGTCCAAAAGGGCATAAAATCCCCTTTGGGCATAAATCGATTTATTATACTTCATATGTTCCGGTATTGCAAGAGTTTTTTAACTGTTTTTTTAAATTTTTCCCTGAATAATCTGTGTCCCTGTTTATAAAACCGCGGGCACAGATTATTCATCCGCATCATCGTCAAAGGAATAGTCATTCAGCTCATCAAAATCCAGAAATTCCGCAAGCGTCATGTTAAAGGCGATCGCAAGCTTATGAAGCGTCTTTACCCTCGGGTTTCTGGTCAGTCCTCTGACAATATTATCAAGAGTCGATTGTTTTACATCGCTCATTGTCGCCAGTTTATTTATCGCTATTCCCCGTTCCCTGCAAAGCGCTCGAATCCTCTTCACATATAACTCTGAATAATCCGTAGAGCCCATCTCCTGCTATCATTATTACCCATTTGCGGGTTAAAATAATGATAACGGACAGGGCGCGGCGCAGTTTACAGAGATGGCAGAGAAACAGGGAAAAACCGTTATCAAACTCTGAATCCATCCCAAAAGCGCGGGAACAATGCAGAAGCACTGTTCCCGCAGAGCGTTTTCAGCTTAATCCCAAAGCAGCTCCGGATGTCTGTTCTTATTCACACAATCCCTTAAATAGAGGTTGATCAATGTCTGATACGGTATTCCGGAGCTCTTCGACTGATTTTTGAAATTGTCAAGGGTGTTTTCGTCCGGATGGATCGTTATCCGCTTTTTCAGATGCTCTGCATAAGGAAAGCTTCACTCTCCGCAGCGGCTAAACGATCCGTTTAAACATCTTATCCAGTTCCTTTTTTGTGAGCGTGACGGCGACGGGGCGGCCGTGGGGACAGTATTTCACCCGACCGGAGAGCACTTCCTCCACCAGCTTTTCAAGCTCTGAAGGCTGCGTGTCCCACCCGGCCTTGATCGCGGCTTTGCAGGCCACGGTGTGCAGTATCTCGTCCCGGGCGCTTTTCGCGTCGAATCTTCCCCGGCGAAGCTTTTCGCATATCTCCTCCAGCGCCGCGGACACGTCTGCGGAAGCCATATCCGCCGGAACGGCGCGGATGACAAAGCTGTCCTCCCCGAAGGGCTCGATCTCAAAGCCCAGCTCATAAAGAAGCGTCCCGTTATTCTCGATAAGCTCCGCGTCCTCGCCGGTCAGCTTCACCGTGGCGGGGATCAGCAGGGTCTGAGCACAGATCTCCCGCTCCTGCGCTTTGAGACGGTCGAAGATCATGCGCTCGTGGGCGGCGTGCTTGTCGATCAGGATAAGTTCGTTTTCCTGCTCGACAAGGATGTATGTTTTCAGCGCCTCACCCACTATCTTGTGTTGTGCAATTCGGACACTTTCAACATTTTCAACAGAGTTTTCAACATGGTTTACAGAGATTATTTGTGTTGTTTCCGCCCTTTTTTCGACAGTCTCCGACACAGATTTCGGGCAGTCATTTTTTTCCACACCAAAAACCGGAATGGCACATATTGTGTTTCTGCTCTCTTCGGAGACGGCATAGACTGTGTTTTCTTTGTTTTCAGAGGGAAAAGACTTTGTAATTTTTGTGTAATCCGCAGAGGTTTTTTTGTCGAAAGCAGAGGGATTATATGATACTTCCGGGGATTTTGCAGACGTCTTGATCCCGTCTGCCGAATAGCCGTTTTCGCGGAAAGCCTGAGCGCTCAAATGCCGGTAAAAATCCTCCCGGGGCTTGGCGGCATTTTTCACGGATTCGGAAACTGCGGGCTTTGCGGTGATGCTCTCGCCCTCCAGCGCCGCCGCCACGGCGCGGTAAACAGCATCAAAGACCTTTCTTTCGTAAGAGAATTTGACCTCCGTTTTGGCGGGGTGGACATTTACATCCACAGAAGAAAAGTCCATTTGGAGATAGATCACGCAGGCGGGGTAACGCCCTGTGAGAAGCGTATTTTTGTAGGCCTGCTCCACGGCGCTCTGCAAAAGCTGGGACTTTATAAATCTGCCGTTGCAGAAGAAAAACTGCATACTGCGGCTGCCGCGTCCGGCGGAGGGCGAGGAGGTATAGCCGGAGACGGCGATCCCCTCTTCCGTATTGCCGCATTTCAGAAGCGTGGAGGCGACATCCCGCCCCAAAAGGGTATAGATGCAGGAATCGGCGCGTCCGTCCCCGGGGGAGAAAAACTCCTCCTGCCCGTCGCGGATAAAGCGCACCGAGACCGCCGGGTGCCCGAGAGCGACGCGCAGGGCCGTAAGTACGCAGGCGGAATTTTCGCTTCGATCGGATCTGAGGAATTTAAGCCGCGCCGGGGTATTGTAAAAGAGGTCGCGCACGATCATGGTCGTGCCATCGGGACAGCCGAAGGGGAACATATCCTGAATCTCCCCGGCCTCTATAAGAAGCCTTGTGCCCTCCGGATCTCCGCGTCGGCGGGTCGTCAGCTCAATGCGGGAAACGGAGGAGATCGCCGCCAGAGCTTCGCCGCGAAAGCCCATCGTGCCGATGGAGGCAAGGCCCTCTTCGTCGCGGAGCTTGGAGGTCGCATGGCGCAGAAAAGCCACCCCCGCATCCTCAGGCGCCATTCCCACGCCGTCATCCGTGACACGGATGTATGACGCGCCCCGTCCTTTGATCTCGACGGTTATATTTTTCGCTTTTGCGTCCAGAGCATTTTCCATGAGCTCCTTGATAACGGAAGCGGGACGTTCCACCACCTCACCGGCCGCGATCAGATCGGCCACATGGGGGGAGAGAATGTTGATAACTGACATAGGGCACCTCCGGACAAATTAGGAATTAGGAGTTAGGCATTAGGAATTATAGTGTCGGCTTCGCCGACAAATTATAATCGTCGCGAAGCGACACCTCAATTCCTCATTCCTAATTCCTCATTGTTTTAGATTATACAACAAAAATCTTGAAAGCGCCACCGGTTTTATGGTAAAATAAAATGATAGATTTTTAAATTTAACCGAGAGGTTTTGCATATGAATTACGAGCGCAAGGTTATTGATGTTGAGAAGATCCGGGAGCAGTTGGGTTATTGCCGGGAGATATATGAGCACAAAAATGCGGACGGGGCGACGCATCTTGCCATGGTGGACACCTACGGCTGCCAGCAGAACGAGGCCGACAGCGAGAAGATACGCGGCTACCTTGCCGAGATGGGTTACGGCTTCACGGACAATGAGTTTGAAGCGGATGTTATCGTTGTGAACACCTGCGCCGTTCGTGAGCACGCGGAAATGCGCGTTTTCGGCAACGTCGGTGCTCTCAATCACTCCAAGAAGGCCCGCCCGGAGCAGATCATCGCGGTCTGCGGCTGCATGGTGCAGCAGGAGCATATCGCAAAGAAGCTCAAAATGAGTTACCCGGTGGTCGATCTGGTCTTCGGACCCCATGAGCTGTGGCGCTTTCCGGAGCTTTTAATGCAGGTCATGGCGAGGAAAAAGCGGATTTTCGCCACTGAAAACGATACCGGCGCAGTCGTCGAGGGCATCCCCGTGTGCCGCAAGGAGGGCGTAAAAGCGTGGCTTTCCATCATGTACGGCTGCAACAACTTCTGCACCTACTGCATCGTTCCCTATGTACGCGGCCGCGAGCGCTCCCGCACGCCGGAGGATATCGTAAAAGAAGCGAGAGAGCTTGTAAATGAAGGCTATAAGGATATAACCCTTTTGGGGCAGAACGTCAATTCCTACGGCAAGGATCTTGCCGAGCCCGTGGATTTTGCAGACCTCATCCGCATGGTAAACGACATCCCCGGTGATTTCACGATCCGGTTTATGACGAGTCACCCCAAGGACGCCACCGAGAAGCTTTTCAGAACCATGGCGGAGTGCGAAAAGTGCGCGCATCAGCTGCATCTGCCCGTGCAGTCGGGCAATAACCGCATCCTCAGGGTCATGAACCGAAACTACACAAGGGAAAAATATATCGAAAAGGTGGAGCTTGCCAGAAGCTATATGCCCGACCTCGTACTGACGACCGATATCATTGTCGGCTTTCCCGGCGAAACGGAGGAAGAATTTGCAGACACTCTCTCCCTCTGCGAGCAGGTGCGCTATGACGCGATGTTCACCTTTATCTACTCAAAGCGCGTCGGCACTCCCGCCGCGGCAATGCCCGACCCCTATACCCGCGAGGACAAGCAGCGTCACTTTGACGCGCTCACGGAGCTTGCCAACCGCATCAGCGGCGAAAAGCACCGAGAATATGTGGGCAAGGAGCTTGAGGTGCTGGTGGACAGCGAGACCGGCAGAGAGGAATATAACCTCTCCTCACGCACCAACGGCGGAAGACTCGTCCACCTTCACGGCGATAAGAGTCTGATCGGGCAGCGCATCAAAGTAAAGATCACGGCGGGCAACACCTGGGCGCTGTACGGGGAAGTAGAGTGAAGAGTTGAGAGTGGAGAGAAATCTAAGGCAATACCGCATAATGCGGCAAGAGCAGATGGCGAGAGAAAATGGGTTCAGCTTTGCATAAGTTCGCGTAAGCCAAATCGAAGATTTGGACGCTCACTTATGATGAAGGCATTTTTTCGCAGGAATACTTTGTGT
>JAZLGK010000089.1:0-2907 GCA_045616265.1 Candidatus Limivicinus sp. | reverse complement strand
TTTTCTGATTGAGGAAAGCACGACTGCGGATTTCATGGTCGCCGGTCTTCCTCCGGTGACAGAAATACGCTACACGGATTTTGCGGACTGGTCCATCAACGGTGTCAACGGCAAAGCAGAGCTTCGCTTCGGCGGCAGCATCTGTGTGGACAGCGACTGGTCGTATGAGAACTTTGATATCCTTTTCGATGCGGACAAAACGAAAGCACTCAGCAACGGCGATACGGTCTCTCTTACCATGAGTCTCGGCAGCAATTACGACTACTGTCGGAGAATGCTTCTCGAACAGGGCATGCTTCTTTTGGAATCGGAAACGGTGGATATCCCCGTGGAAGGTCTTCGCACATTGTATACAAGCGTCGATCAGGTTTCCGATAAAGCGGTGGAAGCACTGATTCAGGAGCATATCCGGGACTTCAACGCCAATGGGGACGAGATCTTCGGCGTCTGGTATGTGGACTATTCTGACAACCCCTGCGTCATGAAAACAAGTGACACAGACGTCGAAAGCCAAAACGTCTACAATGCGCTGATCGTGCTTTTGCATGATGAAGAATACAAATTTGCAGACAACGCGCATGAAACCTGCTTTTTCAATCTCTCCACAGATACCGCCGGAAACGAAGTATGGTACAAGCGCAAAAAGTCCGACATCGAAGCGTATTCTGTGGGGGGATATGATTTGTCATCACACAAGATTTCCTTAAAGGAGGCGACGGATTTCTATTTCGGTTCTGAATACAGTTCCAAGACATACACGCTCTTGCGGGATACCTATCGGCTGCCTAATTAAATTACCACGGCAACAGCATTTACAAAAAATTCAAGAAGAAACAAAAAATTTCTCAAAAGTACATGATAAATTAAGAGCATGGATATAGAGAAATTAAAGGAAAACCTTCTTGTAATCACGGAACCGCGAAGAACGGAACGAGGGAACATCCGACACAAATTAGTAGACATATTGGTAATCGGATTGTGCACAATCATATGCAACGGCGAGGACTATACAGATATGGAGGAGTTTGGTCACGCCCGAATAGATTGGCTGCGCAAATTTCTGGAATTGCCGAACGGAATCCCGGACAGTGATACATTTCGGAGGGTATTTGAGCGAGTAAATCCGAAAGAATTATCGAACTGTCTATATGAGTGGCTTGGAGCAGAGCGCGAGAAGCGCGGAGTAGTAGCGATAGACGGGAAAACGATCTGCGGAAGCGGGAATAAGGAGCATAAAGCTTACCATGTGGTAAGCGCATTTGTCGCGGAAAATCAAATCACACTCGGAGAAATCACAGTACCGGAAAAGAAAAATGAAATAACTGCCGTACCGGAATTATTGGATATCATCGACGTGGAGGGAACTATAGTAACTGCTGATGCGATGAGTTGTCAGAAAGAAATCACAAAAAAGATCACCGCAAAAAAAGCAGACTATGTTATCGGACTCAAGGAGAATCAACCGCAGTTATATCAGGACAGTAAACTGTATTTTGACAGTTTTTGCAGAGAACTTCCAAAGTATGAAACTACAGAAAAAGGGCATGGAAGGTTTGAAAAAAGGACATATTGTCTTTTGACCGGAGACGTATCCGGGTTTCATCCATGGGAATATGAATGGAAGACGTGGGCAAATCTGAACGGAATCGGCATGGTACATACCAGAGTAGAAGAAAAGGATGAAATCCGGGAAGAAAACCGCTATTACATTACCTCTTTAACCGACGTGGAAAAGTTTGCCTATGCTGCACGAAAGCACTGGTCAATTGAAAATCAGCTTCATTGGAATCTTGACGTTATTTTTCATGAAGATGCTTCCAGAGTTCGTAAGGATAATGCTCCGCTCAATATGAATATTCTGCGTAAAACCGCTTTAGCTCTCGTTAATCAGGCGAAACCTCCAAAAACAAGTAAAAAACGCTTTATGTTTAGGACCTCTCTGACACCGCAGTTTCTTCTTGATATTCTTTTCCCCAAACCAAATTAGTTAATATGTTAAATGCTATTTCGTAAGCGGTCAATGCTCCCGCGATTTGCGGAATAGCAGCCAAAGTGTTACAATATAACCAAGTCTCAAAAACAGTATGGAGCAAATAGGAATATCCAAAATACTCCAGTAGAGCAAATGAGACAGGAAAGGAATACGACAATGGACAGAGTAACACTTGTGAAGCGGGAAGTACAGACACAGGAATGGTCAGCAAGAATTCAGGCGTGCCGGGAAAGCGGAATGAGCGTCTCGGCATGGTGCCGTGAAAACGGGATCGCAGCGAAAACGTATTATTACCATCTGCGGAAACTGCGGGAGAAACTGTGTGAACAGATTCCGGTCGCGGTCACGGAGGTTTCGGAAAACACCGATTCCGTGATTACAGTGAGTTCCGGAGAAATCCGCGTGGAAATCCGTGCGTCAGCATCAACGGAGGGGATCGAGGCAGTGATCCGGGCACTGAAATGCTGAAAGAAATCTCTGCCGGAACCACGGTATATGTGATCACCGGATACACGGATATGCGGAAAGGAATTGACGGCCTCGCAGCCATCGTTCAGGGGAAGTTACCCCTTGACCCGTTTGACCGTTCCCTGTTTCTGTTCTGTGGAAAGGACGCGCGGAAACTGAAAGGACTTCTCTGGGAGGGCGACGGTTTTCTGCTGCTGAACAAGCGTCTTGAAAACGGACGGTATTCTTTTCCGCGGACGGAAACGGAAGCAAAACGGTTGACGGAGCAGCAGATCCGCTGGCTTCTGGAAGGACTCTCCATCGAACAGAAAAAAGCGATCCGACCCGGAAAAGCGGGAGACCTCTATTGACCGATCTTGGTTCACAGAGAATTTTCAGTATGTTTTCGCAAAGGATACAGACTTTTTCTTCCGATTATGGTATACTGAATCCATCAGAAAACGATG
>JAZLGK010000088.1:0-2126 GCA_045616265.1 Candidatus Limivicinus sp. | reverse complement strand
TCGGGAGTGAAACGCTCCTTTTCAGATCCGGATCTCTTTTTTGCATGGTCAAAGCGCCTGCTTTTTCTGCAGCTGGAGCCGGTCGGCGATCATGGCGATGAATTCGCTGTTGGTGGGCTTTCCCTTGGAATTGGAAACGGTATATCCGAAGTACTTCTGCAGCACCTCCAGATCTCCTCTGTCCCATGCCACCTCAATGGCATGGCGGATGGCTCGCTCCACCCTGCTGGCTGTGGTGCCGTACCGCTTGGCAACGGTGGGATAGAGCACCTTGGTGACAGCGTTGATGACCTCCATGTTCTCCACGGCGATGAGGATGGATTCCCGCAGGAACTGATATCCCTTGATGTGGGCAGGCACACCGATCTCATGGATGATGTCGGTGACAACCGCTTCCAGATTGTTCTGACTCTGTGCCTGTGGAGTGTAGTATTTACATTCATATCCCGCTGTGCGGGAAGAGGCATCCTCTTTGCCCACAGACTGGCGTATCCTTGTGAGCAGCGCTGTCGTGTCACAGGGCTTGGGCAGAAAATAATCCGCGCCGCGCTCGGAACAGTCCGTTACTACCTGGCTGTTGAAAAAGCCGGATACAACGATGATCTTCGGCGCCGCTCCTGTTTCGGGGATACGGCGGAGTACCTCCAACCCGTCGATCCTCGGCAAAACCAGCTCCAGCAGGACAACATCCGGACGTTTTTCGGCAATTCCGTTCAAAGCCTCCTGTCCGTCCGTGGCCGTCCCGACCACCTCCATGTCCTTTTCGTCCCGTATTAACTCCGACAGGAGCTTGAGGTACTCCGGATTTGCGTCTGCTGCGAAAATGCGTGTCTTGGTTTCCATAACATTTATCCTCCCGGTATGCGGTATAAAAACAAACCGAATAAATTTTTTAGGTTTTTCCCTATGTCGCACTTAATTTACCATATAAGGAACTTTTACAACAACAGAAAAATGTCGAAGGATGCAGAAAACTTGTTGACATAATATTACACATTTCTACCGTGCGCAACACCGTTTTACAAATTTTTCAAATTATTTTATGAAACCGTGTCGAATTTTGTCGAAAACACAGCCAAAAAACTTATGGCAACCTCTAATAATTCGATGTGTTCAGATTGCGCAGAGATTTTTTCGGCAGATGAAATAAAAAGCGTAGGGAATACTTTGTGTATTTCCGAGCATTTTTATGAAATATGACGGAAAAAGGTCAAGCAAGATGAGCACAGGAGAATTTTTAGAGGTGCCCTTATACTGATCTCCGATGAGAAAAGCAAAGAATGAAGCGAGAAGGATTGCCGCCAGATGAGTCAAAACCGGAAGGGAATATTATGTGGTTTTCCAAGGGCTTTAACGATATATGACGGTAATCTCTCCCCTTCAGATCGGCACTTTCTATCTGAAATCAGTATTATGGCTCACCATAGAGAAGCGTATAGGTCTCATAGTGATCGTCGGTGTAATATATCAGCCCGTCGTTTGAAAAGACAATGCGTTTTGCGCCGCGGGATCTTGCACCGAGCGTGTCTATATCGCATTCGGTATATTTTCGGCCTTTGGCTTTCGGCAGAAGCCCCTCTCGGTTGCCGAAATAGTCGCCGCCGATGCACTTGCCCGGGCAATACTTTTCAAGCTCTCCGCCCGGCCAGCCTTCCGCCTGCGCTTCCTTCTTCGTTATGTAGTTGGGCGGCAGATGTCCGAAGGTCTGAATATACAGTGCAACGTCTTCCTTGGAGTCATATATCCCGTCTTCGTCGAGCTCCGGCTCGTCCGGAGTTTTCGGGTCGGTTTGCTGTTTGTCATTCTTTGAAGACAGAACGATCTGTGTGGGACCATCCGCCCCGCCGATGATCCCTATGCTTGCCGGGTCGGCTTTGTTTCCGCCGAGGAAATTGAAAACCGTTAAAAGAAGGACTATAATTACAGGTAATATGAGTTTGCGTCTGTTTTTCATGTCAGTACTCCCTGAGTTGTAAGAATTACGTTTTAAGGCAACACCGCACAATACGTCTGCGGCAGCTGACGGATAAAATGTGCTCAGATTTTGTCATTTTTTCTTGCAATACACAAAGTATTCCTGCGAAAAAATGCCTTCATCATAAGTGAGCGTCCAAATCTTCGATTTG
>JAZLGK010000087.1:0-3322 GCA_045616265.1 Candidatus Limivicinus sp. | reverse complement strand
TGACAGCACCACGGTCGCGGCGGTCGCGGAGCAGGCGGCGGGCAGCAATATTCAGCTCGTGGTCGACAAGGAAAGCAAGGCGGAGCAGGCACTCACCGCCGCGCAGAAGGAGACGGTCAAGGCGCTCAATGACGCCCTCGTGCTCGACGCTTACTTCGTCTCGAACGGCAAGCGCATCTCCGACTTCAAGGGCGGCGACGCCGAGCTGACGGTCTCCTATCCGACCACCAAGCCCGTGCGCGTATGGTACGTTGCCGAGGATGGCACAAAGGAGCTCGTCCCCAGCACGTTTGACGGCAAGGCGGCAACGTTCACGGTCACGCACTTCTCCCACTACGCCATCGAAGTCCTCGACGGCAGCAGCTATGCTTTCTGCCCGAAGGACGCTACCTGCCCGATCAGCAAGTTTACTGACACCAAGGCGGACTTCTGGTGGCATGACGGCATCCACTACTGCGTCGAAAACGGTCTGATGAACGGCGTCACCGAGACGGAATTTGCCCCGAACGCCACGCTCACGCGCGGCATGGTCGTCACCGTGCTGGCGCGGCTCAACGGCGTTGAGGCCGGTACGGGCAGCGCGTGGTACGTCCCCGGTCAGGAATGGGCGGTAGCCAACGGTATCTCCGACGGTACGAATATGACAAGCGCCATCACCCGCGAGCAGCTTGCCACGATGCTCTATCGCTACGCGCTGCTCAAGAAGGTCGACGTGGACGAGTTCACGAAGGACACGAACACGCTGTCCCACAATGACGTGTTCACCATCAGCGACTGGGCGGCGAGCGGGATGCACTTCTGCATCGCAGCCGGTGTCGTGAACGGCGATAACAACGGCAATCTGAACCCGCACAACACAGCCACCCGCGCCGAAGCTGCGGCGATGTTCCAGCGCTTCTGCGAAAACGTCACCAAGTAAAACCCGATAAGGACAAACACACAAAGAGTGTGTTAATCAAAAAATTACAGTCGGCTTTTCGTGCATTTCGTTTGAAAAGCGCGGTTGGCTGACTGTAATTTTTTGCGGATAGATATCCCGCCTTGAATGAGATTTTCGCTTATTTATAGCAAACGATCTCGTCAAGCGAGAAAAGCTGCGTTGCGTTTGCAGCTGCCGCAGCAATGACCTTTGCGTCAAAGCCGCTTTCCGAGAACAGAGCATAATGGAATTTTGCCTTTCCTTTTAATGGGGTCAGCTTCGCCAGCGTGTCAAGATATTCCGAGTAGGAGAATTGGCTGCCCTTGAACTTGCATTCGCCCACCAAGTAGTTTTCTGCACCTGAGTCGATCCCCAAAAGATCGATCTCGGTTTCCACAGTGCGCAGTCCGTTTGCCGCACTTTCATCCCGCACGGTCGTTTTTCCTGTCCATCGTCCCATTTTGGAATAACGGAAAGGCAGTTCATTTTTCTTCTGCATCTCACGGATAAACTCACGGCACACATCCTCAAAGGCAAAGGAAGCAAATTCGTGCAGAGCCGGTTTTACGACATATTCGTAAACGCCGTCCACATCGCCGTCCTCAAGCTGAGAAATATTTGCAAAGCCGAAAGCGTACCAGAAGCGGAAGAAGTTATCCGCCAAACGGTAAGTTCCTCTGCTTGCATTTGCCTGCTCCTTGATTTTCGCATCTATGGAGAATTCTCGCTCAACGATGCCGAGCTCAATGAGATTTTTCAGATAGACACTCGTTTTAGAGGTGTCCTCGATCAGCGATTTTTGGCTGATGTCGTTCAGCTTGGTATTACCGAGTGCGATCGCCTCGATAATGGAGTTATAGATCGGCGTTTCCCGCAGCTCCTGATGGAGCAGAAAATCCACTTCACTGTACAGAATACAGCCCTTTGTCAGGATATTGCGTTTGATATTATCTCCGACAGACATCCTCGGATCCCATTGCCGCAGATAATGCGGGATGCCGCCGAGTACGGCATAGGCAAGCACCTTATCACGGGCAGAGTAGTCCGGGAAGAACCTGGCCGCATCGTAGAATCCCATTTCTTCCATTTTGTAGATACCGGTGGCTCTGCCGTAGAGAGGATTTCTTTCGGCAAGCAGTTCTTTTTCAATAAAGCTCATGGCACTGCCGCAGAGAATGAGCATCACATTACCGCTTTGCAGCTCTGCATCCCAAAGACTCTGCAAAACAGAGGGGATGCTTTTATTGGCGCGACACATATATGGAAACTCATCGATCACAAGCAACTTCTTTTTCGCGCCGTAGGGCAGATCAAGCACTGCGCGGAAAGCTTTCTCCCAATCATCAAACTCGGAGATGTAGTTCTTTGCCGGAATATCCTCTTTGAGTATCCTGCCTGAAAAATTCCGAAGCTGCACCCGGTCAGTGGCTTGTGTACAGGAAAAGAAAACATGCGGCTTTCCTTTGCAGAATTCTCGCAGCGTTTCGGTTTTCCCTACGCGCCGTCTGCCATACAGCACAATGAGCTGACCGCCGGTTTCTTCGTATTTATCATTTAAGAATTTCAGTTCTGCTTCTCTGCCGATAAACATACGTTTGCCCTCCCAAAATACAAATCTAAATTTACTAAATCATGATTTGGGATTATTCTAACGGAAGATAAATGAAAAATCAAGTATTTTTTGGAAGCTTCAAATGTTTGACGCGGCGGCAAACATTTTATCCACGGCGGTCTGTGCAAAGCTATCTTCCCCCCTCAAAAATGAGTTGGCTTAGACCTCCTTATTATTTGTGGAAGTAATCTGTTTTTGCTTGCATAGAGGCAAATAACGGCGCTTAAGACTATTCTTTTTCGTTTTCTAATAGAAGCGTCAGAAATGCGTCCGGCGGGTACACGGGAATGGATGACTTTGCGTAGTCCGAAAGGTTTCTTGTGACGATGCAGTCCATTTTCTCCCTGATTGCGGTTTCAATCATCACCGCATCCTCGTAATCCGTAACTTCTGACAGCAATGCTCTCTGGCAATCGATACCACATGTAGGCAAAACACCTACCAGTTTCAGCAAGGTTTCGAGTGCCTTTCTGGATTCCACCTCACTGTGGGTGAATCGGTGCATCAGGTAATAGACGTCCGTCAATGCTTTTGCAGAGACGAATCCGTCAAAGCGGTGGTTTGCAACACAAAGAAAAATATCCTTCGCGTCCTTGCAAAACGGTTCCCGCTTTTGCAGAAGGTCAACCACAATACAGGTATCGAGTAAAGCTTTCATATTTTACTGAGCCTCTCTTCCCGCGCATCTTCCAGAGAGACATCTGCCGGAAGGATGCCAAAAAGGGACTCCACAAGCTCAACGCGATCCTGAAACGGATTGGTCAGTTTGGAAATAATCTTGCCGTTCTTGG
>JAZLGK010000086.1:0-10665 GCA_045616265.1 Candidatus Limivicinus sp. | reverse complement strand
ACACAAAGTATTCCTGCGAAAAAATGCCTTCATCATAAGTGAGCGTCCAAATCTTCGATTTGGCTTACGCGAACTTATGCAAAGCTGAACCCATTTTCTCTCGCCATCTGCTCTTGCCGCATTATGCGGTATTGCCTTAACCTTCAAAAAAGAGGTTTAACTCCAAACAACTGAGTATATTTTCACTTTCCACTTTCAACTTTCCACTTTAATAGTCAAAAGTATGCGGCAGCAGCTCTTTGAGATTATAGCTGACGTATCTTCCGCCGGCTTTGGCGCAGAGCACCTCCATATCGGGAGAAAACTCCGCGAGAAACTGACGGCAGGCGCCGCAGGGGGTACACCAGTTTTCACTGTCGGCATAGATGGCAACACGCCTGAAGCTGCGGTGTCCTTCGCTGACTGCCTTGACGCAGGCGGTTCTCTCGGCACAGATGGTGCTGCCCAAAGCAGCGTTTTCCACGTTGCAGCCGGTATAGACTGTGCCGTCATCGCACTCCAGCGCCGCGCCGACCGCAAAGCGGGAGTAAGGGACATAGGCATTCATCGACGCCGTTTTCGCCATGGCAAGGATCTCTTTGTCCGTCATAATATTCCGTTCCTTTCGTTATGTTATGTTTAATGACTGATCAAGGTAGGGAACGGTCTTGACCGTTCCGAAAATTCACGGCAGTTTGGTGGAACGGTCAAGACCGTTCCTTACTGTGTATCTGACTTTTTTTAATCACGCCAGAAATTCCCAGTTGACAAAATCGAACAGCGGGTTGCCGTAGTGGGGGTCAACGCCCTTGACGATGCCGCGGTGCAGGACGATCTGCTGTTTCTCAAAGCCGATGGTGATGAGCATGGCGTTCTGCGTGATGTAGTCGGCCAGCATGGCATAGTTATAGATCCTGTCGCTCTCGTTGGATTTGAGATAGTCGCTTATGTAGCTCATATAGCCTTCGTCCGTAGAGCCGGAGAAATTGATATTTGTTGTGGTCTGCCCCTCCTTGAGCTTGGGGCGCACCTGCAGCAGCTCCGTCAGATCAAAGTCACCGCGAAGCTGTACCTCGCCGTAATACATATCGTAGTTGCCTTCCTCGAGCGCCGTAAGATAATCCGCCCAGCTCAGCTCCTTCACGGTCACCTTGAGTCCGAGGGAGTCCATATCCTCGGCAAAGCGGCGCACGACGCCGGTTTTGGCGCTGGAATCGGAACAGACAACAAAGATAAGCTCTATTTCCTGAGGAACGCCGGACATATACTCAAGTCTGCCGTCCTCATCATAGTCCTTGACGCCGGCGTTCTCCAGAACCGTCTTGCACATTTCCAGATTGTACGCAAAATTGCGGTTGAGATCATCCGGGTAGATCTCACAGGTGGGGTACATGGGGATCGCGGAGGCCACACCGTTGCCGTGCAGAAGCGTCACCAGATTGTTCCGGTCAAAGGCAAAGTTCATGGCATAGCGGAAGTTGGAATACTTGCCCAGCACACTCTGCTCGTTAAAAACGACATAGTGCATATTGGTGGTGGGGTAAGTATGGATCTCGTTGGTGCTGGCGTAGCCGATGTTGGTATAGCTCGACGGGTCGTTGATGACAACGTCTATGAGAGAGTCCTCAAAGGCGGTCAGCGTACTCTGTGCGTCGGTATACTCCTTGAGGTAGATGACATCGACCGGGTGACGGATCTTTTCATGGGTATACTTCAGGCCGGTATCCTCGTCATCGCGCTTACTGTCTTCACTCTCTTCCTTGAAGACCGGCAGTCCCACATAGTCCTCATAGGGAACGATCGCGGTATAGCGCACTTTGTCGGGAATCGGCTCACCGAATTCATCCAGCACAGGCTCAGAGTATTCCTCGGTATACATATAAGGCCCGCTCCCCATGGGATAGTCATCCGGATAGGTGCCGTTTTTGATGATGGGAATATCCATGAGGCGGTAAAGCTGGCTGTTGCCGATGCCGAGAGTGACGTAGAGCTTGTTTTCCTCATAGGACGCGCCCTGAAAGCTTGCAAAGCGTCCCTTGTATCTCTGCTGAGCGCTCACGGCGCGCTCCAGAGAATAGCGAAGATCGGAGCCCGTGACAGGAGTACCGTCATGGAAGGTGTGGCTCGTATCCAGCTCGAACTCCCAGTAGGTGCAGTCATCGTTATGCTTCCATCCGACAATGACGTTCGGGATGATGTTGAAGCTTTCATCGATCTCCAGCATATTCTCATACACAAGACAGCACACAAGCTGATTGGAGTGGTTGGTGGCGATCAGCGGGTTGAAGCTGTAGTTGGAGTTGGAATTGAGCGAAAACACGTTATCCTCTCCGACGGTCGGTTCGATGTCTTTGCCGCCGGTGGATTCCGGTATTGTATCCATGGTGATCGCGGGCGTATAGCCCTCACAGCCGCTTAAAACGACTGTCAGCAGAACAAGAACAAGGCAAATAATTCTTTTTGTATTCAAAATAGCCTCCCGGAATGAAAGTGAAAAGTTGAAAGTGGAAAGTGGAATGTTTTTCAATGATTTGTCTCTGCCGCAGCCGTCCTCGATTTTGCAGACAAATAAATTCTGTTTTATAAAGTCATGGACTTTTGAGTATAATTCCACTTTTCACTTTTCACATTCCACTTTAGATTACGATAGCTGCGCCCTGACTGCCGCGCAAACCTTTGGAATGGCGGTGCGACCAGTATTTGTCGTGGCGACAATAGGTACATTCTTCGGAAATATCAATATTTTCGGGGTTCAGGCCCAACTGAATGAGGCGGCGGGCGTTGGCGGCGCGGAGATCGACCATGTATTTACCGTCTTCGCGGACTGTCCACAGTCCCTCAACATCGCCGGATAGGTATTTTTCTATCGCGTCCGGCACGTCCCGGTCGGTCTCAAAGCAGCATCTGCCGATGGACGGACCGATGGCGGCACAGATGTTTTTCCTGTCTGCGCCGAGAGTTTCCATCTGTTCGACCGCGTTTTTCAAAATATCCGTCACGGAGCTGCGCCAGCCGCAGTGTACCGCGCCGACCACCCTGTTCCTATCGTCGCACAGCAGCACCGGCACGCAGTCCGCCACGAAGCACCAGATCGGCAGCCCCTTTTCCGCGGTGACGATGCCGTCCGCTTCGTAGGGAACGGAACCGAGACAGATATGCTTATCCGCCGAGGTGACGATCCTCACCCCATTTTTATGCACCTGCTTTGTAATGGCGCAGTCATCCGGTCCGACGCCGAAAAGCGCGCAGACTCTCCGCCAGTTCTCCCGGACATTTTCCGGGTCATCGCCGCGGTTTGAGCCTAAGTTGAGGCTTGCCAGCTCTCCCGTACTCACCCCGCCGAAGCGCGTGGTAAAGGCGTGGCGCATTTTTATTTTTGAGGATGTCATATAGACAAGTCCGTTTTCGTTGTGTTCGGTAAAGGACATAAATACTCCTTTGCTTAATTCTGTTGAATTATTAATCCGCCGCTTTGCTTTTTTCCTTGTATTCTTCCAATTCCCGCAGATACCGATCATAATCCGACATGAAGATTCTGTCCTGAATAATGCGGTATTTTTCAAATTCCGTTTCTGCCTTTGACTTTGCTATTTCTGCGGTGATTTTTCCGGAATCCTGCAAAACTTCCCGGTCATCCGCCATGAGGAACAGATCCAGCCGCTTACTCCAGTCTTCCATCGTCATCGGAATATGTCTTTCAGCTCTGTCCTCTGCCAAGTCCAAATAGGCCGACACGATACGTTCCAGAGAAAGCAGTTCCTGCTCGCTGAGGTAATTCTTCGCTATGCTCACATCGCTCCTGACAATCTTCCCCTCGGGAGCGGCTGACCATGTTGTCAGTCCCATGTGCGGTTTCTCCGCATCGGCACGCTCATAGATTAGTTCCGCTGCGGTATGCCCGTGCACTGCATAGTGCATCTTGTTCTGCACCTTGGCAAAAAACTTTTTTGTTGTTTCAGCCGTTCGGTCGTAGTCAAGAGCTGTTGCATAAATATCGGTTATTTTCTGATAAAACCTGCGTTCCGACAAGCGAATTTCCCGGATATGCTCCAACAGCCTGTCAAAATATTCCACTGTTAATACTGACCCGCCGTTCTTCAGGCGTTCATCGTCCATAGCCCAGCCCTGGATCGTGTAATCCTTTACGATGCTGTTGGCCCATTTACGGAACTGCACCGCCCGCTCATTATTTACCTTAAAGCCCACGGCAATGATCATTTGCAGATTATAGTGGTTTACTTCCCTTTCTACCTGCCGGAAGCCTTCGGTTTGAACTATCCGGAATTTTCGGATAGTTGCGGATTCCTCCAGTTCTGAATCAGTAAAGATTTTTTTTATATGATCGTTTATCGTCCGCACATCAACATTATACAGCGCCGCCATCATTTTCTGCGTAAGCCAGATGTTTTCATCCTCATAGCGCATCTCAACGCTGCATTCTCTGTCCCCGACAGATGCCACATAGGTAAGGTACTCCGCGGCGCTTGATCGTATGGATATTTCATTGTTCTTTTTCGTCAAATCAAATACCTCCCGCAAAATTGTGTTCGGTAAAGGACATAGGTACTCCTGTTATTATTCAGCGGTTCCCCAATTCGGCGATCAGCGCTTCCAGCCGTGCCGCAAATTTTTCGATATGGAGGCCGTCAACAAAGCGGTGATTAACTTCCATAGAGATCGTAAGTTCCAATTTTCCACGGTTTTCCGTATATCTGCCCCAACTGATCCTCGGAATGTTGCTTTCCGCAAAGCCGGGAGAGAGCAGGTCGGAATCGTTTGTCAGAGCGGTCAGCCGGAGGGTCGGCAGACAGGAAAAATACGCAAGGTCATCTCCCTCATGGCTCATGTCAATAAAGCTCTGCTGATTGCGGCTTGCTTCCTTTGCCGCCTGACAAAACGTGAGAATATCCCCGCAAGCGGGAAGCGTTACGATGTGAAACAGTTCAGAATCCGGTTTTCTGTCCGTAAAACTCGGCTCCCGTCCGTCGAGCAGATATATTTCTCCGCTGCGGCAGGTATATAAAAAATTATCCGCGCTTTTCAGAGCCTCACAGCAAAGATAGATCAGGGAATAATAAAAGGAACAATCATGTCTTTTCGTAAAAGCTCTCAGCTCCGTTACATCGAGCGTAAAACTGACCATATAAAACGGGTCGGAAACACCGGAAAAGAAATCGTATATTTCCCGCCGGTCCCAGGTGCTTTTCTCGATTTTTCTCATATGCATTCCCCCCAGTGGCTTCCTTTTTCTGATGCTTATTCCGCGCTTTTGATGTTTTCTGTCTTATATACGTTATAGCCTTCGTAGTGATAGCTCGCGTCAATGCCTTTCATATACACTTTGCGGTCATTCACCCGGTCGGTAAGAGCGGCTTTCAGAAGGACTTTGATCTCAACATCTTTTATAGGGCTGCGCTCCATTGCGAGGAGATAATCTTCCTTGTCTACCCGGCTCCAGTCAATGACCGTGCCGAGCTCTTTTTTCAGAATACAGTCCAGCCGGATGCGCATACTTCTGCCGTTTCCTTCACGGAAAGGATGGGCGATATTCATTTCCACATACTTTTCAACGATTTCATCAAAGCTGTTCTGCGGCATCTTTGAAATATTGTCCAGCGCCGCGCCGAGATACATTACCGGAGCAAACCGGAAATTTCCTTTTGCGATGTTCACAGTGCGCATTTTTCCTGCGAAATCGCAGATGTCATCAAAGAGATATTTGTGGATCATGGCCAAACCTTCAAAATCACCCACGGGGAAGGTATCCAGCAGACCGTTTTCAAACAGCTCCGCCGCTTTTCTTTTGCTGATTTTTTCCTCTATACGGGCAAGCTCAGCGGAATCGGTGATACTGAGTTTGTTCTCCAATGCCATATACCTTCTCCTTTCCTGCTGATTTATCTCTTCAGCATTTCTTTTATCCTGTTTTTGACAGTATCAAGCTTGCCGCTTGTCAGGATGGGAATAAGGTTGTTGATCTCTTCAACAGATTTGTCCCACCATTTCCATTCAAGCATCAAGGCTGTCAGCTCATCATCAAATCTTTTACGGACAGGTTTTGCCGGATTGCCGACAACAACGGTGTAAGGCTCTACATCGCTTCCGACAATGCTGTTTGCACCGATAATTGCGCCGTCGCCGATACGGATCCCCGGAAGGATCACTGCATTCTGCCCGATCCAGACATCATTGCCTATAACGGTATCGCCTTTAAATGGCATATCCTCAGCCTTTGGGGCTTCCATATCCCAGCCCTCCAAGGTGTAGAAGGGGAACGTAGATACAGCGTTCATCTGGTGGTTGGCATCATTCATTACGAACTCAACGCCGGATGCGATCTGACAGAATTTGCCGATGATCAGTTTATCTCGGCTCCATGGATAGAAATTCGTAACATGACTTTCAAATTCAGAATCCGCAATATACGTAAAATCACCGACAATAATGTTGGGATTTGTCACGGTCGGTTTCACATAGATTTCTTTTTCATATCCCGGGACAGGATATCTGGTATTCGGATCAGGCTTCATATTCACCTCGGAAAAATACAATTTGCTTTGTATGTCTTTTGGCTCATCCTCTCACTTCAAGCTCCTCACCGGTAACTGCATCAAAGATATAGCTTTCCGTCGTCTTGCCGCTCTCCGCTTCCACGGTTCTGAATATGATCTGCTCCGTTGACTTATCATATGACAGCGAGCGGACATAACGTTCTCCGTTTTCAAGGTATTCCGCCGTTCCTGTCCAATACGGATATTCCCCTAAGCGTTCGTCACGGATTAGCTCATTGGACACGTCAACGCTGACGCCCAGATCGGTAAGAAGAACGATATTTAGGTCTTTGTATTCTCCGATCTTCGCCTCCCGGCCGATGGTTTTCAGATACTCTTCGGCATAGCTTCTCTCCTGCGATAAAAGGCCATTGTATGCGCTTTCACAGCGGAGCGCCGCCGAACGGTATTGCAGTGGGAACATCCTCCTGATGCTTTTTGTATAATTCGCGCCGTCCTGTGGGTACTCGATTTCCAAAAGTTTATAATCAGAGCCGTCCTTTTCAAAGGTCAGCACGGCGGGAATGACCCCGCTGCCGGAAAGCTTGATAAACATACCGTTCTGAAAGCCGTAGTTTCCGTACATGGTCAGAGCGTAGACCTTCAATTTGCCACCCGATATGCTGCTGCCGAGGATCATGTGCCCTTCACCGGAGCACTCGCCTTCCAAATATCCGTTCTCGTTATCCTGTATAATCGCTTCGGCGACGAGCGGGGAGAGTATTTCCTTCGTCGGAGTATTTTCCCCGCAGCCGGAAAGAAGAAATAAAAGCCCTGCAGTCAAAACAAGGATGACAGAAGTTCGGTTTTTTATAGAATTCACCTTAAATCCCAAAGTTATAATAATCAACTTGTATGTTTTGCCGTCAGAAGAAGTTGTTGCAAATTTTGCAACAACTCAGACTATCAAAGGTCTCCTAAATCTGTCATTCCGAACCAGTGACCGATGTCACTGGTGTACCCTAAAGGGCAGAACTGGGAATCCGTTTCTTTTTGCAGGCAGAAGGTTGGAATAACTGCAAATCTCGACATAAAGGGAAATGGATTGCCACAACCAGTGTTGCGACACTGGTTTCGCAATGACAGGGATGGCATTTTGGCTACTCCTTGAACTGTTGCAGAATTTGCAACGGTTCGTTTTTTAATGCTTATTCATTCCTCCCGCAGCACTCTTTATATTTGAGTCTCCGGCTGCCGTCGGGCTTCATTTTCCCACAGGGGCAGGGGTCGTTGCGGCCGGGCTTGGGGGCTTTCTTCACGGGCGTCTTTCTGACCGGTTCGCCGCCCACGTTGGCGGCGGCATTCTTGGCGACGGCCTTACGCTCCACCGGCTGCTCACGGCGCACCTTAACGGTGAAGACGCGGCGCACGGTCTCCTCGCGGATGCCGTTTACCATCGCGTCGAACATCTCAAAGCCCTCCTGCTTGTAAGCGTCGATGGGCTTGACGGAGCCATAGCCGCGCAGACCGATGCCGCGCTTTAGGTCGTCCATGGCGTCGATGTGCTCCATCCAGTACTCGTCCACCACGCGGAGCATCACAACGCGCTCGATCTCGCGCATGAGGGGCAGATCGTTGGGACCGGTGCCGAAGGCTTCCTCACGGGCGGCATAGACCTTCTGCGCAATCTCATAGACCTTTTCGGAGACCTGCTCGGGCTTTGCGAAATGGTTGAAGGCTTCTATTTTAATCAAACCGTGGAGCAGGAAGAGCTTCTCAAACGGGGCAAGAGCTTCGTCAAGCTGCTCCTGCGATTCGGCCGCCGCGCCGCCCAGTCCGTCCATGACGGTGGAGGAAACGAAGTCCTTCACCATGCTCATGATCTGCTCGTGGATATCCTCGCCATCGAGCACCTTGCGGCGTTCGCCGTAGATGATCTCGCGCTGCTTGTTCATCACGTCGTCGTACTCGAGCACGCTCTTACGGGTCTGGAAATTGCGGGACTCGACCGTCTTCTGCGACTGCTCGATGGCGTTTGAAAGCATTTTATGATCGAGCGGCATATCCTCCTCGACGTTGAGCGCCTCCATCATGCCCATGATGCGCTCCGAGCCGAAAAGCCGCATGATATCGTCGGTAAGTGCAAGGAAAAACCTGCTCTCGCCCGGGTCGCCCTGTCGTCCGGCACGGCCGCGGAGCTGGTTGTCGATACGTCTGGATTCATGTCTCTCTGTGCCGAGGATGAAGAGACCGCCGGCGGCTCTGACCTTTTCGGCCTCCTCGCTGATGACCGCCTTATGTGCCTCCATGCGCTCGGCAAAGAGCTTACGGGCGGAGAGAATATCCTCGTTGTCGGTCTCGGCGTAGCCGGTGGCCTCGGCGATGATGTGCTCGTCAAAGCCCGCTTTTCTCAAATCGGTCTTGGCAAGATACTCCGCATTGCCGCCGAGCATGATATCGGTGCCTCGGCCCGCCATGTTGGTGGCGATGGTGACCGCGCCCAGTTTGCCCGCCTGCGCGACGATCTCGGCCTCCTTCTCGTGGAACTTCGCGTTCAGCACCGTGTGGGGAACGCCGCGCCGCTTGAGAAGGGAAGAAATGAATTCGCTCTTTTCGATGGAGACCGTACCGACCAGCACGGGTTGCCCCTTTTCGTGGCAGGTGACGATCTGTTCGATAATAGCGCGGTTTTTGCCGTTTTCGTTCTTATAAACCACGTCCGGGTTATCGATTCGGATAACCGGCTTGTTGGTGGGGATCTCGATGATGTCGAGCTTATAGATGGCCTCGAATTCCTCCGCCTCGGTCACGGCGGTGCCGGTCATACCGGAGAGCTTGTTGTAAAGGCGGAAATAATTCTGGAAGGTGATGGTGGCAAGGGTCTTGTTCTCCTTCTGCACATCCACGTGCTCTTTCGCCTCGATCGCCTGATGCAGACCCTCGCTGTAACGTCTGCCCAGCATGAGACGACCGGTGAATTCATCGACGATGATGATCTCGCCGTCCTTGACGATATAGTCAATATCACGCTTCATGATGCCATGCGCTTTGAGCGCCTGATTGATATGGTGGGAGAGAGTGGCGTTTTCCATGTCTGCCAGATTCTCAAGACCGAAAGCCCGCTCCGCCTTGGCAATACCGCGTGCGGTGAGGGTAGCTGTTTTGGCCTTTTCATCGACAACATAGTCTGCGTCCAGATCTTCGCTTTCTTCTTCTTTATCGTCGATATTGGCGTAGACCTGCACCTTGAGGCGGGAGACAAAATCGTCCGCCTGACGGTAGAGGTCGGTACTCTCGTCGCCCTGACCGGAGATTATAAGGGGAGTGCGCGCCTCGTCGATGAGGATGGAGTCCACCTCGTCCACGATGGCAAAGGGATGTCCGCGCTGCACCATGTCCTCTTTATACAGCGCCATATTGTCACGCAGATAGTCAAAGCCCATCTCGTTGTTTGTGCCGTAGGTGATGTCACAGTCGTATGCTTCGCGGCGCTCCTTGTTGTCAAGACCGTGGACGATCAGACCGACGGAAAGACCCATAAAGCGGTGTACCTTGCCCATCCATTCGCTGTCACGGCGGGCAAGGTAGTCATTGACGGTGACGATATGTACGCCGTCCCCGGTGAGAGCGTTCAGATATGCGGGGAGGACGGCGACAAGGGTCTTGCCCTCGCCGGTCTTCATTTCGGCTATTCTTCCCTGATGCAGGACAATGCCGCCGATGAGCTGTACCCGGAACGGCTTCATACCCAGTACACGCCAGCTCGCCTCACGCACGGCGGCAAATGCCTCGGGCAGTATATCGTCAAGGCTCTCGCCGTTATCCAGACGGTTTTTAAACTCGTCCGTTTTTGCACGAAGCTCCGCGTCCGAAAGCTTCTGAAACTCCGGTTCCAGTTTTTCAATTTTATCAGCTATCGGATAGATGCGCTTGAGCTCTCTGTCAGAATAGCTGCCGAATAATTTATCAAATAATCCCATAGTCCTGACCTTTCCGGTTACATATAATTATACAGTATATGAGTATAGCACAAGTTTGTGAATAAAAAAAGTCATTTTTCCTTGAGTTTCGGTGAAAAGTTATCCGCAGGAAAACGCCAAGTAAAAAAGTAGGTAAACAAGAAAAAAAGAATAAAAAAAGGGAAGAAATTCACTCGATTTTGTGGTATAATTGAATCATCACAAACAAAGAGACC
>JAZLGK010000085.1:0-14902 GCA_045616265.1 Candidatus Limivicinus sp. | reverse complement strand
CCTCCGCCCTTGACATGCCCTCTTACGTTTGCTATTTTGTAGATAAGGCGGCAGCCGCTTGCGCCGCTCCCGCCTTAAAATATTTTGCCCTATTTTATACCGCTTCTTGATGTTTACACAGAATTTGGGATACTACCTGATGCTGGTTCGTGGAGGTCGTACCGAGCAGTTCTGTACTGTCTGACCATAGGGTTATTGCGCCCATTTTCAGGAAAAAGCCCGATGAATGAGGCAAAAACTAGGTCTACAATGCATGTGAAAACCCTGTTTTGAAGGAATAATCGCAGAAATCTGAAAAAAATGAGAATTATGGGATTCGCTGGCCTGCTGACCGCCTTTATTCAGCGTTTCCTTAGATTCTCCAAGGTGAAAGAAAAAGTCTCCGGCTGCTTTCGAACAAAACAAGGCGCAGATAATTTCATGAGCATCATGAGCTATATTGGCTCCGCTAAAAAGCACGGGATGTCTGCATATGCCGCCATTTTAGAGGCGGTTAATGGTCGTTCCCTTCAAACGGTGCAGGCCTGGGCATAGATTGTTGAAAACTCTCTTGATTTTTCAGAGCTTTTCACTCTTGCGCCGGCTTTTCCGGCGCTTCTTTTTTATTTTCTACTTTTTGCACAATTCTGGTTCCTTATGGATGCCTGGACTGAATAGTTACGTTTCACCATGTTTAAATAGTGTCACCTGCACAAATGCCATTTTTCAGGCAAGTGCAAAATCAACCTCATTCAGCCAGTTCTGAATCGCCATTCGGAGCCAGCTGAAAAATGAGTGCAAAAGAAGCCGGAGCTTCTTTCGCAGGTTCATGTAAACCACAATAGAATGGATCATCACTTCGCTGGTCTCCTTCAGCTTCGTGACAATACAATCCAGTGAGTACCGGCGTTTGCCAACGCCAAAGTTCCGTTCGATTTCTCCGCGTTCTCCGGATTCCAGCCATTCAAGTTTCTTGTGTCTTTTGGCTTCTTCCGGATCTGCGAAAGGTTTCCCCAATTTGGGCCCGTTCAGGTGAATCCCAAGTTTTTTGCAGTATCTCAGGTTCTCTCTGGTACGGAAGATCGTATCAGCCAGTACCCTGGCAGGATAATGACCATAGGCCTTCCGATATGACTCAACCGAGTGCTGGAATGTGGTACTTTCGTTGTAAGCGTCCCATCTCAGATCTTCTATCCGGAGGAATCCGTCGACTACACTCATTTCCACCTTGGCCCCGAATTCCACGTCTGCTGTTTGTTTACCACGGACGATCGGCCTCACCCAATCCTGTGTGACGCTGACGATTCGGTCTGGTACCTTGTGCGTCCCGGTCCGGTACATGTACTCCTGTTGAGAATACAACACCCGGATCACTTGCAGCAGTTTCTGCTGTCTGACAGAAAGCTTCCCGAGACAACCAGGATGTCTGCGCTCGTAGTCGTCAATGATTCCAAGATCCCGACTCAGATAGCCCAACTGTTGTTTGACAGTTTTCCGGATCAGTTTCACAGTCTTTTTCCGGTTCTTGGAAAAACTGTTGTACTTCCGGTGCGCTTTCTCTCGGTAAGTCCTTGGTTTCTTGCCTTCAGACAATCCCATTTCATGAAGGGCATCAATGATATCTTCGGCTTTTTCCCTGGCTTCATTCAACAGTGAGGCATCCGTCGGAAAACGGATGTTCTGTGGCGCGCAGGTCGCGTCCAGAATCAAAGTGCCTTCGTTCTCTTCTGTGGCAGTTCCTTCGCTTTCCTTGTTTTCGTCATCCTGACCACTGCTGCCCGAACCGTCATCGTCGTCATGCTTTTCATCTTCTGTCTTTCGACCAATGATCCGGTCATTGACCCATGAAAGCATTTCGGGTGTGATCCGTTGACGGAACCGTGTCATCATGCTCGGATCAAATGGACATTCATACCGATATTCGTGCAGTCCGAGGAAGTACTGAAGATACGGATTCATCGCGATCTCACGGGTGATATCTTCATCCGACATGGCCTTGTATGCCGGTTTGATCAGGAGAGCGCCCAATGCCATTCTGGAATCAATTGCCCTCTGACCCTTCTTGCTTTTGAAGTTATCGGCATACTTCAGATCGAATTCACGCCAGGGCACCAACCTGCTCAGCTTGATCCATTCGTTGTTCGGATCCAGCGGCAATGAGCCGAACATTTCGGGTGATTCCAGCATGGATACCTGTCCATTATGCCGTTTATACATTTTGAACCCTCCTGTTGGTGCAAGGTTTTTGACGCGATTTCTCGGATTTCCTTGCACTTATTATACCATATTATGGGCTCTGGTTGTTGATTTTCTTATGTTTTTGGGGATTCGCAGGAGACACTAAATATGTGCAATTTGCGTTGACGATTTGCAAGCCTCTGTGCTATAATTTACTTTGTTAAAGTGTGTTCTCCATGACGTTGGTATTGCATCCCTTATCCGCAAATCGATGACATGAGAAAACCTTTCGCATTCATGACGAGAAAGGCGCAGAGCGTAGCTTAAAATAACAATTGGTGGATGCGGAACGGATTGAACAATAGAATTTTACTGTCGAACCAGGTTGTAGTGATATCCTAAAAATGAAATAGAGAAACAGAGAAAGAGAAATGTACATACCCAGCTTAAACCGCAGATTCAGACATCTTGATGTAGCCATACTTGATTTGATATGCCTCAATATTTCCTTCATTTTAGCTTATAAAATCCGGATTGGGGGGGTAATCCGTATACCATTTCGTTATACAGAGACCTTCTTATAGTTGTCTGTCTTTCAAATATGCTTGTTGTGAACCTGCTCAGCTGTTACTCAGATATTGGAGTCCGTGGATATTACAAGGAATTTGTTGAACTGGCAAAGCAGGGAGTGATAGTGTTCCTGTTGGGTGTACTGTATCTCTATTCCGTTCAGGATGCGCACAAATTTTCCAGACTGACGATGGTTATAATGGGAGCGCTCTTTTTTGTTTTCGATTATAGCGGCAGAGTGATATGGAAGAAGAGAACGAGACAGAGAGGGAAAGCTGATCCGGACAGATCGGTTCTGATAATTTCCGATATAACCAATGTCGGGAACGCAATACGCAACATTGAAAACAGCATCGAAATGCCTGTGAGAATATGCGGAGTTGTTCTTACAGATGGCTCTGAATGTGAATATGTCGGGAAATATCCTGCTGTCTGTCCTCTTGATGACGCACCGGCATATATCTGTCACAACTGGGTGGACGATGTACTGATAGTTCTGGCTATGATGAAAGAAGTCGAGAATACACCTGTGCGTTATCGAAGATCCTGTCAAGAGTGTTTGCCTAATTGAAAAAACAAAAGAAACATGGTATATTGCAATTTAAAAAATAAGTAGACAGAAACTTTTCATAGAAAATGAACTGAATGGTGTGGAGGAAAACAACAGGATAACAGGTGTGATCAAAAATAAGACGGTCTCTTTTGGTGCCGGATCCTGTGTGATTTTTTCCTTTACGAATATCAAAGAGCTCTGTGTTTTTCTGCGGAAGCGAAAAAACTCATCCTTGGCTTTCCTCTGTATCGACGGATATGTGAAACCGATATATGGAGGAATTGGCTGATTTCAGAAAAATACGCCTGATAGATACTTACGGAGGGAAAAGGATAATGACAACCGAAGAAATGAGTCGCTGGTATTCCAATCTCGAAAAAGATCCGCTGCATCCTGCTCTGTGCAATGAAAACCGATCGTTCAGTCGGGCAGATGCAGAAGATCTTTCCGGAAAACTGTATGCTGCTTTTCTGGAAATGGGGATCGGAAAAGAAGACGTTGTCCTCATTGCTTTGCCTCGCAGTGCTGAAATGTTCATTGCTGCCATGGCAGTCCTCAAAGTCGGTGCGGCTTATATTCTTTTCGAAATATCCGGTTCTGCTCAGCGGCTCGAATATATCAAAGAGGATAGCCGCTGCCGATTGGTGCTGACGGAGGATGTCTTTGATAAGCTGACAGAGACTTCGATGTATCGGAAAGGCTATGCGAATGCAGACGAACACGATGCCGCCTGCATTATTTATACCTCCGGCACGACGGGGCATCCGAAAGGTATCATCCATGAGCGAGGAAACATTCTGTTTTCCCATCACTCTCTTTTTTGCAGCGGACAATCTTTACAAACCGCCGATTCCCGCGTCGGTGTTCTGTGTCCCCTGAATTTTGCCGCCGCAGAGCTGATGCTGAACGCTTTTCTCAATGTCGGAATCGTATTATACATTATCAATTATGATACGATCAAAAATTCGGACAGTCTGCTTGCTTTTCTGGGCAAAGTGCATATCAATCAGCTTTTTATGACTCCGGATTATTTTCGTATGCTTGAGGAATGTCTGCCGGAATCGGTGAAAACCGTCTTTATCGGCGGTGCTTCCGCTCATCGGATATCCGGAACCGGCCGTATCGTTTACAACACGTATATGTCCAGCGAAACCGGATTTGCCGTCTGCAAGTATCGTGTGGGCGAACTTTTGCAGACTGTTCCCGTCGGAAAACCGGAGCCGCCCGTTGAGATGAAACTCGACGAGGATGGGGAGATCCTTTGCACAGTCCCGTACACAAGAGGTTATCTGCATCGGGAGCTGAATCAGGGAGTTTTCTGCGGCGGATGGTATCATACCGGCGATATCGGCAGAATTGACGAAAACGGAGATCTGATCATTCTCGGGCGAAAAGATGAAATGATCAAGATCAACGGCAGCCGTGTGGAGCCGGAAGAAGTAGCATCGGTGTTCTCTTCTCTTTCGGGGCTTCCGTGCGCCGTCCGCGGTTTTTACGAAGGCGAAAGACAGTATCTTGCTTTGTACTATGCCTCTGACCGTGAAATAGAAACCGACGAGATCATCCACCGGATGAGGGGTCATTTGCCGTACTATATGATTCCTTCCTGTTTTGTCCGTTTAGATCAGCTTCCGGTTCTCGAAAGCGGAAAGGTTTCCGTAAGAGAACTGCCGGTTCCCGCAGAAAAAGAAATGCCATACACAGCGCCGGAGACAGAGCTTGAGAAAAAATTCTGCTATGCCGTGGAAGAGGAGCTTGGACGTGAACATGTGGGAGTCGAAGATGATTTCTTTGTTCTCGGCGGTGATTCCCTGAAGATTATCCGCATCATTTCAAAAATGAACACGGACGGTCTGCGGACGGATCATTTTTATAAAGGACGTACAGTAAAACGGATCCTTGAGCTGTATCAGAATGACAAAAACGAATTGCATTTATCCTTGTACCAGAAAGAAACGGATAGCCGGAGATGGGCTCACCCGTTAAGTGATACGCAGCTATGGTACTATAAAATTTCTCTTTTCCCGGTTATTTACGCCTTGAATATTGCTTACGCAGTGAGCTTGGGAAAAGAGATTGAACCTGAAAAACTGTGCGCCGTGCTGAATGCGTATACAAGTGCTTCTTCCACCTTTCAGACGGTCATTGTTGAAGATCAGGACGGAACACCGTATTTCCGCTACGCTCCTGAATTGTATCGACCGGTACGTGTCGAACAGATGTCGGAAAGCGAGGCGGAGCAGCTTTGTGAAACCTTTGTTCAACAGCATACTCTCAGGGGAGGACTGCTTTATCGCATCCGCCTGATTCAAACCGAAAAAAGGAGCATTTTGTTTTTTGACTTTCACCACACCGTTACGGACGGATATGGCGTAAGGCTTTTCCTAACAGATATTCTGGATGCGTATTTCGGGAAACCGTTGGCGGAAAATCATTTTTTTGCCTGGGCCTATGAAAGAGAATGTACGTCAGCTTCCCGAGAAACAAAAATGATCGCTGAACAGATTCGGAATCGTGCCGTCGGCTATGAGTGGAGTTTGCTTTCTGAGAATGGGCAGAAAGAAGAGTACTTCCGGTTTTATGATGATACGGTTCCGACGGGAATCTGTCTGAAAGATCTGGAAGCTTTCTTGCATAGAGAAAAAATATCACGCAGCGCCTTTTTCGCGGCGGCCTTTGTGCTTAGTGCCGCAAAGGTATGTGGAAAACAGGATATTTTCTTTTTAAGTGTTTGCGATAACCGTTCAGGCGTGTCCAATCACGGCGGTTTTCGGGCAACCTCAAACGGAGTATACGTTCATTTTGAAAAAGGAATGAGCTTGGATGCGCTGTTTGATGCTGTCAAAAAAGAACTGGAAACGGCAATGGCGGCCAATGTGGATCTGCTGCTGCCGAATGAGGAAACATTTCGGGATGGCTTCCGTTTGAATGATATAGGGGATCTGCTTCAGCCCGATGAGGTCTCGGAGTTCGTTACTCCCGTTAAGCTGAACATTCCTGCTTCCGCTTCAATGAAAGCTTCCCCCTTATCCTTCAGAATAATTTACTTTGTCAATGCAAACGGCTTTCTGTTTGTCAACTCCAAGCTGTATGTAAAAGAATCATTATATCCTGAGCACCGTAAGCTCATCCTTTCCTTATCGGATACATTGAAACGTTTACTTGAGCGCGATTCGTCATTATTTGAATTATAATAGAGGCAAAATTACATATGAAAAAAAATCAACTGATCGATCTGTTCCAAACCATCCGAAAAACTCTTGTCTCTTTCATTGCGATCATGATGTTCGTTGCACTGAGTGTTGCCATTTTTTTGGGGCTTTGGTGGAGCGCGGAGGGTGTTTTGGTCTCGGCAGACGGAATGTATGCAGACGGAAATATCGCGGATCTGCAGCTGGAAGGAACGGCAGGCGGTACATCTGAAATTGAAAAGGATTTGCTCCTGGTAGACGGAATTGACACGGTCGAAGGTGTCTATTCTTTCGGTGACCAGATGGAACTGAACGGTATGTTCTATGAAACGAAGCTTGTCTCGCTGCCGCAAAAAATCAATCTGCCGTTAAAAGTAACCGGAAACCTTCCGACTGAAAAGGGAGAGATCGCTTTAACGGATGCATGGGCGAGAAGATACTCCGTCGAGATCGGATCGACTGTAACATTTAGAAACAAAGCGTTTGTTCCTTCCCTGCCGAATACAACATTGCTTACTACGGATTCTTTTACTGTGACGGCTCTTATCGAAACCGCACCTTATCTGAGTTCCATACCGGGAACTTACGGAATCAGCATGCAGCATGATGTTCCTGTTATCAGCGTTGCATATATTGCGCCTTCATCCGTAAACAAGCCGCTCTTTCAGGGATGCAATCTGATCTATCTTAAAAGCGACCGTCTTGACCCGCTTGGTCATTTTTCAGATGAATATAAAGCTCAGGCAGAAAGACTGCGTGAAGATGTACAGGTGTCGGCTGAAAAATACGGCTTTACCGTCAGCACGTTAGAGGAAAACACTTCCGTTACCATGTTGGAAATGTTCCGTTCCGTTCTGTTGAAGCTGCGTTTTTCCATGGCTGGTCTGTTTGTCATTGTCGGACTGCTCGTATGCTATTTTGCTGTGTCCAGAATCGTATACGAAGATAAAGTCAGGATCGGTACCAAAAGGGCACTTGGCTTCCTCAAAAGTGAGATCACCTCTTTTTATCTGATGTATGCCGCTATCGCGTCCCTGATCGGTTCCGTTTTGGGACTTCTCATGGCATATTATCTGGTTCAGCCGATCATTCTCCACGCTGTAACGGATTCTTTCTGTTTGAATCTTCGCTATGTGTTTGATTGGAAGAACGCTCTGATCATTGCGGCGCTTGAAAGCGTCATTCAGCTGCTGACGGTTTATGTGGCTTGCAGCCGTGTTTTCCGCAAACAGCCTATTGAGCTATTGAACGGAACAGAAGCTCTCGTAAGCAAAAACCGTTTTTATGAAAAATTACGCTTGTGGCAGAAGCTTCCGCTGTTCAACAAGACCGTAGTGAATAATTTTTTCAACGATCCCCGGCGTGTATTTTCAACCATCGTCAGCATTGCGGGCTTCACTGCCCTGGTGATATGTGCCATGACGCTGAAGTTCAACATTTCAGATTCTTTTACGCTCCATTATGACAGAGTCTTTCATTATAATGCGGTTGTATATATTGATGAAAATGCAGATATAGATGAGTTTGAAAAACTGCTTTCAGAAAAAAATTTTGAATATCTCTCCGCTCATTCTCAAACGGTCATTATGGATGCTCCGGACGGGCAGAAGCTGGTCTCCCGGCTGCTGGTCTGCGATCCGGAAACGATTGAGGCCAGAATACAGACGAGAAACCTGTCAGGCAAATCGCTTGATTATTCGGAAGGCGTATTGGTCACCTGTGCCTACCAGAACGAGTATAAAGTACCCGATCACACAGAGATGCACTTTTCAACGCTTGACGGCAAGCAGCTGGAGACAGACTCGGTCGGGTTTTATGAATACTATATGGTCGGAAACCAAATGATGATCAGCCGAGCAGAATATGAAAAACTGTTCGGTACGGCTCCCAGGGATCAAACAATACTGCTCAAGCTGGACAACGGCAATCTCTTAAATTTGAATGAATGTTTATCGGAGATCCCCGGCTTTTTAAGTCTTCACGATGAATTTTCCGATAACCGTTTTCTGTTTGACGGACTGTCAACGCTGTATTTCTCCGTTGTCCTTATTTATCTGGCTTTGGCTGTAGCGATGGGATTTCTTGTGCTTCTCAATCTTCTTTCCATGTTTGTCCGCGAGAAGAAACGGGAGGTGCTGACATTAGTCATAAACGGCTATTCGAGAAATGATGCGAAAAAGTATATTCTTTCCGATACAGTACTTATGACAGTGATCGGGATCCCGATAGGAATGCTTCTGGGAACCTTAATGAGCAACTTATCTATTATGGCCTATGAAAGCGAAATCGTTTTTCTGAAAGCCGGCTTCAGCGGAAGAGCCTGCCTCATAGGAGCTGTCATATCAGTTGTATTGACCCTTGTGATCAGTCTGATCGCCCTTAGGGAAATCGATACGTTTAAATTGACCGAAATCAACGAAAAGTAAGGAGTGGAGAGAAGCAATGAAAAAAAGTGATCTGAGATACTACAGGACGATTGGGAAAATAAATTCTGTCATTTCAAAGGCAAATGACTATGTTGATGCAGTAACGGGAAGCCTGAATGTCATTCTCGAAAGCGGAATTGCAGATTATGCTGTTGTTTGGCAGGCCGACAAAGAGAAAGAAGCCTTGCATCCTGTTTATTGGGTCTGCCCTTTGGATCTGACTTCCGTATCCCATCCTTATGGACAGGGTGTTGTGGGGAAAGTATACCTATCCGAAGAGAATAAGCTGATCGATAACATATCGGATATGCCTGACGTACAAGAAGATTTTGCAGGTCTTGAAATCTCATCTCTCATCTGTCTGCCTCTGAACAACATGGATTACACCGTCGGATGCATTCAGTTTCTCCGTACAAAAGACAGAGACATATTTACGGAAGACGATGTTGAAACCTGCTGTATGCTGACTCTGATGGTACAGATGCAGATTGAAGACAAAATACCGCCGGTGTCTTTACCAGAAAAAAAGGTACTGCTTTCCATTCAGAATCTTCACAAATACTACCAAAGCGGCGAAGAAATGAGTCATGTTCTGAAAGGCGTGAATATCAACGTCTATAAGGGAGAATTCCTGTGCCTTTTAGGTGAGTCAGGCTGCGGAAAGTCTACCGTACTGAACATTATCGGCGGTCTTCTGGACTTCGATGAAGGCAACGTTAATTTCGATTGCCGGGAGATTTCCGGATTTTCCGAGAAGGAGTTGACCGCATACCGACGCAGTAACATCGGTTTTATTTTCCAATCGTATAATCTGATGCCGAACCTCACTGCAAAGCAGAATCTTGACATTGTAGGAGAGCTGTCCGAAGCCCCGGCGGATTCGCAGAAACTTTTGGAGCTGGTTGGATTGGGGGATAAGGCAGACCGTTATCCTTCCCTCCTTTCGGGAGGACAGCAGCAACGCATTGCCATTGCCCGTGCCATGGTAAAAAAGCCGAAACTGATTCTTGCAGATGAGCCGACGGCAGCGCTTGATTACGCTACAAGCATTGAAGTTCTTTCTGTAATGGAAAATGTCGTTAAAAGCGGTACAACACTTATAGTAGTCACACACAATGTGGAGATCGCCAAAATGGCAGATCGTGTTATCCGTTTCCGCGATGGTAAAACCTACGAGATCAATGTAAACACCCACCCGCTCCACGCCAAAGATCTTGTTTGGTAATAAGAGACATTTACCTGGCTTGGGATCAGCCGCGACGGGGAAGAGGTTTTTCCGCGATGGATTTATCCTCATACACGCAGCGCGTTTTCAATAATTGTCTGCATGTTATGAACATGGTGGCATGCTTGCATACTCCGGTTTGTTGACAGTATCGATAACCTTTTTCTTTCTTCAGGTGAAAATTTGTTGGCCGGTGCCTGACGGTCCGCCTTTAGCACACGGGGACGGGAACAGAGCAGATCCTGATCCGATGCGAAGAATTCCTTCCAGCAGCTGGGATCGATATTGCTTGTAAAGATCATACAGTTTGGCGGCTCCTTGCTGTATCTTCTGTCTACCATGTCAAAAAAAAGCCTGGTGTTTTCTTTATCGAATACACAATGGCCGATCTCATCAACGATCAGGCATTGATTGACCGGAGAGGTGTTCGGGATGATACACATACGCTGTGTAGTTGAGAGAATTACATATCAAAACCCGGACAACGGTTACTCTGTTCTGAAGGTAGCTGTCAAAGGTTATAATGACCTTGTCACCGTAGTCGGTAACCTCCTCGATGTCAATATCGGCTCTGTTCTGCTCCTTGAGGGGGACTGGAGGGTCGATGCAAAGTATGGAAAACAGTTCACAGCGGTGCGGTGGGAGGAAACACTCCCGGCTACTGTATACGGAATAGAGAAGTATCTGGGGAGCGGTCTTATCAAAGGAATCGGTCCCCATTTCGCTAAAAAGATAGTGGCGATGTTCGGTACGGATACCATCTCCGTTATTGAGGACACGCCGGACAAGCTTATCGACGTCCACGGTATCGGCAGGAAGCGAGTGGAGAAGATAAAGGAGAGCTGGGAGAAGCAGAAAGAAATAAAGAACATCATGCTGTTCCTCCAAAGCAACGGTGTCAGCACCGCTTTTGCTGCCAAAATATACAAAACCTACGGGAATGAGAGTATCGATATAGTCAGAGAGAATCCGTTCCGGCTTGCGGATGATATCTGGGGCATCGGCTTCAAAACAGCTGACAGCATTGCTGAAAAGTTTGGTTTCGGGAAATGCGACTATGTCCGCTGCCGCAGCGGCATCATGTATACGCTTAATGCTCTTGCTGACGAAGGTCATGTGTATTCAGAAAGGACTCAGCTGATCCGAAAAGCAGTGGAGCTTCTGGAAGCGGACGGGCAGTCCGTCAGCTCCGCACTGGATCGGATGCTTGCCGACAATGACCTTATTCTTGATGAGGACGCAATCTATCTCCCACCGTTTTATTATGCGGAAATCGGCACGGCAAAAAAACTGCTGAACCTTTCCACCGCTCCGACATCGGTCAAAGCCGGAGACTCCGTGGATATCGAAAGAATTCAACAGTTAACGGGAATGCAGTATGATGAGATCCAGGCAGATGCCATACGGACGGCTTTGCAGTCAAAGGTCATGATACTGACCGGCGGCCCGGGAACAGGAAAAACGACCACAACGCAGGGCATCATATCGGCTATGCAGCTATACGGCATGGAGATACTTCTTGCCGCGCCGACCGGGAGAGCGGCAAAGCGCATGACAGAGACCACAGGACTTGAGGCAAAAACTATCCACAGACTTCTGGAGTTCAAGCCGCCGGAGGGGTATCAGCGGAATGATGAAACTCCGCTTGAAGGCGATGCACTTATCGTGGATGAGGCATCCATGATAGATATCGTTCTCATGAACTCTCTGCTGAAAGCGGTGCCGGAAGGAATGCGCCTGATCCTGGTCGGCGATATTGATCAGCTCCCTTCGGTCGGTCCCGGCAACGTTCTGCGTGATATTATAAACTCGGATCAGTTCCCCGTAGTCCGGCTCACACGGATTTTCCGGCAGGCACGGACAAGCAGGATCATCATGAATGCCCACCGCATCAACAAGGGGCAGCCGCCTGATATCGGCAATGCCAAAGAAGGAGACTTTTTCTTCCTTGAGGAAGAAGACCCGGATAAGGTGGCGGATACTATCGTGGAGCTTGTAACCACCCGCCTGCCGAAGCAATACAATGTTAAACCGAGTGCGGTTCAGGTGCTGACGCCCATGCAAAGAGGCGTAGTTGGAGCGGCAAACCTGAACCAGAGGCTGCAGGAAGCTCTGAACAGAAGTGAGGAATGTCTGCGGCGGAGCGGTACGGCATTCCGGCTGTATGACAAGGTTATGCAGATAAAGAACAACTACGAAAAAGAAGTCTTTAACGGGGACATCGGGCGGATCGTGGCGGTCAATATGAATGACCGGGAATTGACGGTGCGTTTCGATGACAGAGACATTATATATGATGTGACTGAACTGGATGAGCTTATCCATGCATATGCCACAACGATTCATAAGGCGCAGGGTTCCGAATACCCGATTGTTGTGATGCCGGTTCTCATGACGCACTATGTCATGCTGCAGAGAAACCTTATTTACACCGGCATTACAAGAGCAAAGAAACTGATGGTACTCGTCGGCACGAAAAAGGCATTGGGCTATGCCGTCCGCAATGTAACCGTCACTGCGAGGAACACGAAGCTCTGTAAGCGCCTCGGCGGAGAGTAGCAGGTCAGATTTTGCCTGAGAAGAAAAAGCCCACCATTAGATATACACTGTAGTACGGACGAGAAAAGTACTTTCCATCACGGAAAAGCCTTAAAAAAACAGGAACCATTTCATGCTTTTCTTAATATAAAGAGTTTGAGGCAAGAAAACCGCAAAAGCTGTAACAGCTCTTTTCTTTTCCAGGTACCTAAAAGAGTCGGCGGAGTATTGGATGGATACCGTATTTGTGTTATAAATAAATGTCAGAGTCATAATGATACACTGCAGCGCCAGACAGACCGTTTTTTCTCTGGCTGAATACGCACCGTAATCAGGTCAGCGTACAACTGCAAAAAGGAGATGCATATGAGGAAAGCTAAAAAGACCGCTTCCCGATCCAGCAGCGGAGACAAAAACAGCACAGGAAAAATCATCATCCTAACCGCCGCAGTTACCGCCGCACTGATGCTTGTCTGCTTTTTTACTTACCGGTTTCTTTTCCCCGGCGAAATTTCCACCCCCGCCGAAGCCCGCGCCGCAGAGGTGTCCGGTGAGCGGAAGTATGAGGATGAGAGCAGCGCACCCGGCATGGCCGGCCAGGAAACCGTCAAGGACTACCCGATAACTGTATACGCAGGAGATAACGAACTCTCCGCGCTGTACAGTGGCAAGCTGGTCAATGGCGCCCCGTACGGCAGCGGAACCTACCGGTTCTCCGGTCCTGACGGAGACTGGAGCTTTATCGGTACACTGAAGGACGGATGTATCAGCGGCGGACAGGTCACCGATTATCCTTATGTTTTCGAGCTGGAAGACGAAAACTCCCGTTCCAGCTTTACCGGTACTCTCGTCGGAGGTATTCCGAAGGGGGACGGCACCTTTGAAATCGTATCCGGAGATGATGTGATCCGGCTTCAGGGCTACTATAATTCCGAAAAAAAATTCAGCGGAACCGTTGAAAATTATCCGCTGAGCTTCGGCTATAATGATTTTATTTTTGAAGGCAGATACACCGGTGAGCTGCGCTTCGATTTCCCCGACGGAGAAGGCGAATTCCGCAGTGAAGGAGAGAATTATTACCTCTACTCCGGAACCTGGAGCAGCGGAAGCCCGGTCGGGCCTGGGACGCTTTTCACAAACTGTGCCTCCTTTTCTTCCAGCGACGGTTCCAACTATCTCGCTGTTTATAACGGCGGGATCGAAAACAGCCAGTTCTCCGGAGAGGGAGACATGACCATCGGCGATGAAGTCTCCGGCGGATATTCCTATTCCGGTGGCTGGAAGGATGGAGCATTCTCCGGAAAGGGAACACTCATCTGCTATGATCCCACCGGGAACGGCTACACCTATGAAGGCAACTTTTCGGAAGGAGCATACAACGGAGAAGGCAGACTGATCTTCGACAATCCAAACGTGATCAAATATATCGGCAGCTTTGAAAACGGGAATTTCCGCCCGAATCCTTCCGAGCTTATCACCGCTTTCTGTTCCGCCGGCAGCAGCTCTGCAGAGTTCACGGAGCAGGTAAGGAATTATCTCAAGTCCCATCAGGAAAGCCTGCTGACCCATAAAACCGACGACCTGTATTTCGGTTCCGGGTTCTCCTATGAAAGCTATTCGCAGACCGAAAGCAATACCGATGACCGCTGCTTCAGCACGACCGTGATACTGCTGCAGAAAACCGAGTACGATGCTTCCGTGTTCGGATACCCGGTAACCGAGCTTCTCGGATACGCCAACGGCGGCCGCTATGTCTATTACGGCTATTACCTCGGTTCTCTGTCAGATGCCGAGTCCGGAGACATTATCCGGATCACAGCTTATCCTCTCTGTTTTTCCTCTTACACAGATGCAGCCGGAAACAAGGTCCCCGCGCTTCGCTTTGCTGCGTTTGAAGTTTCCATGGTCTGACGCGCATCAAGCCGGGGTTGACTTAAACAGAAACTCGGACTTCTGTATTCAAAAGCACTGTCCTCTTACGTTCACGTGAAAAGGCAGTGCTTTCGTTCTCCACCGGGCTGTGTTCCCGAATCATTTTTTTCGGCAGTCATCTGTTTTATTCTCTCCTGCGGCATTCCGCCGCATTACAGCTCTGATGTACTCCAGCGTTTCCGCGTCGATCTCCTCCGCCACAGGCTTCCCTCCGCGCACAGCGGCAGTGAAAGAAACGATATTCCCTTCTTCCAGCCTTCTCGCTCCCGAAGGGAAGGATTTTGGGGAGAAATAATAGTGTTCCCCCAGC
>JAZLGK010000084.1:0-29393 GCA_045616265.1 Candidatus Limivicinus sp. | reverse complement strand
AAGAGTAAAAGCAAGTTTATGATACCATCTATTTTTAATTTGTCAACTGGCTCAACCTGCTCCGGAACGATGGCTCTCATGCCCCAGACAGGTGGCTCAAATTACTCCGGACAGGCGGCTCCGCCGCACCGGAATATTCACTGCAATAAGTTTTAGTGAAAACCTCATTTTAGCATCAGGGTGTGATAACTATGGTTGCACTTGTATTGCATATGAAAAGTGCTGTGGATGTTTCATTCAGTAAACTACAATCACAAAATGCTATGGTATCCGCGACGGCAAGAAGCACAACGGCCTGTGGAACGTCGAAGCAGAAAAGTACCTGCTGGAAACTAAAGCGCACTGAGTATGAAAAATGCCGCTCCGATTTTTCGGAGCGGGATTTTTTGTGTTTTAAGTTTAAAGGTTAAAGTTTTTAGTAATATTTTCAGAGATTTCAAGTTGACATAATGTTGAAGCGATGGTAAAATAAATTCGACTTCACTCGAAGTCGGGCGCTGCGATAACGGTAGGCGGTCTGTCCCTCCACTCGGAGGGCACTTCTTACCCTCCGAGTATTGTTTTTCCTTTGCGAAACCATACGAGGAGGGATGCAATATGACTGAGATATCATTAAGCGATCTATATATGATCTGCATGATCATCATCGGTATTATGTCCCTGTACATACAGGCAAAAAAGAAGTAACCGCCGCTCCCGTCCAAAGATCGGCGATTACTTCTTATCACTGATTGAGGGCTGACCGTCTATCGGCAGCGCCTTTTCTATATCTATTATATGCAGGAAGTAAAGCAAAGTCAAGCATTTTTAAACTTCCGATTACGCGCTTTCGCACAGGACAGAGCTTAAACGCGGAATCTTTCATAAAGAGCTTTTGAGTTGACATAACGCAAAAACAATGCTAAAATAAACTCGACTTCACTTGAAGTCGGGCGCTGCGATAACGGTAGGCGGTCTGTCCCTCCGACTCGGAGGGCACTTCTTACCCTCCGAGTTTTTTTCTTTGCGAAACCATACGAGGAGGGATGCCATATGACTGAGATAACATTAAGCGATCTTTACATGATCTGCATGATCATCATCGGCATTATGTCCCTGTACATACAGGCAAAAAAGAAGTAACCGCCACTCCCTCTCAAAGACTGACGGTTATTTCTGATTCTTGAGGGGCTGACCGTCTATCGGCAGCGCCTTTTCTACGTCTATTATATGCAGGGAGCAATGCAAAGTCAAGTATTTTTAATCTCTGTCATTCCGCAAACAAGGAATCACACATCAGAGAAATCTGTCGATCCGCTCTTCGATGAGTTCTCGCAGCTCTTCTCTTTCGGCTTTGAGCTTTTCATATTCCTGCTTGAGCTCCGCGATCACTTCTCCATGCTTCTTCTTCGCTGTGCTGTATGTGAGAAGCATCTCGGATATACGGGAGAGTGCTTCATCGGTGAGTTTTTCGTGCGGAGGATACAGGCCACGCTTAAAGTTGTCTACGATATCAAAATAGCGGCTGTATGCTCTTGTTGCAGAGTCCTCCCAGGAAATGTAAATCTTACTCTGCGCTCCCCGTCCGATACGTTTCATTTCGTCGGGATTTGCAAGTACCTCCCGGAGTTTGGCCGCCATAGCCTCGGCATTTTCGTCGATCAGGAAACCGCTTACGCCGTCTTCCACATCCTCGGCAGCACAGCTTCCTTTGACGAGAACGCTTCCGAGGCCGCAGGCCGCCGCCTCCCGCACGACCAGTCCGTTTGTATCAAAGGTCGAGGGGAAAAGAAAAAGGTCTGCGCGGCAATACCATGCGCGGATCAGGTCTCTGTCCTGCATGGGCTTTGCGAACAGCGCCTTACCGGTAAGACCGAGCTTTTCGGTATATTTTATGATCTCATCCTTATCCGTGCCGCCGCCCACAAACACCATGCGAAAGTCTCTGCCCTCATTATCAAGCTCCCTGAGAGCATCGAGAATGATTTTAAGCCCCTTATACCACATCATGCGCCCGACGAACAAGAACACGGGTACGTCTGCGGGAAGGTCAAAGTCTCCGGCAGCTTTTTCTATCAGCTCCTGCGGCACTCTGCCTTTCGGAAAATCCACACCGTTGGGCATAACGCGGTACACCCCCGGATAACCGAGCTTCCGGAGATTCTCTCCCGCGCCGCGGCTGACCGTCCATACCTCGTCACAGGCAGAGATGTTCTCCACCAGTATCTTTGCCGCCTCTTCCTGCAAAAGCCTGCCCTTGACGGCGTTGGCAATGTCAATATCAAACTTCGTGTGATAGGTGAAAACGATGGGTGCGTCGATCCTGTCCCGGAGCATACGGGCGATTACGGTCGAGGTTATGGGGCAATGGGTATGGATAACATCAAAGTGCTGCCCGGTCAGCTCGCTCATGGTGTCCGGTGAAAAGGGAAGCCCTGCGTAATAGCCTAGCTGCTTTGTCAGGTCGATGCTGGGATAGCGCAGCACCGGAAAGTCAAAATCGCCGTCATGTGCTTTGGGATGCGCCGGTGTCACAACGCAGGCCCGACCCAGCGAGCCGTTGATCACGGAGGCGTAATTCGTCACGGCGTTCGCCACCCCGTCGATCTCCGGCGGGAAGGAATCGTTCAGAAGACATACATTGAGTTTTTCCATAGAATTCACCGAAACCGTTATTTCCCCGCCTGCTTCATGGATAGCGATATTCTGTGTTTCTTCTCGTCCACGTCCAGCACGACGACCTTGACCACGTCACCCACCGCCACGACCTCGCTGGGGTGGCGGATGAATTTATTGCTGACCTGCGAGATGTGCACAAGTCCGTCCTGATGTACGCCGATATCCACGAACACACCGAAATCGATGACATTGCGCACCGTGCCCATCAGCTCCATGCCGGGTTTTAAATCCTTGATCTCCAGTACGTCCTTCCGCAGCAGCACCGGGGGCAGCTCGTCACGGGGATCACGCCCCGGCTTCATCAGCTCCGAAATAATGTCATTCAGCGTGGGAACGCCGACACCACACTGTTCTGCAGTCTTCTCCGCACCCAAAAGCTTCACCTTGGAGGGCAGAAGCGCCAGATCGCCTGCCGCCACGTCTTCAAGCGTATAACCGCACAGTGCAAGCAGCTTTTCGGCGGCCTCGTAGCTCTCGGGGTGGACGGCGGTATTATCGAGCACCTGCTTGCTCTCCGGCACTCTCAAAAAGCCCGCGCACTGCTGGAACGCCTTTGGCCCGAGCTTCGGCACTTTGTTGATCTGCTTTCGGGAGGTAAAAATGCCGTTTTCCTCACGGTAGAGAACGATACTCTTCGCAGTTGTCTTCGTAAGGCCGGAAACCCTCTGCAAAAGCGACGGGGACGCGGTATTGATATCCACGCCGACCGCATTCACACAGTCCTCGACCACGCCGTTCAACGTCTCCTCAAGCTTTGCCTGGGGCATATCGTGCTGGTACTGTCCGACGCCTATTGCCATCGGATCTATTTTAACAAGCTCTGCAAGCGGATCCTGTAATCTTCTGGCGATTGAAACGGCAGAGCGCAGGTTTACATCGTAATCCGGGAATTCCTCGGCGGCAAGCTTTGACGCAGAGTAGACAGATGCGCCCGCCTCGTTGACCATGGCGTAGGCCTGACCGCCTCCCAGCTCGTGCAGCATCTCCACCGCCATCTGCTCCGTCTCGCGGGAGGCGGTTCCGTTGCCGATGGCAAGGTGCTCCACACCCCACTTCTTTATCATAGCGGAGAGCGTGCGGATGGCGTCTTTCTTCCTTGCCTCGGAGAAGGTGGGGTATACCACGGCGGTATCGAGCACCTTGCCCGTGCCGTCAATGACCGCGACCTTGCAGCCGTGGGCATAGCCGGGGTCAAGACCCATTGTTACCTTTCCCTTCACCGGCGGCTGCATGAGAAGCGGCTTGAGGTTGAGACCGAACATCTTTATTGCGCCGTCACATGCCATTTCCGTGAGAGTATTTCTTGCCTCGCGCTCCATGGAGGGCCATATCAATCTGTCATATGCGTCCTCGGCGGCTGAGCGGACAAAACCCATAGCTTTGCTGCCGGGAATTATCACCTTGCGGCGTACTCTCTGCAAGGCAAGCTCACGGTCAAGCTCAATGCCGACCTTGAGGAATTCTTCCTTCTCGCCGCGGTTCACGGCAAGGATCTGATGTCCCTGCAGCTTGTCCACACGTTGGGAAAAATCGTAGTAAAGGCGATAAACGGAATCCTCCTCCACCGCCGTCTTGGAGACAAGCATGGCGTTTCTTGTGATAAACTCGCGCAGGACTTTGCGGATATCCGCGTTGTCGGAGATCATCTCGGCGATAATATCGGAAGCGCCGGCAAGCGCGTCCTCCGCAGTTTCGACGCCTTTTTCGCTGTCAATAAACTCCTTTGCAAGCTCCTCCGGCTCTGGCAGGTCGGGCGTTTGAGCAAACAAACGGAGAGCAAGAGGCTCCAGTCCCTTTTCTTTTGCCACGGTGGCGCGGGTACGGCGTTTGGGCTTGAAGGGGCGGTAAATATCTTCAAGAGCCGCCAGCGTCTCACACTCGTCGATGGCTCTGTTGAGTTCCTCGGTCATCTTTTCCTGCTCGATGATCGTCTTTTTGACCGTCTCCTTTCGCTCGTTGAGCGAGCGGAGATATTCAAGACGCTCCTGCAGGGTGCGCAGAGCGGTATCGTCCATCGCTCCGTGAAGCTCCTTGCGATAACGGGCGATAAACGGTATTGTGTTGCCCTCGTCAAGCAAGGCGATCACGTTTTCAATATGGCTTTGCTCGCGGTTTAATTCGCGGGCCAGTATTTCGCTGATGGTTTCCAAATGTATAACTCCTTTCGATATAAAAATGCTCTGATCCGTAGGGCGGGGGCTTGCTCCCGCCCTACGCATATATTTTTCTTAATTTACTGCCATTAATTACAGCCTTCTGTATCTCACGGTATATTCTCTCAGCTTCGCGGCGACCCTTGCGGTGTTTTCTCCCTTGAGCATTCGCCATGTCCAGTTTCCCTCCGCTACGCCGGGGACATTCATGCGGCACTCTCCGCCTTTTTCCAGTACATCCTGCATCGGTACGACAAACAGCTCACAGCCGGTCGCCATGCCGGTTCTTATCATGCCCCAGCACCAGCCCTCGTCATCGGTGATATGCATATATTTTTTCGCAAAGGCGATATCCTCTTTTCTGCTGTGCTCTACCCAGCCCTTTACGGTGTCATTGTCGTGTGTGCCCACGTAGAAGACCGTACCGGGGCGGCAGTTGTGCGGCAGGTAATTCGAGTTGCCCTCCGCTTCAAAAGCAAACTGCAATACGCACATCCCGGGAAAGCCAAAATCCCGCACCAGAGCGTGTACCGCGTCCGTCAGCATACCGAGGTCTTCCGCAATATAGCGCATCTGCGGGAACCAGCCGCGCAGTACGCTCAAAAGTCCCATACCCGGTCCCTGCATCCAGTGCCCTTCCTTGGCGCTTTCGGCATTCGCCGGAATCGCCCAGAAGCTCTCAAAGCCGCGGAAATGGTCGATCCGAAGTACATCGTAGAGCTTTCCCGCACCGTCGATACGGCGGATCCACCAACCGTAGCCATCGTTTCTCATGCGCTCCCAGTCATAGAGCGGATTGCCCCAGAACTGCCCTTCGTCCGTGAAGGCATCCGGCGGGCAGCCTGCAACGAGCGTCGGGAGATTGTTTTCGTCCAGCATGAAATACTGCGGCTCGCTCCACACATCCGCCGAGTCGAGCGCCACATAGATGGGGATATCACCGATGAACTGCACACCGTTTCCGTGGGCATAATCTTTGAGAGCTGTCCACTGCTTATAGAAAAGCATCTGCACAAAGCAGTGATACTCTATCTCTTCCTTCAGCTCCTCGCGGTATTTTTCGATTGCCTCCGGTTGGCGCATCCGAAGTGCCCGGTCGTCCCACTCCGTCCAGCTTTTCATATCAAAACGCGCCTTAGCCGCCATATACAGAGCATAATCCTCTATCCAGAAATTTTCGCGCCGAAAAGCCGCAAGCTCACCGGCAAGCCTTTCCCGTCCCCGCTCAAAGGCTTTGCGCAGCAGCTTTTCCCGCCCGGCGTTCACCTTGTCATAATCCACCTTTGCGCTGTCAGTGCCCCAGTCAATGGCACTGATTTCACTCCTTTTCAAAAGCGAGCCGGACACGAGCATATCAAGGTCTATATAATTGGGGTTCCCGGCATAGGTAGAGAAGGACGAATAGGGGCTGTTGCCGCAGCTTGTCGGCACAAGGGGCAATATCTGCCAGTACTTCTGACCGGCTTTATGAAGAAAGTCCACAAACCCATAGGCACTCTTTCCCATTGTGCCTATACCCCAATTAGACGGGAGCGAGCTCAGGGGCATCAGTATTCCGCTGCATCTTGCCATGTTTTTACCTCACAAGAATAGTTCTCAATACCGGCAAGCTAACAATCGTATCCGTAGGGCGGAAGCAGAGTCACCGCTCTACGGATAAATGTTAAATTCCGATCAATAATAAGAGTTCTCAGCCTATATAATATCTTTTGCCGGGAATTTTTTCAAGTCTGAATTTCTGTTTGGGTCTCTTCCCGTTGTTTGGCAATAATACACGAAAACGAATATGCAGAATTATGCAAATGGCCGAAATTTTAATTGCTGATTGCATTGAAATGCCTGCTTTGATAAAATATTAACTACCTTGTAAATATTCGGTATTATTAAGGGAAAAGAGGGATCAAATGAGAGATCTGAAATATCTGCTTTATTTTGAAAATCTCCTTCAGACCGCCAATAATGAGCTTATCATCCGGGCACAGAACGAAGGTAACATATGCGTCGGCTATGTCTGTGAAAACACTCCCGAGCCGCTGATGGATCTTGACAGAGCCTTTGCCATCCGTCTTTCCGCCCCCAACACCGGCTCTATGGACATCGCTACATATTACATGACGAATCTGCTGTGCGAGACAAGCCGTGCTTTGCTGGAACGAGCAATCGAAGGGGGGTTCAATTTCACCGACTGCCTTATCGCCCCCGACGGCTGCACCATGATAAACCGCTGTGCGGAGAACATGGAGCTTCTCAAAACCATGGGCAGGGACAAGCCGAATTTCTTCCATCAGTACATGGAAATTCCGCTCAAGGACGACGAGAACGGCGTTGAGCTGCTTGAGCTTCAGTGCAAGAATCACATTCTTAACCCGCTGCACGAAAAATACGGCATTGACATCTCCGATGCCTCCATCCGTAAGGCAGTTGAGGAGCACAACCGCGTCTGCCGCGTTATCCGCGCAATAGGCGAATACCGCAAGGAATTGAAGCCCCGCATTACCGGCTATGAATTCCATATACTTACCCTCGCCACTTATCTCTGTCCCAAGTATCTCATTATAGATAAGCTGGAAGAAACACTCGAAGAGCTCAAAACCCGTGAGCCGGACGAAAAGGGCTTCCGTGCCCGCGTGATGGTCGTCGGCTCCGAGATCGACGACAGCGGCCTTATCAAGCTCATCGAGGAGTCCGGCGCTTATGTCTGCTGTGACCGCTTCTGCTTTGGCTCTCTTCCGGGCCGCGATCCCATTGAGCTCAACGATACGGAATCCGCCCTCACGCAGGTCTGCCGCCATTACGTGCACTCCTGCCAGTGCCCGCGCATGATGAATATGGAAAAGGTCTACGGCAGAAAGCAGTATGTCTATGACCTTGCAAAGGAGTACAAGGCTGACGGCGTTATCTACGAGCAGGTCAAGTTCTGCGACCCGTGGGCATATGAGAGACTGAGCGGCTCGGTCATGCTCCGCGACGATTATCACTTCCCCGTGCTCTCCGTGGATCGCCCCTACAACATCTCTTCCTCCGTCGGACAGATGCGCACCCGTGTTCAGGCATTTGTCGAGAGTATTGAGATAAAGAGGATTCAGGGAGGTGTCAGATAATGGTCACCGTTTTCAACAATAAGAAGCGCAAAGGCGATCAGCAGCTCGGCGTTCTTTACAGTGAAAAGCTCCGCGTCCGTAAACGCCGCGAATGGCGCGGTGTCAGGGACACGATGTATGACTACTCAAGATGGCTGTATCTGTGGTCGGTGATGGTCAACGTCTCCATGAGCCGGGGCTTTGTCAAGGGTCTTTTCCGCTACCGCTGGGTATCCAATTATCTGTTTCTGCCCCATATGCTTGATAAATTCACCATCGGTCTGCGCGATGAACCGCTGCGCATCACCCACACCGCCATGGACTTTGTCGCCTACGACGTAGCCGAGTCGATCAAGAACTGTCTGCGGGGCGACAGGAGAACGGGCAATGATGTAAAGCACTCCCAAAACTGCGTTCTCTGCGATGAAAACGCCATGACCGCTTTCATGATGGGCTTCCCGACGGTCAAGGCAACTCTGCGCGAAGTCCCCACCATGTTCTCCGCAAATCTCCTTAACCAGTATTCCACCACACACTATCTTGACGTGGCGCAGCAGTTCGGTCTGCCCGGCGACGTCTGCCCCATGCCCGAGGCCGAGGTCGGTATCTCAATAGACGATGACTTCCCGGTGCTGGGCAAGTGTGCTGTTCAGGTCAACACCACCTGTGACGGCTCATTGCTCGGAAACGGCGTGATTGCAAAGCGTCTTGAGCGTGAATACGGCATACCCACCTTCCAGCTTGTCGCTCCCATGCGTCACAAGGAGGAGGACGTGCAGAAATACGCCGCCGAGGACATCAAAAAAGCCATTAAGTTCGTCGAGGATCAGATGGGCGTCAAGTGGGATTGGAAAGCATATTTTGAGTGCGCCAAACGCGTCAACCAGACCACCCGCGACCGTCTCCAGTGGCTTGAGATAAACTCCACCAACTACCCGCAGTTTGTCGGCGCGGTGTTCTCACTGTATAACGACACCAACTACATGGGCAACTGCGGCAGAAGCGCGGACTTCCCGCCGATAAACGAAAAGATCAACAAGCTCGTCATGCGCGGCTATGAGAGAAAGACCATGATGGCAAAGGAGTACCGCCACCGCTGCATCGTCTGGGGCGTTCAGCCACAGTACTGCATTGATATGCTCTACTGGATGATTCAGTGCTGGGGCGTCGTGCCGCTGACCGATATGCTCTCCATGGTCATCGAGCGCGAAATAGCCGAGGAAGATACTCCCGAGAACAGAGAGCAGGCTTACTATGACATGGCATGGCTCAACGAGAACATGATAATGAGAAACCGCACTCACGGCGGCTACGCCGTTCTTGTTGACGAGCTGTGGGAGTTCTGTGAGAAGATGAACGCGGATATGGTCATGATGTGGGAGCATATGTCCTGCAAGGCTCTGTGCGGAATGCACGGTCAGTTTGAGGAACAGGCACGCGAGCGCGGCATAAACCTTGTCTGGGTCAGCCACGACCTGTGCGACCCGAGAGTTTACACCAGAAACGCCATCCGCGGTCAGTTCAGCGCCTATATGCGCACCGTTATGCGCGAAGAGCCGCTTGATCCCAGTATTGAGGTACTTCCCGACGACGGAAACGCTTTATAAAATGCATAATGCAGAATGCATAATTCACCGCTCACGGTAGGGAACGGTCTTGCGACGCGAAGCTAGTCCTTTAGGGACCGTTCCGGGAAAAACCGAATTGCTGTTTGTCTGCGGAACAGACAAGTCTGTTCCCTACGGTACATCGGTGAAAAACACATAAAAATTTGCATGAGGAGAATACCATGTGTAAAGTTACAAAATTTCTTTTGAAGCTGTTGGCCGTGGCCGTGCTGCTGTTCGTCGGGACCTTCACCATCTACTTCTTCAATCTTGATATGAAGCTTATAGCTCTCATTGAGCCGCTGCTGCAGAAGCATTACGACGCGATCCCGAGAAACCAGAGCGTATAACGCAAAAAATCTCTCCTGCTGAAAGGCACAATGTCATTAAGGGCGAGAGGGGAAGGCAGCACAAAAATAGAGCTGTAGCAAAATAGGTCCGAAAAAAGAAAAGTCTTGAAACTGAAAAAACAGTTTTCAAGACTTTTTCTTTTTGGTAAAACCGGCTCTACCCTAACTATTGACATAGAGCCTTTTTTGTTATTTGGCTTTGCTGAGGTCGATCCAGAGCGCGGGGCGAACTCCGCAGACGAGCTTGCTTACATTGAAACCGTCATTGACGGAATTACCGTCCGTTCCGACATACATTGCGCTCGTGTTGCTGCACCCGAGGGTCCTCAGCCACCACGAGCAAAGATCGTCGCAGTCAGTCCATGTTCCGCGACCCTGCGCGTATTTTGTGGCGATACATTTTCTGACATCCTTTGTGGTGTAGGAATCGCTTGCTTCATATTCGCTGAGCAGGAAAACCTTATCGTTTGTAATACTGCCGGAGTCCACCTTGGTATGCTTGTGATTGGGGGGATTATCAAGCGTTGTCTCAACGATCATATCTATTTCATCAGATGTAAATGCTGTTTTGAGGAATACTCCGTTGAGCCATTCGCGTAAGCGGGAAGTTGACCATGTTGTTTTTGTGCCGTTGGACTGGTAAGGAATGTTGTCCAGAGCGTATTTGCTCAAAAGTAAAAGATTGTCATCATCAATGTCTATAATGATCCATGCAATATCCTCTTTTTTTGCGCTTGTTCTGGTGTCGTTATCCTGTTCGTAATGACCGAAAAGAAATTCATCGCCGATATTGTAGTCGGATGCGGAGCGGAAAGCACCTGCGGAAACAAAACCGCTTCCCAACATACAGCTGATCATTATCATACAAAGAAGAAACAAAAGGAATCTGCCAACGGTTTTTTTGCCTGATCCGGAATCATTCATTTGGGCACCTCCTGTTTTTGTGACAGTCTGAAGGGGCTGTAGCATTATTGTCATAATACACAAATTTGTCATTGAAGAACCAGTGACCGATGTCACTGCTGTGTATAGAGAACTTCTTAGGGAACAAGTTTCCAAGAAGTTCTACTATGGTGTGGGCGAAGGGATCCGCATCCTTAAAAATGTTGAAATTTCAACGATGTTAAGGGAAACGGATTGCCACTAAGTGCGCCTTGCCAAATCAAAGATTTGGAGGCTTACTTAAGTGTGAGCACTGGTTTCGCAATGGCAGGTTTTGTGCGAAATGCGCATTTTGCTACAGTCCCTTTGGTCTTTTATGTTTATTTCTGCTCGGCCTTTGCCTTGCTCTTGGCGGCTATCATGGCCATATACGCCTTGATGCCGTTCTTGAGATCCTCGGTGCCGCAACAGTAGGTGGACTGTGCCTGTTCGAACATCTGTCCGGCGCGCAGACCGCCCTCATCGGTGGCGTTGATGCCCTTCTTGGCAAAGCGGACAGCGGCCTCGGGGCTGTGGGCAACGGTCTTTGCAATCTTCATGGCGCGCTCGTTGAGCTGCTCGAGAGGAACAACGATCTCCACCAGACCGATCCGCAGAGCTTCCTGCGCGTCAATCTGCTCACCGCAGAGCGCGATGCGCTTTGCCTGTCCCAGACCTACAAGACGGGTAAGACGCGCCGTACCGCCCATGTCGGCAGCAAGACCGAGCTGGACCTCGGGAAGACCGAATTTTGCATCCTCCGAGGCAATGCGGATGTCGCAGCCGAGAATGAATTCCAGTCCGGAGCCTACGCAGAGACCCTGCACGGCGGCGATGACGGGATAGTTCTGCTCCTGCCAGAAACCGTAAATTTTCTGGAGCCACGGGAGCTTTTTGAGAACGTACTCGGAGCTGACGTTTGCAAGGTAGTTGAGGTCGATCCCGGCGGAGAAGCACTTGCCGTTTGCGTTGATGATCAAACAGCGGATGCCTTCCTGCTCGGCGATATAATCCTCGGCCTTGCTCAGCTCTTCATAAAAATCCTTATCGAATATATTCAGCGGGCCGCGGTTCAGTGTGAGAACGCCGATACCCTTTTCAAGCGAAAAAAGAAAATAATTGCTTTCAAACATTGGAAAATCCTCCGATTATGCCTTATGACTCCCCTGCCTTCCCCTTTGGGGAAGGCAGGGGAATTTTTTTATTTCTTCTCCTCGTAGAGCTTTACGAGAGCTTTGCGGTCGGCCTTGCCGGCGGCGGTTCTGGGAAGCTCGGAAATGAATTCGTATGCCACGGGGATCTTATAAGGTGCAAGAGACTTGCGCAGATATGCCTCGACCTCGGCGGCGTCCATGCTCTCGCCTTCCTTGAGGACGGTGTAAAGTACGGGAGCTTCGCCCTTAGTGGGGTGCTTCACGCCGACAGCGCAGGCTTCCTTTACCTTGGGATTGGCAAACATGGCCTCGTCGATCTCTCTGGGGAATACATTGAAGCCGTTGACAATGATCATATCCTTCTTGCGGTCCATGATGGTGATAAAGCCCTGCTCGTCCATCATAACGATATCGGCGGTATAGAGCCAGCCGTTCTTGATGGTAGCGGCGGTCTCGGCGGGCTTCTCCCAGTACTTCTCCATGACCTGAGGACCGCGGCAGATCAGCTCGCCGGTCTCGCCGTACTTGACGGGAGTCTTGCCGTCGTTCGCGTCAACGACAACAAGATCGGTATCGGGAACGGCAACACCGACGGAGCCGGGCTTGCGGATATCCATGGGGTTGATGGTGAGGATGTTGGAGGTCTCGGACATACCGTAGCCTTCGACGATCTTTGCGCCGGTCAGCTTCTCGATCTGCTCGATAACGGCGACAGGACAGGGAGCGGAGCCGCAGAACACGCCCTTGAGAGAGGTCAGGTCGGCTTTGCCTGCCTTGACGGACTCGGTGTTCAGAAGGCCGATGAGCATGGCGGGAACGGCGGCGAAGATGTTGGGCTTGTTCTTCACGATCTCGGCAAGCAGTGCGTCGGGCTTGGGCTGGGGGACAACAATGATCGTGCCGCCGCAGGTGAGAGTGATGCCGACGTTGGCGTTGAAGCCGTAGACATGGTTGAGAGGAATCGCCGCCAGCGTGACGACCTTGTCTTTTTCGACCATGGTGAAGTTTCTGGTCGTCCAGATCGCGGTGCGCAGACCCATGGTGTAAACCATCTTGTTGGTGAGAACGCAACCCTTGGGAATGCCGGTGGTGCCGCCGGTATACTGGAGGCGGACGGGATCGTCCATGCTGATCTCCACATCGGGCTCGGTGTTGGGATGCGTGCCGACGAGCTGATTGAAGTCATACAGGCCCTCGACCTGCGGCAGCTCCACAGCGCCGGAGGGAAGCTGGAAGGCAATGACACGTTTTACACAGCTTTCGGGGTCCTGAAGCATGGCAATGGCCTTGGGAGCGAATGCGGCCATGACAACAACGGTCTCCGCGCCGGAGTCATTGAACTGACCCTTCAGCTCGGGAACGGTGTAGAGGGGATTTGCGGGAACTTCGATGGCGCCGATCTTCCATACGGCGTGCATGGCAAGCAGATACTGGGGGACGTTGGGAGCCATGATGGCAATCCTGTCGCCCTTCCTGACGCCGAGGTCAAGGAAAGCGTTGGCAAGACGCCGTGCCACATCGTTGCAGTAGCCGTAGGGCAGCACCAGATCACCGAGTACGGCGTAGGGCTTGCCGGGATTCTCTTCTGCCCACTTGTTGAACCACCATTTGAGAGGCTTGTCGTCATACTTGATTTCGGCCGGGATCTCTTTGTCGTAGGACTTGCGTGCCAGAGCCGCATTTTCTTTTGCGGCGGCGTCCAACGCGGTCAGATAGCTAAGGTCTTCCATTGTGTTTCCTCCATATAATAAGATTTTTATAAATAACTGCTTATTTTCAAAGATAGCAGTTTATATACTCGGTCGAGCTTTTCACGAGGCGCTGGTAGACCGCTTCGTCATCACCGGATATAATGTCGTTAAGAAAGCGTCTTGCCAGGCGCACATTTTTCTCCGCGCCGAAATTGTTGACAGATACTTCCCAGAAACGCAGAATAATAGGCTTAAACTCATTGAGCAGCAGCGGAAAAAACTCATTGCCGGAAAAGACGCAGACGGCACGCTGATAACGAAACAAAAGCTCTGTGAGCGTGTTCATATCACAGTCTTTGCTCTTTGCGACCTTTTCTGCCTTTGAGATCAGCTCTTCAAGCTCCTCGATCATCATATCGGTATGGTTTTTTGCGACCGCTCGGAGCGCCATCCCCTCCACCGCAATGCGAAACTCAAAAAACGAGCTTGCCTGTTTCTTTGTCATGATCCCGCCGTTGTGGCGGATAAAAGCATTGAGCGCTTCCAGAGAGCCGGTTTTGGTATAATCGGTCACAAAAGCGCCACAGCGCGGCTTGATCTCCAGAAAGCCGTTTTTTTCAAGCGTCACAAGTCCGGCATGGATAACGGTCTTGCTGATCTTCGTATCCTCCTGCAACTGACGCTCGGAGGGGAGCTTATCGCCGGGTTTCAGGCGGCCGGTAAAAATCTGCTCTTCTATTCTGTTTATGAACAGTTCCTCCAAAGTGGGAACAGCGATTTCACCAATTCTCATTTACATAACATGGTCGGAACAGTTAGCCGCATCTCTTCTCTGTTTCTCTGTTCCGGGCAACACTCCTCATTTTCTGTGTATTATATACCTTTTTTAGTCAAAATACAAGTCACAATTTAAGCAATATTTTGAATTGTTATTTGAAAATTCACAGTTTACCCTTGAAATCGATGTGTTCCGGTGGTATGATAATCTTTGTGGTCGGAACAGATTTGATTCTTCCGGCTGAAAGCTTATTCCGTATACTCGCTCGGTCGGGTATAGTATTCCGAAAAAAAGAGAAAATTATTATATCTCATCAGGCAATTGTAAAAGTCGGACATTTCAGCAAATAACATGTAAATTACATACTGTAGGGAACGCTCCTGACCGTTTCGGAAAGGATCGGCTTGCTGCTTGTCGGCGGAACGGTCAGGACCGTTCCCTACGGTGCGACAGAGAGAATCCATAATCAGTCACTCTGAAAATCCTTTTTTGAATTCTCAGAGTTTTACAAGTGACTAATACTATTTTGAAAGGGGAAAACATGGGTAAAACAATCACTAAGCTTGCCGTAGTCGGCGCAGGTACAATGGGTGCCGCCATCGCCGCCTGCGGTGCAAGAGCAGGGCTCGATGTGGTTCTGATGGTTCGCGGGAAAGGCGAAGAAACCGGACGTATGAGAGCGTCCAAAGCAATCGAAACACTTGTCAAAAAAGGTGAGATGAAGGGCTCCTGCCCGGAACGCATCAAAGCAAACGTTTTCTGCGCGGATCAGGATAGGGATGCCGCCGTTCTCAAAGAATGCGACATCGTTATCGAAGCCGTTGCCGAAACGCTCTCCATCAAACGCAGCACCATGCAGTTCATCTTTGAGCACTGCGGTGAAAACACTGTCGTCGGCACAAACACTTCCAACATCTCCATCGCCGATATTGCCGCGGAGTTCCCCGAGGACTGGCAGAAGCGCTTCATGGGCATTCACTTTTTTAACCCTGTGCGCTATATGGATCTTGTTGAGCTTATTCCCCACAGCAAAACTCCCGATGAGACCGTCAAGGCTGTTGCCAAGGTCATGAACGATCTCTACGGCAAAACTCCCATCATCTGCAGGGATGAGCCGGGCTTTATCGCCAACCGCATCGGCTCCATGGCGCTCACCTCCGTCATGAACACCACCGTAAATATGGGCTATGGCTTCGCTTTTGCCGACGCTCTCACCGGTGAGCTTATTTTCCGTCCCAAGCAGGGCGCATTCAAGCTGATGGATCTCGTCGGGCTCGACATCTGCGAGCACACGGTTGACTACCTCAGCACCGCCGCCATCCCCGATTTTGAAAAGCCCTACCGCAACAGACCGCAGGTCCTTTCCGACATTGTCGCTCTCGGCATTCTCGGCAACAAGACCAACGGCGGTTTCTACAAAAAGGTCAAGGGCGCAAAGGGTACCGAGCGCTATGTATGGGATTACAACAAGAAGGAATATGTCGCGCTTGAGCGCGTGAATATTGAGTCCATCGCCGGGATCAGGGATAAGAAAGAACGCCTTTGCGCCATGCTCTTCACCGATCTCCCGGAAAGTGCGTTTGTGCGCAGGGTCGTCATCGAACCCATGTGGCTTGCCATGATGCTCTGTGAGCAGATAAGCTTCGGCTTTGAGGATATCGACACTGCCATGCGCGGCGGCTACAACTGGATCAAGGGACCCTTTGAGCTGTGCGATTATATCGGTGCGGGCAGGATGCTTGAGTTGATGAAGAAGGAAGGCTATGAGGTCCCCGCGTGGGTCGAAGAGAAGATCGCAAAGGACGGCAGCTTCTATACCGCCGCCTCCGTGAAAGCTCTCCCCTATCTCAGCCTTTCCGATCCCTCCTTCAAAACCGTTGCGGAAAATTCCGACGCTGCTTTGAAGGATATGGGCGACGGAATTGCCCTGTTCACCATGAAGACCAAGGCCAACACCATCTCCATGGAGTCTGCCGAGCTGATGCTCGAGGCCGCCGCAGAGGTGGAAAAATGCAATTGCTTCAAGGCAATGGTCATTGCCAATCCCGGCGCAAACTTCGGCGCGGGCGCAAATCTGGCGCAGGTCGGGCAGACGATCCTTGCCGGTCAGCTTGACGTTCTCGAAAAATCCGTCAAGTGTCTGCAGGACGCCAACATGGCTATCAAATATTTAAAGAAGCCCGTTGTCGCGGCGGCATCCGGTCAGGCTCTCGGCGGAAGCGCCGAAATACTGCTCCACGCGGGTCGGGTCGTTGCCTCTCAGGAGCTGTACGCGGGTCTCGTTGAAATGGGCGTGGGTCTCGTTCCCTCCGGCGGCGGATGCGCTGAGCTGCTGTTCCGTGCCACTGAGGGACTTGAATATGGGCAGATGTCCGCCATCATCTCCGCTCTTGATAAAATCGTGCTCCCCATCGCTCAGGCGAAGTTCTCCATGAGCGCCGAGGAAGCATTCAGAAACAATTACCTCCGCCGCGGCGACGTGGTCGTTCCCAAGGCAGCGGCAGTGCTTGAAAAAGCCAAGCTGTACGCCGCGACTCTTGCCGACTGCGGCTGGATCGCTCCCGTGAAGGGTACGGTCACTGCCTCCGGTGAGCACGGCTATACCCACCTCATGGCGACCGTCAATGTGATGCTCAACGGCCGGTTTATGACAGAATACGATGCTGTTATAGTTGAAAAGCTGGCGAGGATCTTCTCCGGCGGAGACGCGCTCTCCGGTGAGCAGATCACCGAGGACGATGTGCTTTATCTCGAACGGAAGTATTTCATGGAGCTGTGCAGAAACGTCAAAACGCAGGAGCGTATCAGAGGTATGCTCACCACCGGCAAGCCGGTCCGCAATTAAGGAGGGGAAACCATGGAACTTAAAAACGCTGTTATCGTTGCTTACGGACGCACCGGCATAGCAAAGGCCATCAAAGGCTCTCTCAGATACACCGGCTGTGTGGATTACGGCACGCAGGTGCTCAAGGGCATCCTTGCGAAAAATCCCGGCTTTGACCCGGAGCTTGCGGAAGACCTTATCTGCGGCTGCGCCATTCCCGAGGCAGAACAGGGGCTCAATATAGGCCGTATCCTTGCCGATTCCTCCGGCTTCCCCCTCACCACCGCCGGTCAGACCGTCAACCGCTTCTGTTCCTCCGGTCTGCAGTCCATCGCCTCCGCCGCCAACGCCATCATGGCGGGGCAGGCGAAGTGCATCGTCGCCGGCGGACTTGAAAATATGTCCAAGGTGCAGATGCACCGCGTCTCCATCATCCCCGATGCGGCAGGCTTCGGCACTTATCCCGACAATTATGTGACCATGGGCGTTACCGCCGAGAACGTCGCCGCAAAGTACGGCATTTCCCGTGAGCGTCAGGACGAATTTTCATACAACAGCCACATGAAGGCCGCTGCCGCGATCAAGGCCGGGAAGTTTGTTGACGAGATCATCCCCGTCAAGGCAAAATTGCCATGCAGGGATGAAAACGGCCGTCCCTCCTTCAAGGAAGTCGATTTTGCAATGGATGAATGTGTCCGTCCCGATACCACTATTGAGGGGCTTGCAAAGCTCAAGCCGCTTTTCCGCATGGGCGGCAGCGTCACGGCGGGCAATTCCTCCCAGATGAACGACGGCGCGGCATTTGTCATCCTCATGGAGGAAGAATTTGCAAAGGCACACGGCATGAAACCTCTGGTAAGATTTAAGAGCTTTGCCGTTCGCGGCGTTCACCCCGGCTACATGGGGCTCGGCCCAATCGAGGCTATTCCGAAGGCTCTCGACATTGCGGGCGTGACGCTCGGCGATATTGAGCTTATCGAGCTCAATGAGGCGTTCGCCTCCCAGTCCCTCGCCTGCATCGACACTCTCGGGCTTAATCAGGAGATTGTCAATGTAAACGGCGGCGGCATCGCCTTCGGACATCCTCTGGGCTGCACCGGCGCTTACCTTACCATCAAGCTCATGGGCGAGATGAAACGCAGAGGCAATCACCTCGGTCTCGTCTCCATGTGCATCGGCGGCGGCATGGGCGCAGCGGGCGTGTTTGAGATGATAGATTAAATATATTCATTCAGTATAAACCTGTACAATCTTCCGGAATGTCATAATAAGCCTTCCCTTTTGGGGAAGGTGCCCGAAGGGCGGATGAGGTCTTTGCGCTGTAGCGCACGTTGAAATATGCAGAATATCCGACGTTTTTTACGGGAGACCTCATCACCGCCTGCGGGCGGGGCTTCCCCAGTGGGGAAGCCAAGGAGACTGTCTTTCACAACAATGACAGGTTTTTAGATTGCAGCAGTATGTTCTTCAAATTCAATAATTATCAGGAGAATTGAAAATATGAAAACCAGAATTACCGAACTTTTCGGCATTGAATATCCCATTATCTGCGGCGGTATGCTGTGGGTCACCGACGCAAAGCTCTGCGCCGCCATCTCCAACGCAGGCGGCATGGGCTGCATCACCGCCGACCAGCACGTGAGCGGCGAGAGTCTTCGCGCCGCCATCAAGGAGGTCAAGGCACTCACCGACAAGCCCTTTGGCGTGAATATCACTCTCATGCCCTCTTTCCGTATCACCGAGGAGGTTTTCGACGATTTCTTCCGCGTCTGCGCCGAAGAAAAAGTCACCAATATCGAGGTCTCCGGAATGTTTGCCACCAAATACATCCCCATGCTCCACGAGGCGGGCGTTAAGATCACCCACAAGGTCGGCGCGGTACGCCACGCGGCAAAGATCGAAAAGCTGGGCTATGATGCGGTGATCGTCGCGGGCGTTGAAGAGGGCGGACATCCTCTGAATGACAACGTCGCCACCACCGTTCTGCTGGCAAAGGTCGCAGAGACCGTGCACATCCCCATCCTCTGCACCGGCGGTATGGTGGACGGCAAGTCCATGGCGGCGGCTCTCTGTCTCGGCGCGGACGGCATCATGATGGCTACCCGCTTCATGGCATCCGAGGAATGCTGGATCCATCAGAACATCAAGGATTGGATCGTTGAGCTGGACGAGACCAAGACCGAGCTTTTCTGCGGCAGTCTCCTGCAGGCACGCGGCGTAAAGAACAGCGTTGTCGCCAAGGTAAACGAGCTGGAAAAGCTGGGTGAAGAGGCAAAGAGCGACATTGTCCGCGCAACCTCCGGCAAGAAGCTGCTCACCGCTCTCACCGAGGGCGACAGAGAGGGCGCCGCCTTCCTGCTCGGTCAGAGCATCGGCCGTATCTATGAGATAAAGTCCTGCAAGGCCATTATTGATGATACTGTCGCCGAGTGCGAAGCGACTTTAAAGGCCAAAATGAGCCTTTTCTGAGGTGTAAGATCGTGAATACTGAAAAAACTCCCCTTTACAGGGTTGAAAACGGCGTGGCATGGATCACCATGAACCGCCCTGATACGCTCAATTCCTTTACTCCCGACCTTATCCATGAGATGAACAAGTCCTTTGCAAACGCCGAAGCCGACGACGCGGTCAAGGTGCTTGTGCTCACCGGCGAGGGACGCGGCTTTACCTCCGGCGGCAATCTTCAGGAGCTTGCCGCCATGAATCAGGACAGGAAACGCGCCATCTACGATGTTGACAGCACTGCCGACATGGTGCGCGCTCTCTACAACGTGAAAAAGCCCGTCATCGCCGCGATCAACGGTCCCGCCTTCGGCGCGGGAATTGCGACCGCCATGGCGTGCGATATTCTGCTCGCCTCCGATGCCGCCTCCTTCGGCTTCTCCTTTACCGGGCTCGGCTTCTGTCCGGACAGCGGCTCCACCTGGTTCCTCACGCAGCGCGTGGGCTACAACAAGGCGTGTGAAATTCTCTTCTCCGCTAAAACTCTCAAGGCGGACGAGCTTCTCTCCCTCGGTCTTATAAATGCGGTCGTTCCCGGTGCGGAACTTATTCCCACCGCCGCAAAATACGCCGCCCGTATCGCCGCGGGTCCTGCGGTTGCGCTGATGCTGCAGAAACGCGTTATAAGAAATGCGGTTTCCGCATCCTTTGAGCAGAACCGCGACTTTGAGGCGATCTCACAGATCTTCGCCTCCCAGACCGACGACTGCCGCGAAGGTCTCACCGCCGCTCTGCAGAAACGCAAACCGGAGTTCAAAGGCAGATAAATCAAGCCGTTTCGGAGGATCTTAATGGATTGGCAAAAGGATTATTTTTCAAAATTCAAAGATGTTGACGAGGCTGTCAAGGTCGTAAAGAGCGGCGATACCGTTGTCTACGGCGAGTTTGTCATGGCCTCGACGTATCTCGACGCGGCACTGGCCAAGCGCGTCAGCGAGTTTACGAATGTGCTTCTTCGCTCTACCACCTGCCCCTTCCCGCCTGCCGTTGTGCTGGCCGATCCGAAAATGGAGCACGTAATGTATAATGACTGGCATTTTTCTCCCGCCAGCCGCAAGCTCTGCGACCATGACCTGTGCCGTTACATCCCCATGAATTACAGTCAGGGTCCCGACACCATACGGACCGGCAAAGTCGGCAGCATTGACGTTGCCATGATCATGGTCGCACCGCCGGACGATCAGGGTTATGTAAACCTTGGTACTTCCTCGTCTATTACCCCGACTTATCTGAAATACGCAAAATATGTCATCGCCGAGATCAACGAAAAGGTTCCCCGCTGTTTCTGCGATGAAGCAAGTAAAGTACACGTCCGTCAGATCGATTGCTTTGTTCAGGGACCCAACCGGCCGCTGATCGAGGTTCCCACGCCGCCGCCCACCGAGGTTGACGAGAAGATCGCAAACCTTGTAGTCAGTCAGGTCGGAAACGGCGCCTGCATCCAGCTCGGTATCGGCTCCATGCCCAACGCCGTGGGACAGCTTATAGGACAGTCCGGCCTTCGTGATCTGGGCGTTCACACCGAAATGCTGTGCGACGCCTATGTTTCCATGTATGAAGGCGGCTGTATCTCCAACAAATACAAAACCACCGACCCCGGCAAAATAGTCTACACCTTCGCCACCGGCACAAAAAAGCTCTATGACTTTCTTGACGGCAATCCCGACTGCATGATAGCCCCTGTTGACTACACCAACGACCCCTTTGTTACCGCGAAGAACGACAACATGGTCTGTCTCAACAACGCTCTCGAAATAGACCTCTACGGTCAGGTAGCCTCTGAAAGCTCCGGCATTCGCCAGATCAGCGGCACCGGCGGTCAGCTTGATTTTATCATCGCCGCTTCCCGCTCCAAAGGCGGCAAAGGACTTATCTGCCTGTCCTCCACTTTCACCGACAAGGACGGCAAACTGCACTCCCGCATACGGCCGACTCTTGACCCCTGTACCATCGTCACCGTACCCAGAAGCTATTGTCCCATCGTCATCACCGAGTACGGCATCGCGGATCTCCGCGCCAAAACCACCTGGGAACGCGCAGAGCTGCTCATTTCAATCGCCCATCCGGATTTTCGCGAGGAATTGACCGAGGCGGCTAAAAAACAGCATCTTTTTGATATAAGGAATCGATAAAATGGAAAGAAAAATAACCACAAGAATAACCGAGCTGTTCGGCATTGAGCGTCCCATCCTCTCGGGAGCCATGCAGTGGCTTGCTAAAGCGGAGCTTGTCGCCGCCGTTTCCAACGCGGGCGGTCTCGGCGTACTGTCCTCTGCGACCTTCGCCACAGCCGAAGATCTCCGCGCAGAATTGAAAAGAACAAAAGAGCTTACGGATAAGCCCTTTGCCGTCAACCTCACGCTCATGCCCTCCCTCGCCCCCCCGGATTATCCCGCCTATGTCAAGGTCTGTATCGAAGAGGGCGTGAAGATCATCGAGACCTCCGGGAGACTTCCCGACAAGCTCATGCCCTATTTTAAGGCGGCGGGCATGAAGACGGTGCACAAATGCACCTGTGTAAAGCACGCGCTTAAAGCCCAATCCATCGGCTGCGATGCGGTAATTATCGACGGCTTTGACGCGGCAGGTCATGTGGGCGAAAATGACATAGGCACCATGAGTCTCACTCCCGCCGCGGTAGACGCGCTGGATATTCCCGTAATATGTGCGGGCGGTATAGGCGACGGACGCGGCATGGCGGCGGCTCTGATGCTCGGCGCGGAGGGTGTGTGCATGGGGACGCGCTTCTTTCTCTCAAAGGAAGCCCCGGCGAATGAGGCTTTCAAGGCCGCTGTCGCCGCAAACGTCACGGAAAATGACACCATACTGGTGCTGCGGCGCTTTACCAACACCACCCGCGTTCTGAACAACGGTCTTGCCGTCAGGGTAAAGGAACTGGAAGAAAGCGGCGCGGGCATTGAGCAGATCGGCCCTCTCGCCTCCGGCAGAAGGCTGAAAAAGGCATTCGAGACCGGCGATCTGAACGAGGGCGTTCTTACCGTCGGGCAGATTTCCGGCATTATCCACGATGTGAAATCCGTGCAGGAGATCATGGACAGAGCCATGGAAGAGTGCTTCGAGCGGATAGACAGGTTTGCAAAATAATTTTTTTATACAAAAAACTCACCCCGGTATGTTCTGGAGCATACCGGGGTGCATATTTTTTTTGAAAATTTACTTTTTTGTCTCCTGCTTGTCAGCAAGCTTGAGGAAGATAAAACCGAAGAAGAAGAATACCGCGAGACAGGCGACTGCCACATTGATCGTTCCTCCTGCAAGCTTGACCCACGCTATGACGGCAGAGCCGAGGAAGGATGCGCCCTTGCAGAAAATATCATAGATGCCGAAATACTCACCGGAGTTCTCGGCGGGGATGATCTTGGAGTAGTAGGAACGGGAAAGAGACTGGATGGAGCCCTGGAAGCAGCCGACGCCGAATGCAAGGATGCCGAAGTGCAGGAGGGTTTTAAGCGTCAGCGCGTACAGACATACGGCAAAATAGCCGACTATGCAGACAAGAATAAGATTTGCGGTGCTGTATTTTTTGGAAAGCTTTGCAAACACCAGAGAGCCGCCAAAGGCCACCACCTGCGTTGCCAGCAGGAACACCACCTGACCGACCGTGTCCAGATTGAGGTCGGTACCGATATTGATGCAGTTATCAATAATCGTGCCGACGCCGTCGATATAAAGGAAGAAAGCTATCAGGAAGAACAGAACCTTTTTGTCCTCCACAGCAATGCGCTTTAATGTGGAGAAAATCTTTTTGAAAGTCTTGCCGACGGTGTTATTCTCGACCTCAACATAGTTTGACTGCTTATATGTTCTGATAAGAGGCAGGGTAACAATCATCCACCACGCGGCGGTAACTGTAAAGCCGATGATTTTGGAAACGGCATCGGACAGCACGCCCACCATATCGGGGCCGAGGACGTATGCGACAAGCGCAACGGTGAAAGGAATACAGGAACCTATATACCCCCACGCGTAGCCGTAGGAGGAGACCTCATCCATGCGCTCTTCCGTGGTAACATCGTTAAGCATGGAGTCATAGAAGGTGCAGGAGGCGCTGTAGCATATCTTTGCAAATACATACAGCACGAGGAATGCCACCCAGCTTGTCGTAAAGCCGTTGAAAACGCATCCTGCGACGCCAAGGGCAACTGTCGTCGTAAAGAATATCTTTTTTCTGCCTCTGTGGTCTGCCAGTGCGCCGCAGATGGGGCCAAGCAGAGCAACTATAACGGTAACGATGGAAATCGCGGCGGCATAATATGCCGTTGCCTGGTCTGAAGTTATTTGTCCGGGGGCCGAGCCTATTGCAAGGCTTTTAAACCAGATGGGTATGAGAGAGCACGCAAGCATGGTGTATGCGGAATTACCCACATCGTAAAGCACCCACGCGAATTCCTGCTCAGTCAGCTTGCGGAAAGCCTTCATGCGATTAAGCGCTTTGAAAAGGGAGACCGCGCCCTTTTTTTCTGTTTTCTCCAAAAAAATCGTTCCCTTCCTGTTTATTCTTGCTGAATCAAAACAATTATATCATCATGCTCTCTGTTGTGCAACTGCCCGGAATAATAAAAATCCCGGTTTACGCATAAAAAACATGGCAAAAAACATGATCGACCGTACAGCCGCCTGTACCGGTTAAAATTTGATAAATATCAAGATTTGTCATTGCCGGGAAAGACTTCGTTCTTTGCCTTCCCCTCCGGGGAAGGTCGGGAGATTATCTTTCACAACAATGACACTCTAGTAAGCGCTGATTAATTCACCTTCGGCATCTGCCGGAAAAATTGTGCTCTGACTTCGTCACTTTTTCTTGCAATACACAAAGTATTCCTGCAAAAAAGTGCCATCGTCATAAGTGAGCGTCCAAATCTTCGATTTGGCTTACGCGAACTTATGCAAAGCTGAACCCGATTTTTCTCGGTATCTGCTCTTGCTGAATTGATCATCGCTTACTCTACTTTTGGTTTTGCAAAGACATACCTGCTTAAGTTGACGGCATTGGTCTGAAGGAGGTTCTGCTCCCGCCTTACAGATAAAACATTATTTGACAGAAAAGCGTTTTCCCTGTTCGGTGCGGTAAATTGCACCGGAACGGATAAAAAATTTCTTCCGTATGTGCAACTTTTTCAGGAAGTCTGCGTCTATTAGCCATGAAAAGACGATTTGCTCTTGTAATTGCAAAAACGGTGTTATATAATGTTGTTATGTAAAGCAAAATATCGGAGGAAGAAATAATGAAGAAGTTAAGAACAAGGCAACTCGCGGTGCTTCTCATCACCGTCATGCTTTTTACCCTTGTTGTATCTGTTTCCGCGGCGGCTGATACCCTGTGGATAAAGCAAAACCTCAAGCCCTCGCTCAGCGTCTCCCCCGGGGAAACCGTCACGCTGACCGTAGAGGCTGCCGGCGGCGACGGTCCCATTTACTATCAGTGGTGGAGCAGATCCGGTGCTCTCACCGGCAGCATTTATCCCAGTATTTCGTTTCAGGCCTACTCTGACGATGAGCTCTGGTGTATCGTTTCCAGCGGTGACTGGAAGATCAGCTCCAACCACTGCGTAATTTCCATGAACGGCGGCGGCAGCGGCCCTTATGACCCGACAGCTCCCGTAACCACTCCTCAGATCGTCACGCAGCCCAAATCCATCACTCTGGCTCCCGGGCAGAGCGGTACTCTTTCCGTTCAGGCGACCTGCGCATGGCAGAGCGCCGGCGTCGGGCTTAAATATCAGTGGTACAGCAACAGCACGAATGATATGAGATACGCTGTCCCCATAAACGGCGCTACCTCAGCGATATATACCGTCCCCGCCTCCTATACGCCGAGCAAGCTTTACTATGTCTGCGCTATCACCGCCACCAACGGCGTTGACGAAAGCCAGCCCGTCTATACCGATGCGGTGACCGTATACTGCGGTGAGCTCAACATTACCAAGCACCCCACCGGTGAGACCGTCAATGTCGGCGGCAAGGCCACATTCATAGCCAGAGCGGACGGAGCTGTCGCTTTCCAGTGGCGTATCGTCCGGAATGACGGAAGCAACAATTTCTACCGTGCCGACGAAGCTCCCTCCTATATCAACGGTCTGCAGGTCTACGGTGCGGATACCAACACTCTCGTTCTGAGCAATATCCCTGCCTCCATGAACGGTATGTCCGTTATCTGTGTTTTCTATGCGGACGCCGCCAGAACGCAGTTTAAGATAACCAATTCCGCAAGGATCACCGTGAACAATCCCAATCCTACACCCACGCCCGTTACCTCTTCTTACATCCCCGGCGCGACTCCCACACCGTATATCCCAACAGTGCCGATCGCCAATGCCACAATCCTCACTCCTTCTATTTCCGTCCAGCCCGAGGGCGCCGTGCTTGAGCAGGGGCAGAACACGTCTCTCGCAGTAGTCGCGGTAGATGACAACACCTCCGGGACTCAGCTCAAATATCAGTGGTACAAGAGCGATAAGAATTCCAATACCAGCGGTACAGCCATTGCCGGTGCACAGTCGGCAAGCTATGTTCCCGAGACCACAGCAGGCATCAAATACTACTATGTCGGCGTCTGGGCAACCGACGGAAGCAAGACCAGTAAGGTCGTCTACTCAAGTCCCGTAGCCGTCACCTACACCGCCTCCGCAACTCCTTCGCCTTCGCCCACACCCGCACCTGTAAAGGGCAGCGACAAGAGTTTACTTTCTCAGCTCGCCCTGCCTCTGATCGCAATGCTCGTTGCAGCGGCCGTCGGTATCGGCGCCTTTATCGTGCTGAAAAAGACGAATTCCGAGGATGATTACAGCGACAGCGGCCGAAGCAAGAATAAGCGCAATTACAACGGCAGATACGACGATTACGACGATTAATGATAAGCTCGTATATTCTGAAAATCATCGCCCTTGTGTCGATGTTCGTTGACCACGCGGGTTATACTCTCGCATTATCAAACAAAATGAGCGCATCACCGTATATAGTGATGCGCTCATTAGGTCGTATGGCTTTTCCGCTGTACGCATTTCTTCTTGTCAACGGCTTCGAGAAAACCCGGGATCGGATAAAATATCTCTCCCGCCTGTGCGTTTTCGCCGTGATCTCTCAGATCCCGTTTACTTTTGCCTTCGACAAAGCAAATTATAAGCTTCCGGCCGAAGCATCCTTTTTCCGCTTCTGCTTCGAAAAAGAATACCTATTTGTCCTCATTATTGTATCTGCGGCTTTTTTAGCGGTAAGTTACCGCAGAAAAAGCATTAAACCGTTCACATCGGCTTCGGCTGCCTATATTACAGCCGGGATTTCACTCACAGTAAGAGGATTTGTGCTTTTAGGCGGAAAGCTGAATGTTTTCTATACACTTGCCTGTTCGCTTTCGGTTCTCTGTGTTCTCCGTATGTTTGAAAACAGAAAACAATACTCGACTGCTGCACTCATTTCCGCCTCTGTCACCTGTGCCGCCATCAGCTATATGATTCTCGGACGTTCCGATTACGGATATGCGGGGCTACTTCTTATTGTCCTGCTGTACTCTTTCAGGAGCAGACGAAGTATACAGGCACTTGTCATTGTGCTGTGGAGTTTTTTCCACTACTCTCCTCTTAACAGTACGGCAGCATGGTGTTATTCTATCGGAGCCTCGCTGTCGGCCGTGCTTATCTTTCTCTACTCCGGTGCGGAGGGGAGAAAATCAAGATTCTTTTATTATTTCTATCCCGCGCATCTTGCCGTACTCGGCGCGGTATGCCATTTTATTCTGAAATAACGGGGTAATCGTTATGGAGCAATACGCACTGAAACAATATATGGTGCAGAATCCCGATGAGAAACTCAAGGACATTGTTGCCGGAATGCTGTATGATGATATCATCAATCTTCGGATACGCCCCGGCACAAAGCTGAATATCAACCAGATGGCGGCAGAATTGGGCATTTCCCGGACTCCCGTGGCGGACGCCGTGGCGCATCTGACGGATATCGGCTTCGTTATCTCCCATGAAAACGCAAGCGGAAGCTTTGTGCTCAGTCTCGACATCGATGACATGATAAAGCTCTACCGTGTGCGTGACGCCATTGAGAGCGAAGCGGCCTCTCTGTGCGCTCATAATATGGATGAAGAGGCCATTTACCGTCTGAACGGTCTGGCAGACGCTTTTAAAGACAGTGTACTCAAGCGCGATGTCCGCGGAATGAAAGACACCGATATGCCCTTTCACCGTCTTATCATCGACTCCTGCGGCAACCCGTACATCGTCAGCAGTTACGAGCATATTCTTCCCCGGCTCACCATGTACCAGAGCTCCATGCTCAACTTCATCGGCGACGAGAGCAGCGTCAACAATCCATGGCTTTCCAACGTTGTGTATAACCACACTTCCGTTGTGTCGGCGATCCGCATGAGAATGCCCGATCTTGCCCGGAGCGCCATGAGCGACCATATCGATTCCTCACTCAATTTCATTTCCCTTGCCGGTCTCGATAACCGAAACCCTTTTGACGGAGAAAAAGCATTTCATCGGTAATCATCTGCATAGATACAGATTTCCCAGCAATTCGTCGCAGAATGAGGCATATATTTCGCCCGCCGGGTGCTTTGTCAGAATGAGGACATCATCCTCCAGCACTCTTTCGCCCTGCAGCAAACGCAGGGCTGTTTTTATGCTCGCTTTGGTCGGGCTTCGGCACTCGTTCAGTTCTTCCTCGCTGATCTCCGGATACATTCCCTCCTGAAAAATAACGGAAGCCATCTCGTTCGGATACTCCGGTGCGGCCATGCGGTTCAGTATGATCTCTCCGGCACACAGGCGGAGCTGATCGGAATAGCGTGGATTGGAAAACGCTTTTGTTATGTATCTTGAGAGCAGATACAGCTCATCAAAGGAGATATAGCCGTCCTCTCCGGGGCTTATTCCGCGCAGTCTTTCCATTCCCCGTCCAAAATCTACGCTGCCCTCATGTGCCGCATCAAGCATCATCTGCAGATAATCCGGTCTCGGTTCGGGTTCCCGCTCGGCACAGGTACACAGGCAGAACGCAACCGCCATCAGCAAAAGCGCCGTGATCCGTTTTTTCATGTATTTCCCTCCCCTTATGTTGTTTATGCGTATTATAGGAGACGGGAAATAAAAATACTGTCGCATTGGGTTGGGAAATAAAAGAATATCCGACAGCCGTTACGACCATCGGATATTCAAAGAAGAAAGGAAAAGAGAGGAAGAGAAAGTGTGATATATCAGCTTATCAGTGCCACAGGAAAAGAATTGACAGGGCTTTCACTCTGTGCTGTCAGAGCTGTTCCCCCGTTCACGCCGAAAGAGATGACCCTTCCGGTGGTCTCCAAGTCGTTTCTTACAACTGCGCTGCTGTTGCTGCCGTAATAAAAAGCGCACGAAGTTAGAACGGCGAGAATGAGAAAAATTCCCATACAAACAATGATTTTTTCTTTTACCATTTTTATGCGCCTCCTATATAATTTGTTTTACACTCTTATATACGAACAGGGCGCAAAAAAGTTTCATCCCTTTTCAGATTTATTTGTTAAGGCAATACCGCATAATGCGGCAAGAGCAGATGGCGAGAGAAAATGGGTTCTGATGAAGGCATTTTTTCGCAGGAATACTTTGTGTATTGCAAGAAAAAATGACAAAATCTGAGCACATTTTATCCGTCAGCTGCCGC